>NC_015717.1:0-316000 GCF_000253295.1 Hyphomicrobium sp. MC1 | reverse complement strand
TGCATCATCTATCCGGTCGTCGGCATCATCCTCGCGCGACTGATCTTCGGTTATGAGCTGTTGCATCTGATCTACCCGATGGCGGCAGGCTTCGCGCTGCTCGGACCGTTCGTCGCCATCGGCCTTTATGAATTGAGCCGACGCCGCGAGCAGGGCCTCGACGTATCTCCCGCCCGCGCGCTCGACGTACTGCATCGGCCCGGCATCGACTCGATCTTCACGCTCGGCGCTTTCCTGGCGCTGCTGTTCGTCGGCTGGCTCTACGTCGCGAACATGATGTACACGCAGATCATAGGCGGCACGCCGACGTCGCTGTCGGACTTCGTCAATCAGGTCATGACGACCGATAAGGGACGGCAATTGATGTTCGCCGGCAATCTCGTCGGCTTTCTCTTTGCCCTGTTTGTGCTGGCAATCAGCGTTGTGTCGTTCCCGCTGCTCGTCGATCGCGATGTGGGCGTCGGCGCGGCCATCCGAACGTCCGTTCGCGCCACGCTGGAAAACCCCATTCCGGTGGCGCTGTGGGGCCTGATCGTTGCAGTCGGTCTCGTTTTGGGTGCACTGCCGTTCCTGTTCGGACTTGCCATCGTGCTCCCGATCCTGGGCCACGCGACTTGGCACCTCTATCGCAAGCTCGTTGTGACGAGTCCGTGATGCACCCTCAGTGCTTGCGCACGAAATCCGCGAGCACAGGAAGAAGCTGAGGATCGAGCGGCAAAAACGAATTGCCGTACGTCGCGAAATTTTGCGCGCGATCCTCAGGCGCTTCCTTCAAGATGTGGTTCATGCCCGAAATCACGACCAGACGAGCCGACGGCAATGCTGTTGAAAGCTGGTGCGCGTCATCGAGAAACACCTGCAGATCGGTGCTACCCTGGACGATAAGGACCGGGCACGTCACCGCCGAAAGTTCGGCCGCCGGATCAAGCGGCATCCACGACATCAGATACCCTTGAACCCGCGGCTGATAGAGCGCCACGAGTTCAGCCGGAACGTTCGGAACGGCGACACCGTGTTCCAATCGCTCCGTAATCTGCTTTGAAATGCCCTGTAGCTTTGGCGAAACACCTGCGCTCGCGAGTTGCCGCGCCAAAACATCAGCAATCGGCCTCCCTGCGCCCTCAAGCAAGATAAGCCCCGTGACACGCGTTTTCTTCGCCGCGAGCGTGCCGACAAGCGCGCCTTCGCTGTGCCCGAGAATGAACAGCTTCGAGACGTCAGGCCGGTTGCGCAAAAAGTCGAGCCACGAGATTGCGTCATCGACATATGTGCCAAAGCGCAGGTCTTCGACGCGCGGACCGGCGGCATAACTTTCACCCACACCGCGCTTGTCGATCCGAAGCGAGCTGATGCCGAGATCGGCGAACCCCCGCGCCACAAGCTTGAGACTGTCGGTATCCATTCCAGGCGCATTGCCGTCGCGATCCACAGGACCGGAGCCCGGCAAGATCAGCACCATCGGCCCAGGCTTGCCGCCGGTCGCCGGGATCAGAGAACCGGCAAGGCCCTTGTGGACAATGTCCTGTTCCGTCCAAGCCATTGCGGGAAATGATATCGCCGTGAATGCCGCAACGGTCATAATCGCGCGCTTCGCCCTAGGTAGCAACGAAAGGCTGACGTGTACGACGAGAGCGATACTCCTTCGGAGAGTGACCATAGCGCGCGCGAAATGCGCGGCTAAAATGGCTGAGATCATTGAACCCATAGGAATATGCGATCTCACCAATCGACAGGTTGTCATAGTAGGCATCGCTCAGCATTTCCCTACAGCCGGCCAAACGCTCGCCGATTATAAACCGCCCCAGCGATGTATTTTCCTCCGCTAGAAGGCGGTTGGCATGTCGAACGCTGATACCTGCCGAACGCGCGGCAAGTGTGGGACAGAAATCAGGATCGCGAATGTGCCTTCGTATCGCCTGCTTCAAGCGTGAACGCATCGCAGCATGGCCGTTCGCAAGCTGAAAAGCGTCGCCCCGCTCGCTTCCGAGCGATAATGCCAATAGATCGACGACATGCTCTGCAACGCCCTCTGCGGTGGCTTTATCCAATTCAGAAACTCTTTTCGGCAACATACGCGCCAGCTCCAGGAAGAGACTGGCAACTCCATGTTCTCCGTCTACTGCTCTAGCCACGAACGGCGAAACCGGCCCGAGACGACCGACGATCTCGCTGCGCGGAAATTGCAGGCAAATAAGCCGCGTATCGTCGGACATGCGCAGGACGTAAGGTCGAGAGCTATCGTAAAGGGCAAAATCACCAGCATTTAGCACAGCCTCGTGGCCGTCCTGTATGAGCTGCGTCTTTCCTTTGATTTGGATGGAAACCAAGAGGTCATCTTCACTGCCCTTGGTGATCTGCCGTCGTGAGCGCTGAGCCTCGATGGCATCGCTTTCCGCTTCTACGACGCGAAGCCAACCGAGAGTGTCATAAAGCATCTTGGCCTTGAAGCAATCTCGCACTGTCGAATTGCAATCGAGCTTTACGAAGACATCGCAAACGAGATCGCTCCAATAAGCGAACCCATCTTTTGCAGCCACGCGATCCGTTGAAAAGGATCCCCTCATCCCAACCCCCGACGCTGGCCGCCGTGGCCAAGACTTTTGTCCCGATTAGTCAAGCGACTGCGCTGACGATTGTCTATGTAAATTCGCGAAAACAGTGGAAAATCGGAGCCAAGAAAGCCGTGCCAACACAATTCCTGTTGCTGACTGCAAGCCTATGTCTCGTCGTGGCCCTTCTTCAGGCTTGGCTACTCGTCGCCGTCTTCTCATCCGACGACAGCCCGATGCTCAAACTTATCCCCGGGCGCCATGATCTGCTGAAGTCTCATATCGACTATCTGATGATGGCGCAGTTCCAGTTCATCTTTTTCATGCTGTTTCGCACGCTTGAAATCATACCGCCGGCATGGATGACGGCCTTCATTTGCATCGGCTCTTTTTTCAACCCGTTTGCATTCTTCGTTCGGGCGCTCCGGCCGAGCTACCTGAAATCGCCACCGATCGCTTTCACGGCGATGATCACGTTGAGCTGTATTTTGACGACGGTCGGATATGGCGCGGCAGCCTGGTTCGCGGCAAAAGAGGCACTTTCGGCTCTCTAATCGCGAAGCATGCAAAAGAATAAAATACCAGCCGGCCTGTAAGCCGGGTTCTGTTTGGAGGATTGCGCCTCCGCGACGACCATTCATCTGGGACGCCTGTCGCCAAGCGCCTCGTGCAATCAACCCGGGCAGGTAGCGTGAGAACGCGCCTTGCGTCTGCGGTTTCCCGCTCCGCGCGCCCACCCCTATTTGATCTTGCTCCCGGTGGGGTTTGCCCTGCCGCTTCTGTTGCCAGAAGCGCGGTGCGCTCTTACCGCACCTTTTCACCCTTACCGCCGAGCCCGGAGGCGCGGAGGCGGTATGTTCTCTGTGGCACTTTCCCTGGGGTCGCCCCCGGCGGCCGTTAGCCGCCACCGTGTTCTCTGGGAGCCCGGACTTTCCTCCACCGGACGCTTTGCTCGCGAGCCTTTAGAGCCCGTTTCGCCTCAACGATATCCGGCAGCGGCCGTCCGGCCGGCTGGTATGGCGAGATAAGCGATCTGCAGAGCGAAACGTCAAGGGGGGTCGGATTGCCTCCGTTTGGCGACAGGCAAGCGCGGAACAGGTGAGAGACGGCCGGAGATCCAGCGCAAGACTCGTCGGAGACGCAAGACTGAGCCATCGGCAGCTTCACGTTGGATCCCCGAACGCGCTCGCGATGCTCGCCGCGTTCGAGGATGACAAGGCACGTGATCTACGACTTGCCGACAAGTCCGCGTCTTGCGGCCGGCTCCCCGCAGGGAGTCTCGCAAGGCGCAATCAAGAATTAAGCCCCCATAGCCATACGCATGTTGTGCGAACGATCATGAATCGCCCGCTCCAGCCGGTTGCCCGCGGCCTTCGTCGTCAAAATCTGATTGACGCGCTCGGCGATCTGTACGGCGGCTTCGCTCGGCGGCAAGCCGCCCGCATAGATGTTCGAGATCACCGTGTATTCGTAGCGCACGTCCGGGTTGCCGCTGAACTGCGCCGCCGCTTTCTTCGCATCATCGTCGAGACGATACGCGATGTAAGCCGACATGCTGCGCGAGGCGAGCGCGTCGCCGCCCGGCCGCTCCCCGATGAGATTGATCACAAGCTTCGGCTGTAACGCGTCGCCCAGCGCTTCCGCCAGTTTCACCCGGCCATACGGCGCGAGGATCGGCTTGCCGGCTGAAATGCTCTGCTCCTTCAAGCCGTCAAGCAAAGCGGGCAACAGGTCCGGAATGTTGTGATGCACGGCTTCCGCACTCAACCCGTCCGACACGATGATCTGTACGTCGACGCTTTCCGGTGCGAGTTCCGCGATCATCTCGTCCGCAGGCTTTGCGCCGCGATCCGGATGCGAGAGGTGGATCTCCTTGCTCTCGGCCGACGTCTTCACGCGGCGGAAGTCAATGCCGGCAAGGCGTTCCGGCGTGACCTCGGCATAGATCGCTTCGCGCGCCGCCGCGAGGTTGGCCTTGATCGCGCGCGACACCTGCTCGCTCGGTCGCGGACCGGCACTCTCGAACCCGTAAGCCGCCGGCAGGTTCTTGCGCAGCCGCTCGAACTCGTCCTCCGAGCAGAAGATTTTCGGATTGCCCCAGTTCGGCCCGCGCTCGATCTCGCCGTCTTCGTTGCGTACGAAGATGCCGCGCGAAATCGTCCACTCGAGAAACTCGGGCGCAGGCGTCAGGTCGTGCACTTCGCGCATCGTCTGGTCGTCGTGCCCGCAGGTATCGAAATAGGCGAGCATGCGATCAATCGAGAGATAGACGTCCATGAAGTAGTTGGCGCCCGCAGCCGTCAGCAACTCGGCTGCGATCTGCTGACCTTCCATCGTGATCTCGGAATGCAGCGTGTAGCAGGGCGCCATGCCCATCGGCAGGCCGAGCAGCTTGCCCATGAAATGATCCTGCAGGTTCGACACGATCATCTCGAAGTTCGAGCGGTGCGTCTCCGGCCCGATGAAGCCCGTCACGTTGTTGACCATGAACGGATCGTAGCGGCGCGCCAGCCCATAGCAGAGCGCTTCCGTCGTCGTCATGTCGATGTCGTTGTGTTTGCCGTAGGTCAGCTCGCTGCCCTGTCCGGTCTCGAAATACATGAACTGGTCGGCTTCGCCCGCAAGCGGCCCATGCTTCGCCATCGTCGTATAGGCTTGGTCGAGTACGTCGGCCGTGCAGTCGAACTCTTCGATGAGCGTGCGATCCGTGCCGGCCAGCGACTGGAACATGATTTCGACCGGCGCCCCGCTTTCAAGGCACGCGAGCTGCGTCTTGACGTGGGAGAGCACGCAGATCTGCGTCGGCGCGCCCGTTTCGCGGCGCAGCTTGTCGAGATGCTTCAGCGCCTTCGTGATGTTCTCGACCGTGTCGATTGCCGGATTGAGCCCGAGCAGCGCATCGCCCGAGCCCATCGACAGGCCCGTATAGACCAGCGCCGACATGGCATCGAGATCGTCGGTCGGGTGGTTGGGTTGCAGACGCGACGACAATGTGCCGGGCGCGCCAACGAGCGTCCGCGCCTTGCCGGACCGCTTCAATTTCTTCGCCGCATAGACAAGCTCATGCACGTCCATGAGCTTGGCGATGGCCGCCGCCATGACGCCCGTCAGCGCCCCGCCGATGCGCTTGGCTTCCGCCGACTTCGCGCGCAGCAGCATGTTTTTGACATCGCCGAGCGTCTTCGGCGCCAGCTCCGCGAAGGTCGCAAGATCGATATCGTAGTTGATCCGCATGACTGAATCGACCTGACCTTCATCGTCGGTCAGCGGCCGGTCGTAGAGATGTTGCAGCGTGAGACCTGAAAGGATCGTCCGCGCAGCTTCGCGCTCGACGTCGTCCTTCGCTGCCAGCCCACAATTGCGATCGCCCGCCTTGTCGAAGTCGGCCGCGCCGAGCAGCGCCTTCAGACCGCGGAAGCTATAGGTCTTGTCGAAAAGCGAAAGCTGATAAAGCTCGTCCGGCTGCGGCTCCGGAACGTCGATCTGCCGCCAAGGCTTTAGCTCGATCCTCGGTTCGCCCATGTCACCGCCCTCATTGCTCTCATCTGGCCGGTTCGGAACACGCGACGCTCACGCCGCTAAAGGCGTCGTCAACGCATGTGCGGCCGACTGAGCACATCATAAACGAAGTTCGTGAGGCGCAAGTCAAGTTCCTATTAGTCAAATCTGGCAACTGCCGGAAAAGACGTCTGGATGCCTATTGGGGCAGCGAAGAACAGGACACACCCTGTCATCCTCGGGACCAGCCGAGAACGAAAGTGCCTCTACTGGCGCAGTGCCGCCGCGCGCCGGGCAACTTCGGTCGGGCTCACCTCGCCCGCGTCGACCAGGGCGTTGAAGCAGCGTTCCGATAGCCGCTTGCCGACCGAGCGCATACACTGGCGAACTTCGGGGCTGTCCGAAGCGAACTGGCTGCAATAGGCATAGTAATCGCGCGAGCAGGCCAGCTTGACGTGCAGGCTGACCGCTTCAGCGCCGGTCGCCCAGACGGAAGCCACTGCGAAAAATCCAACCGCAAACGATGCACATGGACGCAAACGGACAACTCCGCTTAGCTTCGACATTTCAGCACCCTGGTTTGGGATGAGGTGTTAACAGCCTGACAATAAACCCTTTAACAAAGGTTAATAGCAGTTTGTGATTTGTTTAAAGATGGTCCGATGTCTAGCCGACGCCAGCCTGACGTCGCGACAACTGAACATCGCTTATCTGACGGCGCGATCAAGATTGACGGCCTGATCGAGACCTTTGGCCTGAGCAATGCCGATCGCCCCAACAAAATTGGCGCCGTCGAGATCGGCGCGCGTAAAGTCGGCACCGGTGATGTCCGCACCTGAGAAATCCGCTCGCGACAGGTCCGCGTCAGTGAAGTCCGTGCCTTTCAGATTGGCCCCGTTGAACCGGGCAAACCACAGCACGGCTCGCGTCATGTTGGCGTCTTCGAGCCGGGCCCCTGAGAAATCGCAATACTTGAGAACGTTGCGATACGTCGTGGCAAGCGTTCCCTCCCCGGGCCGACCTTCGAGCGGATAGAAGTTGGCATGAAACAGGTTCGCACCGCGGAAGTCGGCACCCGACAGTTCCGCCTGAACATGAACGTCCGTGAGATTGGCGCCGGTGAAGCGCGGCGCATCCTGTGTGTTCGACGACAGATCCGCGTAGATCGTCGGCCTCAAAATCGTTGCGCCCGTGAGGTTAGCGCCGGAAAGATCGGCTCGCATCAGCACGGAGCGGTCAAGGCGCGTATGCGAGAGATCGGCACCCTTCAGATTAGCACCGGTGAAGTCCGTGCCGTAAAAATCCGAATGCGCCAGGTTGGCCGCTTTGAAATTAAGTTCCGACAGATCGAGATAAACGAGAAACTTGCCGGAGAGATCGGGGCGGATCCCCGGCTTCGCCTGGAAGAGCAGCGTCGTGACGGCTCGCGCGCTCATGTCCGGGTGTTCCGGAACCGGGCCGAGCGGCTGTTCAGCCCACGCTACCATCGGGCCGCAGATCACAGCCAGAAAAGACAACGCGGCCAGAATTCGAACCATGCTCAAACCTTCCAAGCGCCTTTACACGCCAATCATGCATGAGTCCGAATAACCCGGGGATATCATTTTCGTCGCGCCTGGGTGGTGAAATCGTCGCGTCGCAACCTGTCGCGCTACGTTATCTCATTATGGCGTGAGCTGCCCATAAGCCTTACGTGTGCGGTTGCGGCAGCCCGCGAATAGATCGAGCGCCGGATCGTAAACGCGCGTCTTTACGTTCATGATCCCCAGCGCCGAATGAAAAAGATTGTCGTGACTTACGCGCGCGCTCGCGTGCGCCATCATGCAAGACTGATCGATGCCGCGTGCTTCACGCAGCGTCGGGGAAAGCCACACCACCATCGGCACATGGATTTGCGCTTCCGGCGCCAACGCATAGGGCATGCCGTGAAGGTACATGCCGTGCTCGCCGAGGCTCTCTCCGTGATCGGACACATAAAGCATTCCGGCATCGACGCCGCGGCTTTGCGCATCTGCAAGCACCCCGATAAGCCGCGCCAAGACGTGATCGGTATAGACGAGCGTATTGTCGTAAGCATTGACGATCGTCTGCAGCTCGCACCGGCTGAACTGCGCGTCTTTGCAAGCCGGCGTGAATGTCTCGTATTGCGGCGGATAGCGCCGCCAGTACGCAGGACCGTGACTGCCCATCATGTGCAGCACGATGACCTCGTTGTGCTGCATCTTCTCGATGCGTTCCTTGAGACCATCGACGAGAATATCGTCGTAGTTTTCGGTGCTCGGAAAGAACGTCGGAACTTTGTGTCCGGTCAGAGTTTCGGTTTCGATGCGTGCGCAGACGCCCTTACAGCCGGCTTGATTTTCACGCCACAGGACATTCACGCCCGCTCGCTTCAAGACATCCAGAAGGTTCTGGCGCGTCTCTGCCTTTGCATTGGTGAAGCCGTCGTGGCCGTAGCCTGAAAACATGCACGGCACCGACTGGGCGGTATCGGTCCCGCACGAATAAGCATGCGGATAATTGATGAGGTCCGGCACCTTGGAAAGTTCCGGATTGGTCGGTCGCGCGTAACCGTTTAGCGCAAAATGATCTGCACGCGCAGTTTCACCGACGACGATTACGAACAGCGACTTGCGCGCCGGATTCGACGCTGCCGCCTGATACGCATCATCACCGTAAGGTGCGGCCACCTTGACCTGCTTACGCCCTTCCCGCCGCCAATACGTCGTAACCGCTGAGATGTAGTTCAGCGGCGTCAGCGTCATCTTCAGTTCGCGATGCTCGCGGCCGAGCGAAAGAATGTTGCCTAGGAACGGCAGCACCACCGCGACGCAGATGACAGAAGCCACCGTCGCGTATTTGAGTTTCGCCAGCGTTTCATCGCGCCACGACCGCTCCATCCACGGCACGAGCCAGAATAGAACGCCGGGCACAACCCCGAGAAATACGACGTACCCGATGAGCTTCCACGTGACGAGATCGCCCGACTCTCCCCTGTCCGTCTCAAAGATATTTCGCACCATGTGCGCATCAATGAGGATGCCATACTCGCCCATAAAATACGCGGCCGCCGCAGTGACCGGCAGCAGAACGAGAACGAGCACACGCAGCAATGGCTTCAGCGAAACGGCAAGCAGCACAAGATACGCGATGACAATAGTCGCGACACCAACTGCGCCAACGAACGCCCAATCGCTGAACCGATGCGGCGCAACGAGGATCAGAAATTTGTTCCAGAACGGCCGGTTCAGAACCAGCGCGACGTAGACGGCAACGATAAGCGCCAGAATTTCCGGCCGCCGCGGCTTAAACACCTGTCTGCCCTGCTTCGGTTGTTTGTGCCGAGTTTCGCCGAGCCCCCGGCCGGCGAGATGCGCTGCAATCCGTCAGCACACCCTCGGCATCAACATCACCGCTGACGTTGCGTCAAGCAGCAGCCGGCTTCGACGATGCCGCAACAAGGCGTTCGAGCGTGCCTTCGGTCGAACGATCGAGCCGCCCGTCCACGCGGCGAGGCCTGAAATGCAGTTGAAAAGCCTTGAGAACCTTTTCCGTATCGGCGTCCAGTACGCCACTGGTGTCGATGCCATATCCGTAGGCGGCAAGATTTCTCTGTGCATTGAGAACACGCGGACCTTCGGCGCCAAGCTCCAGCCCCGGATCGTCGGCCCGAACGGGCAACGGCCGCACCCACAGCCCCAGACCTTCCCGCGCCATCAAAAGCCAATTGAACTTCTCGCCCGGATCGATCTTCCGCCCTGGCGCCACATCCGAATGCGCCAGAATGTTTTCAGGCCGGATATGATTTCTGCGAACAATATCCTTCGACAGTGCAATGACGGACCGCATCTGCGCTGCGGGAAAATCGGGATAGCCGTTCTGATGTCCGGGATTGTGGATCTCGATCCCGATCGAGTGCGAATTGATGTCTGTTTCGCCTCTCCAATTGGAGACGCCCGCGTGCCACGCCCGGAATTCTTCCGGCACGAGCTGTGTCACGACACCATGCTCGTCCACGACGTAATGGCAGGACACGCCGCTTTCCGGCCGCGATAGCCAGTCGATCGCTTTCGCAGCCGACGCCATGCCGGTGTAATGCAGAACGAGCAGCGACGGCTTTACGCCGCCGCGTCGCGGCTCCCGATTGTGGGCCGCACAAACCGCATGCGTCAGCGGCGTATCCGACTCGAAGGTCACGGAGTGGGTTCCAGCTCGCGCACCGCCCGCTGACCACGCTCTTCGAGAATGGCTTCGTAAGCTGCCGTGATCGCTGCCAGCCGCCGTTCGGCCCCGGCAAGAAACTCCGGCGGTACACCCTTCGAAACGAGCGCATCGGGGTGGTGGCCTTTGACCAGCTCGCGATACCGCGCCTTGAGCTCGGCATCCGAAGCCAGCGGCGAAACGTGCAGCACCTCGTACGGGCTATCGGCATCGAAGACGAAGCCGCGGCGCACGCAGCGGAACTCGCCCTTGCTCAAGCCGAAGATCTCAGCGACCCGCTCAAGGTACTTGTCTTCGTCGGGGTGCAAAACGCCGTCCGCGCTCGCGATATGGAAGAGGCTTTCAAGCACCGAGACCTTGATCTCGGGCTGGCCTTCGAGAATGTGCGCGATCTGCGACGCATACGTCTCGTATCCGGCCACGTCCCGGCTCGCGAGCTCATAGAGCTTGCGTACGTGCGCGCACTCGCTTTCCGGCACCTGGAACTGGCGCTTGAACGCTTCCGCCTCAATTGGCAGCGAAACGCCGTCCGCCTTGCTCATCTTGGCCGCCAGCGCCACGACCGCGATCGTGAATGCGACGCGTGACTGTCCAGGCGTCTGCGTACCCTCGAAGCCGAACGCCTCCTTGAGGTGCTCGAGCGCCGAGCGCAAGCCGCCACCATACGCAACAACAGCGTTTTTCAAAAATTGCCAGGCCATGATCGTCCGTGATTTTTCGCCTCGAACAAGCCCGTCCGCCGTGACGGCCATAGCGTTCAGCATAGCCGAGCCGGTACGGTAACTCCCCTAAAATATCAGCAACATGGGCGGAAAATGGGGAATTTCTGCTATGCAGACGGGGCGCGTCGCCACGCCCCGGTCGTCAGGCCGCTGGCCCGTTTTCTGCACGCCGCGATTTAAGAAACGCCTCGAACGCCGCGGCGTCGGCCGCCCGCCGCAACCCATCGAGATACTTGCGGAATTCCTCCGCCTCAGCTTCGAGCTTCCGCAAAGTCGCGCGCCGATAATCATCGAACGCCTCATTTCCGAAACGCGCCGGCCGTGTTGCCTCCGGCCTCTCCATTTTGCGAGAGGCGCTGCCGCACCGCCGCTGGCGGAACACTTTCATCAAAATCACCGCTGCAAACGCCAGGAAGAGAAAGCCGACAACGTGAAACAGAACGAAAAACGGCAAGAAGATCAGATGGTGAAGATAAAACATCGAGTCCGCTCCGCGTAGTTGGGCACACCGAATGAAAAGCCGGAAAAGATGAAGCAGGGCGGCCACGACAGCCGCCCTGCCTTATGTCTTGGAAATCAAGTCGTGGGACTGGTACCGGGTTCCTGTCCAGGTTCCGGACGATCGCGCCTTTCAGCCATGAACTGGTCGAACTCGGACTTGTCCTTGGCCTGCCGTAAACGCTCCAGAAATTCCCGGAATTCGCGCTCTTCGTCTTCGAGCCGTTTCAGCGTTGCTTCGCGATAATCATCGAAGGCCTTGTTACCGCTGGAATAACCGCCGCCTCTATGGCCATCGCCTCTAGGTCCATGGCCGAAGGCGCCGAATTTCTCTTCCATTCGGCATCGCGCCCGCTCGAAACGTTCCGCCATCCGATTTTCCCAGCGTTCGCGACCCCGACCACCGTGCCATCCGCAGTTCATGCGTCCACTCCAAAGCATATAGGTCAGGATGACAGCCCCAACCGGCCAGAAGACGATGAACCCCAGAACCATCGCGGCAAGCCACGCGGGCCTGCCGAAGTCATCGAGCGTCTGCACCACTTGCGTCATTGCCACCCTCTCCTCATTCAGGATGTAAATGTATTTTACATTCACATACGTGGGACGGCAAGGGGTGAGTTCAAGGGCTAGCCGCAGCTATCGAGTAAAAAAGGTTCGCGACAGGCTCACCGCCCGCCGCGCATCCGCTTCATCACTTCGATGGCGATCTCGTTCTTGAACGCATAGGGATCGACCACGACCCCCAGGATCGTCTGGCAATGCGGGCAAACGTAGCTCGCCCCGCTGAAGGTGTTGCCCGCCATGTTGGTGATGCCGATCTGCTCGGCGCGAACGTTGCCAACGACGTTTTGACATTTCGGGCATTTGCCGGGCATTGCGAACTCCTGAAGACGTTTTCAAAAATCGCATTCAAAAAATCAGACACGTCTGAGAAACGAGGATCAAACGATGGCGATTCAGCCGTTACCGAGTATGCGGATCATCGCGGGAGCGGCAATGATCCCAAGGGGGAAACCGCGCAGCTTTAAGCGGGCTATCAACCGCTGTTTGCTTTTCTAACGCCCAGTCCGTCGAGATAGATCAGGACGGCAGCGTCGAGCAGGTCTTCGGGCGTCATCGGGATGGGCCGGCGCGCCTCGTCGCCACGGGCAAAGAGCGAGGCAATCCCGTGCGCCTCGGCCCAAATGTGAAGCGCCATCATCATCACCGGCGGCCGCTTGGCCTCCGGCATCGTCGCGACCAGCGCCGCACATCCGTCCTTCAGCACATCAAACGCCCGCTCACCTGCGACATGCAGATCAGGAAAAGCGGCGAACGAAAGACCTGATTCGAACATCGCCGAATATTGCGCCGGTTCCTGCCGCGCGAAATCGAGATATGCCTTGCCAACACGCTCGAATGCCTTGAACGGATCAGGCGCACCGCCCGCCCAGGCTTGCCGGAGCTTGGCTTCGAACTGCTCGAACGCATGCCGCGCGACATCTGCCATCAGCGCGTCGCGGTCGCGATAATGCCGATAGGGTGCCGCGGGGCTTACACCAGCCGCCCGCGCCGCTTCGGCAAACGTGAATCCGGACGGCCCCTTTGCCGCGATCAAATCAAGCGCCGCCTTCATCAAGGCTTCGCGCAAGTTGCCGTGGTGGTAGCCGCGCCGGTGGCCACGCGGTGGCGGATCGTGATCCCAAGTCATGGGGCGCTTCTAGCGGATTTGCGCGCGCTCTGCACGCGGGCCCTACTTGCAGATATGCATCAACCCGTCGCGGCCGTGGTGCGCCAGGTCGAGATGAAAATGATTGCTGTGCAGGCTGTTGTAGTTCGGACCGAGCACTGTCGTGAAATAAGCGCACGATCCGTCATGCACGACCCGCAAAAAGTCTTGCTCGGCCCGCGACCCATTCCAGCCGCGCTGGACGCTGATCGTCGTGCCGTCGGCGAGCGTGAAACCGCCGATATCGACGGCGTTCGCGTAGGCGTGCTCCGAGATCATCGCCCCTTCGACATTGTTCATCGGCCGGCAGGAATAAGAGGCGAGCACTTTGATGCTGACAAGCTCCTGCCGGAATTGATAACGCGCCGCCGGTTCGACGACTTCCTTCACCCAGCGGTCGAGTTGCGGGATCATCGGACAGCGCAATGCCGCCGGCGGATTGAACGCGACCCGGCCATTGTCTGCAGCCGACATCTCGAATGGTTCGACAGCGCCGCAAACGCTAGGGCCACCCAGCGCCGAGCGCGCCCGCACGAACGCCGTCTGCCGCACGACGCCGGACGCCAGACAGGCACGCTCTTCCGGCGTGCGCCACGGATCATCTCGGACTTGAAAGCTCGGTCCCGTCGTTCCGCAGCCCCAAAGCAGACCGAGCCCCGAAAGCATCAGGACGGCCGTGGGCACAAGAACTCGGATACGACGCGGAACCATGACGGCGAGTAAGCGGCGTTAACGTTAACGGCCGGTTAAGGAAGTGTGAGATCCACCCGGAAAACAGTTATATCGCTGGCTTTTCAGACGGATTTTGGCCGCCGGCTTGACGATGAAAAGACCGACTGCGGCGGTCCGGAGGCGGCACCGTCATGTGGCGGTCAAGTCGCACAAAGTTGCAGCGCCAAAGTTATCCACAATTAAAGCCACGCCGACACACGCCTGAAATCGCCGCGTCATTGAGCAAGGCTATTTCGCAAGCGCTCCCGGAGGCGCTACCGGGCTCGAACTCGTATCGCGTGCGAGACCGGAATGAGTGCCGTCCCCGCGTCTTCGATCGGACTAGTACCGCGTACCGGTCCGAAGACGCACCATCGGGACAGATAAGCGCTTGCCGAAGCCACCCGCTTCGGTAGGAGCGTGTGCCCTGAGGACCTTCGAATCGGCCTAAGCGATCAATCCCCCGTGCCGGTCCGGTTCATCGGTCCCCAGGGCCACCGTTTCCCTCGAAAAATGCCAGCGCCTCGGCCTTGAACGATCTGTCGCCGACGGCCCGATTGTGATCCTTGCCCGGAATTGTATAGGCCCTCGCACCGGGAATGAGCTTGGCAAGCTCCTCCGCCGATCCGCCAATGACGTCCTCATCTCCCACGGCAACCAGTACCGGAACCGAGATTTCCCCGATCATCTCCGCCGTGATCGGCGCGCGCGACGACCGTATGCATGCCGCCAGAGCCCGCAGATCGCTCTTCGTCTGCTCGGCAAAAGCGCGGAAGGTTCGCGCTGTCGGGTTGGTCACGTCCGCGATGCTTGGCGCTTCGAGCGCCCGCGCGATGGGACCGGTCCCGGCCATTCCACGCACCATGTTGATGCCAAGTCCGCCGAACACGACGCGCGCCACCCGATCGGCATGCGTCAACGCCAGAAACGCAGAAATCCGCGCGCCCATCGAATATCCGATGACGTTCGCTGTCCTCACGCCGATATGGTCCAGCAACCGCCGCGCATCTTCTGCCATCAGCGGCGCACCATAATCGACAAGCTCGTAAAGCTTCTGGCTTCCCCCATGACCGCGGTTATCAAGCGCGATGACGCGATATCCGGCGCGCGTCAGAAATGTCACCCAGCCGGTGTTGACCCAGTTGGTCTCAACGTTCGACGCAAAGCCATGGATGAGCAGAACCGGGGGTTTGTCGCCGCCGCCTCCGGTGTCGAGAAATGCGATGTCGACCCCGTCGCTGTCGAAATGGTCCATGCTGCCGCACTCAATTGCCCGAAAGTTTTTTTATGTCCCCTACCATCCCCGCCGCCACGAGGATATGGTGCGGCCAAACATCTCCCATCGCGGAAGGATGAAGCATGGCCGGAGCCGTAATCCCGCACTTCGCCAACGACGTTGGCGCCGAGCGAATCTTTGTCGGCGTGAAAGAGTTCAACTGCATGGGTGCCCGGCCGCCCTTTGATCATCCGCACGTCTACCTCGACATGGGACAGGACAATCAGATCCTGTGCCCCTACTGCTCGACGCTGTACATCTACGATCCGCGCCTTAAAGCGACCGAGAGCGATCCCAAAGATAGCCTCGTCGCAGATGCAGCTTGAACTCTAGACACGTTTCGGAATTCGCGTGACCGGCTCCCAACGCCTGAGCGCCCTGATCGCAGGTGGCGGCATCGGCGGCCTCGCGACCGCCCTCGCGCTCGCCCAGCGCGGCATCGACGTTCGCGTTTGTGAGCGCCGCGCTGAATTTCCCGAAGAAGGCGCTGGCATCCAGATCGGCCCCAATGGGACGCGCATTCTGCAGCAGCTCGGCGTCGCGGAATTTCTGGAAAACAAGGTCGCGAGCCCCGACACGCTCATCGTCCATGATGGCGCGTCTGGCCGCGAGCTGACGCGTTTGCCCCTCGGTTCGTGGCTTGCCAAGCGCCATGGTGCACCATACTGGACCGCGCATCGCCGCGATTTGCATTCCGCACTGCGAACGCGCGCCGAAAGCGAGCCGCGCATCACGCTCTCGCGCGCGACTGAAATTACCGCTTGCCGTGACGAACCGAATGGTATCGCCGCGGTCGATGCATCAGGCGAAGTGTTGAGCGCTTCGCTTCTCGTCGCGGCAGACGGGCTGTGGTCCACGCTCCGCCGCAGCATCGCAGGCGAATCGGCCGTTCCGACTCCCGTCGGCAAAACCGCCTTTCGCAGCATCACGACAGCAGAAAACATGCCGCCCGAACTTGCGCGCAACGCCGTACATATATGGCTATCGCCGGGCGCACACGCAGTGCACTACCCCGTCACCGGCGGACGCGACATCGCCATCGTCGTCATCGCCGACGATCCGGCGTTGAGCGAAGACTGGGACGCACCTGCCGCCACCGACGCCGTCAAAGACAAAATGAAATCCTTCGCGCCGTCGCTTCGGTCGCTGGCGAACAGCACGCAGACCTGGCGGCAATGGTCGCTCTATCGTCTGCCGCCCCTCACACATTGGACGTCGGGCCGCGCAGCACTGCTCGGCGATGCCGCGCATCCGATGCTGCCGTTTCTCGCACAAGGCGCCGTCATGGCGCTCGAAGACGCGATCGCGCTGGCGTCGTGCATCGCGGCTTCAAATAGTGAACTCGAACACGCGCTTCAGAACTACGAACAAGCCCGTCACCCGCGCATCAGCAAAGTTGTCGAGGCTTCCATCCGCAACGGCCGCATCTATCATATGCACGGGCCCACAGCACTTGCGCGCAACGCGGTCATGAAATTGCGTTCGCCCGAGCGTGTCATGGCCGGCTTCGATTGGCTCTACGGCTGGAGCACTCCCCTATGCTGAGCCGCCTGAAATCTTTTCTTACGCGACGCGCCGATATCGTCACGCTCGGCGCTCAAGGCCTGATCGTCGACGACGCTTCGCGCGTGCTTCTCATTCGCCACGGCTATCGTCCCGGATGGCACTTTCCTGGCGGCGGCATCGAGCATGGCGAAGACGTCGAAACCGCGCTCGCACGAGAGGTGCTGGAGGAAACCGGCATTACCATCACCGCACCGCCGCGTCTGATCGGCATCTATTCCCACTTCGATGATTACCCCGGCGATCACATCATTCTTTTTCTTATTCGTCATTGGCAGCGCGCCGTCATGCCCGAAGCCAACGCCGAAATCGCCGAACAGCGTTTCTGCGCCCTCGACGATCTGCCGGAACGGCTGTCGCCCGGCACGGACCGGCGGCTGAAGGAAGTTTTCGGCGGAACAGAACAATCACTCAAGTGGTAGTCCGTTCGGCCGCACTATCGCGCCAACGCTTTCAGGGCTAGAAGATCGTCCTTCGATCTACCCGGGGGTCCCTTAAGCGAAATCCATGGCTTACCTCAGCGGCATCATCACGAGTTTTCTCGTTGCCTTTCCCGCCTTGTTCTCGATCGTCAATCCGCTCGGCGGCGCGCTGATCTACAGCCAGATCACGCTCGGTCGCCCGCATCCCGAACGTGTCTCATTGGCGTGGCGTGTCGCGACCTATGCTGCCATCGTCATGCTCGTCTCGCTGCTCGTCGGCGCGACGCTGATGAGCTTTTTCGGCGTTGGCATTGATGCTTTGCGTGTCGCGGGTGGCACCGTCGTCGCCGTCTCCGGCTGGCGCATGCTCTACAATCCGCAAGAGACCGAAGACCGTAAGCAGGACCATGCGTCCGGCACCAACAGGGCCGCCGCATGGGGCAGCGACGTTGCGTTCTTTCCGTTGACCATGCCGTTCACCACGGGACCCGGCACGATCTCGGTTGCGATTGCGTTGAGCGCCAACCGGCCACGCGAAGCCGCCGAGCTTCTACCGTTTTTCGCGGGCACCTGCGGGGCAGCTATCGCCGTCGCGCTGACAGTGGGCGCCTGCTACGCCTACGCCGACCGCCTTGTCTCACTGCTTGGCCCCGGCCGTGCTCGCATCTTGACGCGGCTCTCAGCGTTTCTGCTGCTCTGCATCGGCGTGCAAATTCTGATGACCGGCATCCAGGGCGCTCTGCAGGCGACCCTCACCTCAGTTCATTGAGGACCGTCAGCCCGCCTGCCGCGCCATCTCGGCGACGCGCTCGGCGGCTTCCTGCATCGTCGCGCCTCTGAGCAGCAATCCGAACCACGCGAAAAGCTCGCGCGAGTTGGCATTGTCCGCGACACGCCATTCCGGATGCCATTGCACCGCCAGGATGCGCTCGCCCGACTTCGGCCGGATACTCTCGACGACGCCGTCAGGACTTGTCGCCTCGACGGCGAGCTTGCTGCCGAGATCGCGGATGCCCTGAAAGTGCACCGAATTGACGGTGATCGACGGCGCGCCCATCACGCGTTCCAGCACGCCCTCGGGCGCCAGATCAACTGGATGCTCAAACGCGAACATATCCGCAAACGCCACGTCAGGCGCCGCATGGTGAACCTGCTCGCGTCCGGCGGCACCGAGGTCCGGCCTGAGCGTCGCGCCATAGGCAACCGCGACTTCCTGAAAGCCGCGGCAGATGCCGAGCACCGGCCGGTTCTGCTCAGCCGATTCCGCGATCAGCCGAAACGACATCGCATCGCGGCCGGGATCGAACGGCCCTTCACCCGCATCAGCGCTGCCATAGAGCTTCGGCGCGACGTTCGACGGGCTTCCCGTCAGCATGATGCCGTCCAGCCGGCTGAGGATCGAAGCCGCATCCATGATGTCCGGCAGCGACGGCACGAGAACGAGATCTGCCTCCATGAACGGGGCGACCCTGAGATATCGCTCAGCGACGCCCTGAAAAGGATCCGCTGGGTTGCGCTGGCAGCAAATGACACCGACGAGAGGGCGCTTGGACATGGAATGGAACCTTGAAGGATGGCGCGATGTACCGCCCATATGGCATTGCGAAGCGTCGACGGCAATGGACACCACGGTCCTCTTGATCCGCATCAAGACCAAATGGAACCAATTCACAGTCCCTGTTCCCTATCTCCAGCGCGGCACCTATGGTGGCGCCGAATTAGCACTGCTGATCAGGAGCATCACGTGTCGGTCGGTTTGAAATTCGATTGGGAAGACCCTCTTCTTTTGGAAGATCAGTTGTCGGAAGACGAGAAGCTGATCCGCGACACGGCGCGAGCTTTCGCCCAAGACAAGCTGCAGCCGCACGTCATCGAAGCCTATGCCGAGGAAAAAACCGATCCCGGCATTTTCCGTGAGATGGGTGCGCTCGGTCTGCTCGGCCCCACGCTTCCCGCAGACTACGGCGGCTCGGATTCGAACTACGTCTCCTACGGACTGATTGCGCGCGAGGTCGAGCGCGTCGATTCCGGCTACCGCTCGATGATGAGCGTGCAGTCGTCTCTGGTCATGCACCCGATCTATGCCTACGGCAGCGAGGCGCAGCGCGTAAAATATCTGCCGAAGCT
The DNA here is from genome assembly GCF_000253295.1 of Hyphomicrobium sp. MC1. NCBI lineage: Bacteria > Pseudomonadati > Pseudomonadota > Alphaproteobacteria > Hyphomicrobiales > Hyphomicrobiaceae > Hyphomicrobium > Hyphomicrobium sp. MC1. The sequence goes on along the minus strand of NC_015717.1, from coordinate 296,702 downwards.
CGCAAGCGGCGAGTTGATCGGCTGCTTCGGCCTGACCGAACCCGACGCCGGTTCCGATCCCGGCGGCATGCGCACGCGCGCGGAGAAGATCGATGGCGGTTACCGCCTCTCAGGCGCGAAGATGTGGATCACCAACGCGCCGATCGCTGACGTCTTCGTCGTCTGGGCAAAATCTCAGGCGCACGGCGACAAGATCAAAGGCTTCGTCCTCGAAAAAGGCATGAAAGGCCTGTCCGCGCCGAAGATAGCCGGCAAGCTGTCCCTGCGCACATCCATCACCGGCGAGATCGTCATGGACGGTGTCGAAGTCTCCGACGAGGCGCTGCTGCCGAACGCGGAAGGCTTGGCCGGCCCGTTTGGTTGCTTGAACCGTGCCCGCTACGGCATCGCCTGGGGCGTGCTCGGCGCCGCCGAGTTCTGCTTCCACGCGGCCCGGCAATACACACTCGATCGCAAACAATTCAATCGCCCGCTCGCCGCGACGCAACTCGTGCAAAAGAAGCTCGCCGACATGGAGACCGAAATCACGCTCGGCCTGCAGGCGGCGCTGCGCGTCGGCCGCTTGCTCGACAATGGCAAGTTCGCGCCTGAAATGATCTCGCTCATCAAGCGCAACAACTGCGGCAAAGCCCTCGACATCGCCCGCATAGCGCGCGACATGCACGGCGGCAACGGCATCTCGGAAGAGTTCCAGGTCATGCGTCACATGCTGAACCTCGAAACAGTCAACACGTATGAAGGCACGCACGATATTCACGCCCTGATCCTCGGCCGCGCCATCACCGGACTGCAGGCCTTCGCATGATGACGTCTGAAAGTCCGAAACCGCTTGCGGGCCTACGCGTGCTGGAACTCGCCCGCGTGCTCGCAGGACCCTGGGCCGGTCAGACGCTCGCCGACCTCGGCGCCTCCGTCATCAAGGTCGAACGGCCAGACGGCGGCGACGATACCAGGGCCTGGGGGCCGCCCTTCATCGCCGATGACGATGGCGCCGGATCGGCGGCCTACTTCCACGCGACGAACCGCGGCAAGCGATCGATCGCGCTCGACTACGACAGCCCCGCAGGCCGTGAAACGGCGGTCGCGCTCGCCAAACAGGCCGACGTCATCATCGAGAACTTCAAGGTCGGCGGCCTTGCCAAATACGGTCTCGATTATCCGGCGATCAAAGCCATCAACCCCGGCGTCATCTATTGCTCGATCACCGGCTTCGGCCAGACCGGGCCTTATGCGCCGCGCGCGGGTTACGACTTCATCGTCCAGGGCATGGGCGGCATCATGGATCTGACCGGCGCGCCCGACGGTGAGCCGCAGAAGATCGGCGTGGCGTTCGCAGACATCTTCACCGGCATCTACGGCACCATCGGCATCCTGGCGGCCCTTAACCGCCGCAATGCGACAGGCGAAGGCGCACATGTCGACATGGCACTGCTCGATACGCAGGTCTCGGTGCTGGCCAACCAGGCCATGAACTATCTAGCGTCCGGAACGCCGCCGCGCCGCCTCGGCAATGCGCACCCCAACATCGTGCCTTATCAGGTGTTCGAAACGGCCGATGGGCCGATCATCATCGCCGCCGGCAACGACGGCCAGTTCGCGCGCGTCTGCGATCTGCTCGGACTCAAAGGCCTCGCAGCCGACGAGCGCTTCAAGACCAATGCCCGCCGCGTCGCCAACCGCGCTGAGCTGATACCGCTTCTCGCCGTTGAAATTGCGAAGCGCACAGCAAGCGACCTGCTCGCGGCACTGGAAACGGCCGGCGTTCCGGCCGGCCCCGTCAACCGGCTCGATCAGGTTTTTGCCGATCCCCAAGTCGTTGCCCGCGGATTACGCCAGGACCTTGCCCGGCCCGGCGCGGCGCCCGTGCCGACCGTTCGCAGCCCCATCGTGATCGACGGCATCCCCTGTGCCGCCACCACCGCCAGTCCCAAGCTAGGTGCGGATACCGATGCCGTTCTGGAACGCCTCCAAGCGGGAAACGATCCCTGGCTAACATGATCTCGAACCACACGAACGAACGCAATATCTCCGAGCCCCGAAGTATCCCAGCGCGCTAGGGCTTGGAAGCTGTACACACGATCGTTTCTCGCTTCAGCGGAAACGGCGTGGTGACGAGCTTCCAGAAGTAGTGTTCGAATTTATTTGACTTCGAATAGACATTTTCGGTCCGAACATTTACGGATCGAAAGCCGCACTGCTCCATAAAGTGCCGGATTTCAAAAGGCGTGTATTCGGTCACGTGGCCCATTTCGCCACTCGCTTCGAGGCGAGACCAATTCTCGTAAAAATCCGTGAACTTCCCCTCTCGAACGACTTTGCAAATCTTGCGAAGGCCGAGCCCGTTGGGTGTCGTCAGGTAAAGCAAACCGCCGGGCTTCAAAATCCTCTGAACTTCCCGCATCGTGATGATTGGATTCACATGCAAATGCTCGAACACTTCACTCATCACGACGGCATCGAACGTACCGGAGGGAAGTTGAATATGGGCAGTACTGGTATCGCCTTTGATCACTTCAAATGACAGCCACCGCGCGAGGCTTTCGGCCGGCAAAGCGGTGTCGTACGCGGTGACGTGATAGCCGAGCCGAGCCAACGTTTCTGTAGCCGTATATGGCGCGGCGCCGATATCGCAAATTGAAGCGCCCTTTGGAACCGCCCGCTCGATATCTCGAACGCAATGTGCATTCCGCGGAGCATGAATTTTGATGTAGTGCGCGGTCGTGGTTGAAGATCCGTGAAAGGCCAGAAGATCCGCCGTCACGCCGTCCATAACGTCGCCGACCATCATCGCCCCCTCCTTGTCGAACCGGGAGGATACTAGGGAAATTCAAACAGTGCGCCATAAAAAATGTTCAATACGGAATATTCGTATGTGGACGAAGTGCATTCCGAACTCGGCGCACCAAATGCTCACGCATCCTTTTTGATCCGCGGGGTAAAATTCGCGACGTCTATAGAACGGCCGAATGCTTGTCGTGAATGTCGTTGAACACGACTTGCGGCCCCGTAATATCGGCATAGTTTTCAGCCGGGAGCGGCTTGCCGAAGAGGTAGCCCTGAATTTCGTCACAACCGATAAGGCGCAGCATCGCCAGCTGTTCCTGCGATTCAACGCCTTCGGCCACCACGCACAGCCCCATCGCGCGCCCAAGCCCGATGACCGAATTGACGATCGCGGCCGCGTCTGAGTTGTTGACCATGTCGCTGACGAAGCTGCGATCGACCTTGATGCGGTCGAACGGAAATGCCCTCAGCGTGCTGAGCGACGAATACCCGGTGCCGAAATCGTCCATCGCAACGCTGACGCCCAACCGCTTCAAGCGGCGCAAGATCGATGAAGCGGCGGCGAGATCCTGAATGAAGAGGCTTTCCGTCACCTCGATTTCGAGACGATGGGGTTCAAGCCCCGTCTCGGACAGCACATCGGTCACGAGTTGCACGAAATCGCTGCGCATGATTTGCGCCGCAGATACGTTCACCGCGACCCGAAATTTTTCACGCCATTGCGCAGCTTCCCGGCAGGCTTCCCGCAAGACGAACTCGCCCATCCCGTGAATAGCTCCGTTGGCCTCCGCAACGGGAATGAAATGATCCGGCGAGATCAGACCCGCATCCGGATGCACCCAGCGCAGGAGAACCTCGAAAGCTGTGACTGATCCGGTTTTCGCATCGACCTGAGGCTGAAAGACAAGCGAGAGCTCCTGTCTCTCGACGGCGAGGCCGACATCGCGTTCGAGCGAACGACGCTGCCGCCGCTCGTGCTCCATCTGCGGCTCGAACATTGCGAAGCGGCCACCGCTCCGCTTTGCGCGCAACAGTGCCATCTCGGCGTGTTCGAGCAGTTCGTCCAGCTCTCCGCCGTCCTGCGGAAAATTCGCGAGGCCAACGCGCACATCGATCATGAATTCTTCGCCGCGCTCGATCCGGTAGCGCCCGCGCAGCCCCGAAACGATGGCTTCGGCGAATTGCTCGGAATCGAAATCGTCGGACGTCTCAGTTTTCACGACAATGAATTCGTCGCCACCCATCCGAACGATGAGATCGCAATCGAGAGCTACCGAACGCAAAAGCTGGGCGACCTTAACGAGCGCCATATCGCCGACGACACGGCCGTGAAGATCGTTGATTGCGCGGAATTCCGAAATATCGATATGATACACGGCAACGGCGCGCCGCATCTCGCTCGCCCGCTGCAGAATAATGCCAAGCCTGTTCTTGAGCGTGACGCGATTTCCAAGTCCGGTCAGTGGATCGAAGAACGCCAGATTATTGAGCCGCGTCCGCGCCTCGGAATTCTCGATGGCCATCGCGCAGAATTTAACGCACTCGCCCGCGATCTGACGCTCGAAAAGGCTGACGCCGCGCTTCTCGCGAAAATAGAATGCAAAGGCGCCGAGCACGCGCCCATCGACCGCCTCGATCGGACACGACCAGCATCCAAGCAGTCCGAAAGGCAAAGCAAGCGACTTATAGGGCGTCCACAGCGGATCCGTCTCGATATCGCGAACTTCAACGGCGCGGCGCAAATAAATGGCGGTTCCGCAAGACCCGACCGTCGGTCCGATATGAATGCCGGCAATCTGTCTCGCATAGGAATCGGGAACGGAAGGGCCGGCGATAAACGTCAGCCGCTCGTCGTCCACGCCTGATATCGAGCAGATGACGCCCGGCGCCAGCGCCTCAACGCCGAGACAGAAAGTTGTCAGGACATTCTCAAGCGAATCGCCCAGCGCAATTCCGACAAGAATTTCCTGCTGAAGAGCATGCAGCTGCTCTCCAACATGCATTTGGTCGGAACTCTTACCTGCCCGGTCATTGCCCGCCGGCTATCACTCGTTGAATGCGCGAACGCGCATTGAGAAAAACTGCTCGAATATCGTCCAATAGAAAATGCAGCGAAAGAGCTTAAGAAACTAAAACTGGAGCGCGAAACAAAAATACCGTCCGAATAGTGAGCGATTGGATAATAAGTTCTTCAATATGACAGCATCTGGTAAAAATCGTTTACTTGGGCCGCGTACTGATCCGATCCGTCCTGAAATGGCGGCAAGCTGGAAATTAACAGTTGGTCCCGTCGCGCTGCCGTTCGGCGGTGCAAAAACATCCTGTCGGAGCCAGCTCCGGTGCGCAGGTAAGCGCATGGCCGCCCTTGAGCACAAAGCTAGGAGGTGGGCAGCGTTCACCACCGTCAGTATCTTCCCCGATCCCGTACCTTAATTGCCATTTTGTCAGTCGACGAACCGCCAAATTCGTGGCTTGGATCCGCATAGTCGCAATATTGCCAAACTAACTCCGTGTCTCTGACCATAGCGTGCATTTGAAAGGCAACGATTGAAACCTAACTGCCGCCCAAAGTTGCCTTCCACCGACGAAGGGCTTGGCCCTGCGACAAAGTTGAAATAACCGTCGGGCCGCCGATATAAGCCCTCGCAACATCCAATCATCCACCCCTCATCTGGTCTCTGAACAACATGCCTTTCACGCTCGACCGTCGACACGTTTTAGCCGGCGCTCTCACGACCACGGTTGCGGGATGGACGACCTCGGCCAGAAGCGACACGCCTGTCGGTGCAGCCAACCTTGGCGCGCCGCAGCCGTTTTCCTTCGATGCCCTGAAGCAGCAGGCGAAGACGCTTTCGAAATCGCCGTACGTTCCGCCGCCGCAGCCCGACAAGTCCGATCCCTTGCGCGACATGACGTTCGATACGTTCGCTCAGGCCGTGTTCAAACCTGACATGGAGCTTTGGCATGGCGTCCCGGGCGCCCAGACCGTGCGATTGTTTCCGCAGGGCCGCTTCTACGCCGAGCCCGTTCGCATCTACGTGCTCGAAAACGGCTCGGCGCGGGAAGTTGTCTATAGTCCCGACTATTTCGACATGCCGGCCGATCATCCGCTGCGCAAACTGAAGAACGCTGGTTTCGCGGGGTTCCGCCTGATGAGCCGCGGCGGCGTCAGCGATTGGCTCGCCTATCTCGGCGCGTCCTACTTCCGTTCCTCCGATCCCAACGATCAATACGGCGGCTCGGCGCGCGGACTTGCCATCAACACCGGCAAACCGGAGGAATTCCCCCGCTTCACGAGCTTCTGGCTCGAACAGAACGGCAGCGGCATGACGATCTATGCGCTGCTCGAAAGCCAGAGCGTGACGGGTGCCTATCGCATGGACAGTCGACGGATCGAAGGCGGCCAAGGCGGCGCGCTGCAGGACATCGAGTGCGAGCTCTATTTCCGCGCCCCTGTTGACATGCTCGGCATCGCACCGCTCACCGGCATGTTCTGGTATGGCGAAAATTCCGGTTTTACACGCGGCGACTGGCGGCCTGAAGTCCACGACTGCGATGGACTGTCGATGTGGACCGGCCGCGGCGAACGCATTTGGCGCCCACTCTCCAATCCGCCGCGCATCGTGACGAACAGCTTCGTCGACGAAAATCCGAAGGGCTTCGGATTGATCCAGCGCGACCGCAATTTCGAAAACTACCAGGACGACAGCTTGTTCTACGATCGGCGGCCGAGCATGTGGGTTGAACCCCTGTCGGGCTGGGGCAAAGGCTCCGTCAACCTTGTCCAGCTGCCGACGACCAACGAAACCGAAGACAACATGGTCGCCTTCTGGACGCCGGCGGAGCCCGTGGTTGCCGGCTCGGTCATCAACTCGCGCTATCGCTTGTTCTGGGGCATCGATTCCCCGCCGGTCGGTGATGTCGCGCGTATCGTCGCAACGCGGATCGGTATCGGCGGTCTCGGCGGCCGCGACCTTGACCTGCGCCATATCAAGCGAAATGCCAAGAAATTCATGATCGATGTCGAAGGCAAGACGCTTGACGATGAGACCCGCTATGGCGGCACCAAAACCGTAGTGACGACGAGCCACGGTACGTTGAGCGGCATCGAGGCCTTCCCGGTTGTCGGCACCAACCGCTGGCGCATGATGTTCGACCTCAGCGACCTGAACGGCCAGCCCGCCGATTTGCGCGCCTATCTTGCGAAGGACGGCGAAGCGCTGAGCGAAACCTGGATCTATCAGGCCTTCCCCTAAGCAAAGTCTCCAGCCAGCGATTTGGTGTTGTAGCAGCCGCACAGCCCAAAGCTGTGCGGTGCAATCCATTTTTGACCTGGCGCAGATCGCCGGGAGGCGTCTTGCGCCGTGATTTTGCTGCGACAGAGCGCCTTTTTGAGGCACACTCCTGCCCAATCTGTGATCGCTAAAATGCTGAAAACGCTTTGGATATACCGTTTACGCATAACGGTTATTCCGCCACCAAGCGTTGCAGAAAAAGCCCATTTCGCAGATGCAAAAGAATTGCCGGGGCGGCGATTGATGGAAAAGGTGCGATGGGCAAACCCGAATTCATTGGCAAGAAGTCGAAAGCCGCTGGCGGCTGGGGCGCACTGAAAAGCTGCGGGAAAAAACTTCTCGCAAGCGGCGCGCCGCTGTCCGGCGCCGTCACGATGCTAAAGGCCAACCAGCCCGACGGTTTCGATTGCCCGGGTTGCGCATGGGGCGATCCCGAGCACGGCTCATCGTTTGAGTTCTGCGAGAACGGCGTCAAGGCCGTCGCCTGGGAATCGACGGACAAGCGCGTCCATCCCGACTTCTTCAAAAGCCACACCGTCACCGAGCTTCGCACCTGGACCGACTACGAAGTCGAACGCGCCGGCCGCCTGACCAACCCGATGCGTTACGACCGCGCAACCGACCGCTACGTTCAAGTCACCTGGGACGAGGCTTTCTCGGAAATTGGTCAGGTCCTGCGGAGCCTCGACAGTCCCGACCGCGCTGAATTCTACACCTCCGGTCGCGCATCTAACGAAGCCGCCTATATCTATCAGCTCTTCGTCCGCCTCTACGGCACGAACAATTTCCCCGATTGCTCCAACATGTGCCATGAGGCGAGTGGCGTAGCGCTTGAGCAAGCCGTCGGCATCGGTAAGGGCTCCGTTCTGCTCGAAGACTTCGAGAAGGCTGACGCCATCTTCGTCATTGGGCAAAACCCCGGCACCAATCACCCGCGCATGCTGGGTGATCTCCGTCGTGCCGCGCTACGCGGCGCCAAGATCGCGGTCTTCAATCCGGTCCGCGAAAAAGGACTTGAGCGCTTCGCCGACCCACAAGACAAGCTCGAAATGATCACCGGCGGCAGCACTGCGATCGCCAATGAATATTATCAGGTCCGTCTCGGCGGCGACATGGCCGCCATCCGCGGTATCGCCAAAGCCGTGTTGGCAGCCGATGACGCCGCAATTGCCGCCGGGCACGCCTCGCTTCTCGATCGCGCATTTCTGAAGCAGCACACAACCAGCTTCGAAGCCTATCGCGCCGCCGTCGACGCGACGACGTGGGAACATATCGAAGATCAGTCCGGCATGTCGCGCGAGCAGCTCGAAGGCCTGGCGAAAATCTATATCGAATCCAACCGCACGATCTGCACATGGGCAATGGGTGTCACCCAGCACCGCCACTCGGTGCAGACGATCCGCGAGATTGCGAATTTCCTGTTCCTCCGCGGCAACGTCGGTCGCCCCGGCACCGGTCTATGCCCTGTGCGCGGCCACTCTAATGTGCAGGGCGACCGCACGGTCGGCATCAACGAAAAGCCGTCGAAGGCTTTCCTTGACGCGATGGAAAAAGAATTCCGCGTGCCTATGCCCCGCAAATCCGGCCATAATGTTCTGGCCGCCATCGGCGCCATGCTCGACGGCACGGCGCAAGCGTTTATCGGCCTCGGCGGCAACTTCGCCCGCGCGACGCCCGACAGCCCGTTGATCGCCAAAGCGCTGATGAACCAGAAGCTGACGGTCAACATCGCAACCAAGCTCAATCATGGCCATCTGCTGCCGGGCGAAGTGAGCTATGTGCTCCCTTGCCTCGGCCGCACCGAGATCGACCGCAACTCCGATGGCGTCGCGCAGATCGTGACGGTCGAAGATTCGATGAGCATGGTGCATGGCTCGGGCGGCATCAACAAACCGGCTTCGCCAGAGCTGAAGTCTGAAATCGCCATCATTGCGGGTATCGCCGAAGCGACCGTCGGCTCCGAGATCGTCGACTGGAAAGGCCTCGCCCACCATTACGATCGCATCCGCGATCTGATCGCGCGAACCATTCCTGGCTTCCACGACTTCAACACGCGCGTTCGCAAGCCACGCGGCTTCCGCCTGCCGAACGGCCCAGCCGAACGCATCTGGAATACGCACTCGGGCAAGGCGACGTTCTCGGACTGCGAGCTTCCCGTAAAGACCGAGCATCAGCGCGCGCTCGGCGAGCACGGGACGTTCGTGCTTCAGACGTTCCGCTCTCACGACCAGTATAACACCACGGTCTACGGCCTCGACGACCGCTATCGCGGCATCTACGGTGAGCGCCGCGTCGTGTTCGTCAACCCGGACGACCTCGCCGAGATTGGCGCCAATGCCGGTGATCGCGTCGATATCATCGGCCTGCACGACGACGGCGTCGAACGCATCGCCGAAAGCTTCCGCGTCGTGCCCTACCAGCTGCCGCGCGGCTCCGTCGCCGGTTACTATCCCGAATTGAACGTGCTCGTACCGATTTCAACGGCGGGTGAACTCAGCGATACACCGACGTCAAAATCGGTTCTCGTGACCTTCCGGCTGTCCGAGCAAGCTCAGGCCGCATGAGTTCCGCGCCTGAAAGCGAACTCACCGAAGACGATTTTCTCGAAGCCGTCTCCGCAATCCGCTTCGTCGCGCCCGATCTTTCACCGATCGGCGCGGCGATGCTGGCTGCAATTCATTTCGGCATCGCCAACGATAGTCGCGCCTTTTCACTGAAGCTCGGCGTCGAGCATGCGCTCACGCTACGCGAAGTCACGGCACTATCGAGTCCCGAGCTTGGACTTTTGAATATCGTCAGCCGTAGTGAGCGCACACAACGCACGCACTTTGCGTTGACTGACAAAAGCAATCAGCTCATTGCGCGCGCATTCGCTTCAAATTGAACGAATGCCGCGCCCATATCGCTCGCGACAATGTGATAATCTCTGAAACGCGCTTCCGCTCAAACGCGGAAATGCACGCTTTCTTGCGATGAACACCGACCAATCGGCATATGCTTTCCAGCATGCGTATAGAGCTGATGGCTTCAGTGTCTTCGATCTGACGTGAGCATGTGCTACGGTGTTGCGTGTGGGGGAAGAAAGTTCGGGAGTGAACCGATGGACTCTTCTCGCGCGTACCTGCCAGACGCACTCGATCGCATGACGATCGTCCTCGAACGCGCCGCCAAAGAGCTCAATCTCGCTGGCTTGCCGTCTTCAGAAAAAGAGCGACTGGCTGTCTGCATTCTCTCGGTCGGAAACACATATACCGACGTCAATCGCCTGCTCGAAAAATCAGTCCGCATTTATCTTCGCGCCCGCACGGCGAGTATCACGCAGCGACGTCAGCCTGCCGAAGTGACCGCCTTCTTCTAATCTTGCGTCGGCGGCAAACTCGGAATCACGTCATTATCGGCATCCGTCTGCGTCACGACGCCGTTTCGTTCCGACAAACTCTTGTCGTTGTCGATGCTGTAGCCGACCGCAAACAGCATCCCCAGCACAAAAACGGCCAACAGCCAAGGGAACGGGCCGTGCTCCGTTACACCATGGAAGCTGCGTGGCGTTGATCGAGGCGTTCGGACCATACGTCCTCCGGAACGTTTCTTTCGTTCCCTCCGAACCCGCCATCATCGTCGAAGTTCCACGCTTTCAATATTTGCCACGCTGCTCCAGAGCGCGCCAAATCATCACGGTCGAACGAATTGGATGATTTCGAACTGAGCCGGGCTCAGTGCCCGCTCCACGGCATGATCGGAACCGTCGAAATGGCGTTGTAGGGCGAGCCGTCGACCAACCGGTCGCTGATCGCGACGTAAACCAGCGTGTTGCGCTTTTTGTCGATGGCTCGGTAAACGTGCGTGTGCTTGAAGAACAGCGACGTGCTTTCCGAATAGACTTTCTCTTCGTCGGCGAGCTTCGCAATGTCGACGGTGATCGGACCGACTTGGCGACAAGCAATAGAAAATCTCGACGGATCTTCAGCGATTCCGAACGTGCCCTTGAGACCGCCCGTCCTAGCCTGACTGATGTGGCAGGCTACGCCAGGAACTTTAGGATCGTCAAAAGCGCTGATGCAGACCTTGTCGTTGGCACCGATCAGCCGGAACGTCGTGCTGATGCAGCCGATGTCATCCGCCCTGGCGCCCGGAGCGTCGGCCATCCAAAGCCCGAGAGCCGCTGCCAACCAAGTATATCGCATCGAATATCTCCATTCCGATTGTTCGTCGAAGAATGGAGAAAGTGGCCATTGCCCAAGAAACGTGCAAGGCCGAGGCACGCTTGTGCGCGCCGTCAGCCCGCAGCGATCAAACGCTCAAGCTCGGCAAGATAAACCTGATCGACCTCACGCATTTCGCTCGTCAGGTCTTCACTGTGAAGCCGCTCTTCGGCCTCAGCCTTTTGCAGCCTGAGCAGATCCAGCAATCCCATTCCCGCCTCCATGGTCGCTTCCCCAAAAAGGCTACACCGAACCATGCTCTGCGCGAAGACAAGCGCAGAGCATGCAGGATTTATGTTGTGGATTGTCGATTCGCTCTAAACGCGGATACGCGCCTGATACCGCTACTTTCGTTGCTTGAGATAGCGCGCCGGAACTTCGCCCGCATCGACCAGCGCCTGCACGCATTCGGTGGAGAGCACGCGGCGATTGCTCTCGAAGCAACGGCGAAGCTCTGCGCTTCCCTGCTTGTACTTCGCGCAGAGGCTTCCATAGTCTGCCGAACAGGCATCCTTGACCTTCTGTGAATAGGCCAGGGCCGATGTGCTCACGAGGCCGACCGCACCTGCGGCAATTACAAGGTTCAGCGCGATTTTACTTTTCTTCATTGCGTCCTTCCCAACAACTTGCCCCTCAACTTTCTTAACCCGAATTGCCAATGCCACGACATTGGTTTCCACGCCACGCATTTTGCACGGATAGAGCCTAATGTGGCACTTCGCGCTATGAACCTGCGATGAACCCGCGTTGTCTCCGCGGCATCTTGCAACCCATTTCAAGATAACCATATTTTTGCCGCGATGAACCTTCGCGTTTGCTGGCCGCCAGAAAGCCCTTAATGTCGCTGGCATGTGCGGTTGCACCGGATTTGGTTCGCAAATCTTCGGGACAGGGTCGCAATGACGGATGGACTGAGCGTTGGTTGGCGTTGGAAATCGCTACGCAGCGGCATCTGCGGCAGCGCCGTATTGGCTATGTCGCTACTTTCGAATTCCGCCGCCTATGCCGTTAGCGATCGCGTCAAAAGTGCCTGCCGAAACGACTATTTTCAACATTGCAGCCAATACATGGTCGGCAGTGAAGAGCTTCGCCAATGCATGCGCAAGGTCGGCGAAGACCTCTCGACACCATGCCTTGTAGCCCTGGTTCAGGACGGCGAGATCACCAAGCAGGACGTTGAACGCCACAACGCTGCGAAGACTGCGGTCGAGAAGACCGGAACAGCGAAGACTGGGCCAACCAAAAAGACCAGGGTCGGCCAGGCTGCAAACGATGCGATGGAAGACCCCAAGGCCGCGGCGGCCAAGGCGACAGCCCCTCAGACCGTGAAATCGCATAAGACGACCGGCAAGAAAAAACTTGCCAAGAAGACGGACGCAGAGAGCGCCGCGAAACCAAAGAGCGCAACTGAGCCAGCCGTGACGTCGGTCAAAACCCACCACTCCGGGAAGAAAACCAAATCGGCGAAATCGACGAAGGCAGCCAAGACGACCGCTAAAAAACCGATCTCTGGCAAAAAGGCGAAGGCCACCTCGGCTAAACCTGCAAAGCCCACCGCAACCGCGAAGGCGAAAACTGCCGCGACGACCGCCGCCAAAAAGGCTTCGCACTCCAAAAAGACCGCCAAGACCGCTCATGCCAAAACCAAGTCCGCAAAGACGGCGAGCAGCGCCGGGACAGCCGTTAAAGCCAAGAAAACCTCAAAGAAAAAGAGCACGGCCAAACACGCAACAAAACCTGTTGACGCGACGGCGCCTTAAGGATTTTGACAAAGCGCAAACGACCGCCGCGCAGGACAGGCGATCGTAGTCAGGCACTCCGCCCTTCAGGCCAGCCCAATGGGAGAATTCATGTCAGGCCATTTCCACGCTGTCGTTTGGATCGATCACCACGAAGCCCGCGTTTTCCACTTCAGCGCTTCAGAGGCCGATACCATCGTTGTCCATCCCAAGGATCCTGTCCGCCACATCCATCACAAGGCGAATTCCATCGGCAGCGGCCACGCGAGCGAAGATCAGGAATTTCTGCAAAATGTCACGAATGCGCTCGCAGATGCCGGAGCCATTCTCGTCACCGGCCCGGCCAACGAAAAGAACGTCCTTGTAAACCATATCGCACAGCACGCACCTGCGCTGAAGGCAAAGATCCAAGGCGTCGAAACGCTCGGCCATCCGACGGACGGTGAGGTGCTGGCGTTGGCACGCAAATTCTTCTGGGAAGACCACCAGGAACCGCCCCGTGTCAGCTAACCACGATGGGTCGAGCCTCCTATAGCGGCTTGCTTCGCGGCATTGCTAAAACGCCCGATTAACGGCGGCGCGGATAGCGACAGATCGCGGATGGCGCGCTAGATTTCCCCTCCAACGAGCAAAAACGTCGACGGACCGATCCCCAAGGGAAAAAGTATCTATGTCGAACAAAGACCCGATGAGCTGGATGTTGTCCGAGGCCGTCGAATCCCTCGCCCGCGCCGAACGCATGCATCGCCAGTTTTTCCGGCTGCAGCCTTCGGGGCCAGCGAACGAACCTTCGTGGGAACCGCCTATTGACGTTCTGGAGACCGAAACCGAAATCCTGGTGTTCGTGGCGTTGCCGGGCGTCGATCCCGACAACGTCACAGCCGCCATTGACAACGGCGTTCTTGTCGTCTCGGGGCGCCGTGTCCTGCCGCGCGAGCTTCGCGACGCAATCATCCACCGCCTCGAGCTGCCGCAGGGCCGCTTCGAGCGCCGCCTTCAATTGCCGGCGGGCCGCTACGCCGTGCGGCAGTTCGTACAAAATGGCTGCCTTGTCTTTTCGCTGACAAAGGCCGGTTGAGGAATTCCAGATGAAGACACTCGGTGAGACGAACCCACCAACGTCGGAAGGCTCTGCGCCTTCGAGTCAGGGCGCTACGCCGAACATTGCACTGCCGTCGGACGCACTGATCCTCGTGCCGGTTCGCAAGCTTGTGCTTTTTCCCGGCCTCATTCTGCCGATCACCGTCGGCCGCGCGAAATCCATTTCCGCAGTTCAGCAGGCCGTGCGTGAGGAACGCCAGATCGGCATCGTCCTGCAACGCGATCCGGAAAATGACGATCCCGGCCCCGACGATCTGCACCGCGTCGGCACACTTGCCAACATCATCCGCTACATCGCGGCACCCGACGGAACGCATCACATCGTCGTCCAGGGCGTGCAGCGCATTCGCATTCTGGATTTCCTTCCCGGCACCCCGTTCCCAGTGGCTCGCGTCGTCAATATTCCCGAGCCCGAAACGCGCTCGACGGAAATTGAAGCGCGCTTCCGCAATCTGCAGGCCCAGGCGCTCGAAGCCGTTCAGCTTCTGCCGCAAGCTCCGCCGGAACTGATCACGACGATCCAGAACGCGACATCTCCAGCCACCCTCGCCGATCTCGCGGCAGGCTACATGGATATCCCGTCCGAGCAGAAGCAGTCGATCCTCGAAACCGTCGACCTCTCGACGCGCATAGACCGCGTCTCGGCGCTCCTTGCCGAGCGCATCGAAGTCATGCGTCTCACCCAGGAAATCGGCCGACAGACCAAGGCCGCCTTCGACGAGCGTCAGCGCGAAGCCGTGCTGCGCGAGCAGATGGCCGCCATTCAGCGCCAGCTTGGCGAAGGCGACGGCAAATCGCAGGAGGTCGCCGAGCTGACGGAGGCCATCGCCAAAGCGAAAATGCCGCCCGAGGTCGAGAGCCAGGCCAAGAAGGAACTCGCACGCTATCAGCGCATGCCGGAAGCGGCAGGCGAAGCAGGCATGATCCGCACCTATCTCGACTGGCTGATCGAATTGCCGTGGAGCTTGCCGGAAGCAAAGCCGATCGACATCGCCGAAGCCCGGCGCATCCTCGATCAGGATCACTTCGGCCTCGAAAAGATCAAGACGCGCATCATCGAATACCTCGCGGTGCGCAAGCTGGCCCCTCAGGGCAAGGCTCCGATCCTGTGCTTCGTTGGTCCTCCAGGCGTCGGCAAGACGTCACTCGGCCAGTCGATCGCGCGCGCCATGGGCCGTCCGTTCGTACGCGTAAGCCTCGGCGGCGTTCACGATGAAGCCGAAATCCGCGGCCATCGCCGCACGTATGTCGGCGCGCTGCCGGGCAACATCATTCAAGGCATCAAGAAAGCCGGGGCGCGTAATTGCGTCATGATGCTTGACGAAATCGACAAGATGGGCCGCGGCATCCAGGGCGATCCATCGGCCGCAATGCTGGAAGTCCTCGATCCTGAACAGAACAGCACCTTCCGCGACAACTATCTCGGCGTGCCGTTCGACTTGAGCCGCGTCGTTTTCATTGCGACGGCGAACATGCTGGACACAATTCCTGGCCCGCTGCGCGACCGCATGGAGATCATCAGCCTTGCGGGCTATACGGAAACGGAAAAGTTGCAGATCGCGCGCCGCTATCTCGTCAAACGCCAGCTCGAGGCCAACGGCCTGAAGCCCGAGCAAGCCGATATTGACGACGAAGCAATCGCCGCGATCATTCGGGGTTACACCCGTGAGGCCGGCGTCCGCAATCTCGAACGCGATATCGGTCAGGTCTTCCGCCACGCCGCCGTGCAGATCGCGGAAGGCAGCACCCAGCATGTCCATATCGGCGTCGCGGACGTCAGCGCGACGCTTGGACAGCCACGCTTCGAGAACGAAGTCGCCATGCGCACGAGCGTCCCGGGCGTCGCGACCGGCCTCGCCTGGACACCCGTCGGCGGCGACATCCTGTTCATCGAAGCGACCCGCGCACCCGGCAAAGGCGGCCTGATCCTGACCGGCCAGCTCGGAGACGTCATGCGTGAAAGCGCCCAGGCGGCGATGACGCTCGTCAAGAGCCGCGCGACCTCGCTCGGTATCGATCCCGCCATTTTCGAACGAAACGATATCCATGTGCACGTCCCCGCCGGGGCTACGCCAAAGGACGGCCCGAGCGCGGGCGTCGCGATGTTCATGGCGCTCGTCTCGCTGCTGACGAACCGCACGATCCGCAGCGACACCGCAATGACCGGCGAAATCTCGCTGCGCGGCCTCGTGTTGCCGGTCGGCGGCATCAAGGAAAAAGTTGTTGCAGCAGCCGCGGCCGGCATAACCCGCGTGATGCTGCCCGCCCGTAACCGCCGCGACTACGACGACATCCCCGAGGATGCACGCAACCGCCTGGAGTTTGTCTGGCTCGAACGCGTCGATGATGCCGTCGCGGCCGCCCTCGAAAGTGCGCCTGCCGAAAAAGTGGAGACGTGATCTCGCGCTCGCCGTGCGATATGGAATTGCAATTGCGGCCAAGCCCTAGCAATCATACGGTAGATGAGCGAAACCGCACTTTCCAAAAGAGTCGTCTACGCCGCCCTCATCGGCAATCTGCTCGTCGCCGCCACTAAATTTGTCGCCGCGGCGGCGACCGGAAGCTCGTCGATGCTGAGCGAGGCGGTGCATTCGCTGGTCGACACCGGCAACGAAGCTCTGCTGCTCTATGGCTATTTCCGCTCCAGCCGCCGCCCCGACGACACACATCCTCTGGGGTATGGCCGCGAACTGTATTTCTGGAGCTTCATCGTCTCGTTGCTGCTGTTCGCGATCGGCGCTGGCGTGTCCATCTACGAAGGCATCGATCATATCATCGAGCCGAATCCCATCACCAATCCAGGCGTCAACTATATCGTATTGGCGATGTCGGCGGTCTTCGAGGGAACGTCTTGGTGGATTGCGCTGAAGCGCTTCGGTAAGCTGAAGGGCCGGCGCGGATACTGGGAAACGGTGCGCGACAGCAAAGATCCGCCCTCGTTCATGGTGCTGTTCGAAGACACTGCAGCGCTCATCGGTATTGCAATTGCGGCGGCCGGAAACTTCGCCGCACAGCATTGGGATATTTCCTGGGTCGATGGCGCAGCGTCGATTCTCATCGGCATCGTTCTCGCCATCGCCGCCACCGTCCTTGCACGCGAGAACAAGGCGCTCCTTATCGGCGAACGTGCCAGCGATGAAGTGATCAGTTCGATCCTCTCCCTCGCGATCAGTGAACAGAGCGTTGACGGCGCCAATAACGTCTTCGCGCTGCATTTGGCGCCCGATCAGATTCTGGTCGCACTGAGCCTAGAATTCTCCGATGAACTTCGCACGCCGCAAATTGAAGCCGCTGTCGTCCGTCTCGAAGAGCGAATTCGCGCCAAGCACCCGGAGGTCATATCGCTCTTCATCAAACCGCAAACGCGCCGCACGTTCGAAAAAATGCGCGCCGAATTCTATGGCGATAGCGAGGAAACCGGCTGACGACGCAACAGCGGAAACGTCGTCGACATCGACCTATCAGCGACCAAAACCTTGCGATCGCGGGGTTGCGTGCGATGTGCGTAACGCGAATCGAAGCGGCAACGTAACGCTTCTGTATGTTCCCAGTGATCCCAACCCTTCGCATGTGCCCGCCAAGCTACCGGTCCAGCCAATCCGCCTCCTTCATGAAACGAGGACACGAACCGTGAAAGCTTCTATTATCCTCGCCCTCGCAGTCTCTTTCTTGGCGGCCCATGCCGCGCAGGGGGCTCCCTTGGAATCGACGTCCGCTTCGACGACTTATCACCGCGTTGCGGTCGACGGCGTCGGCATTTTTTATCGCGAGGCCGGCCCGAAGAACGCACCGGCGATCGTTCTGCTGCATGGATTCCGTCCGCCTCTCGCGAGTTCGACACGCTCATTCCTCTGCTCGCGACGCGCTATCATGTGATAGCGCCGGACTTTCCAGGATTCGGCCAGAGCGATGCGCCCTCTCCATCATCCTATGCTTACACATTCGATCATCTCGCGAAGACGATGAACGTTCTTCTCGACCAACTCGATATCAAGACGTACTCGTTCTATCTGCACGATTACGGTGGACCTGTCGGATTCCGCATCATGCTCGCGCATCCGGAGCGCGTTCAGTCGCTCATCATCCAGAACGCGAACGTCTACAAGGAAGGTCTGGGAACGAAGTGGGCGGCTATCGCGAAGTACTGGTCCGATCCGAAGGCCCCCCCCCCGAAGTATTTGAAGCATTTGTTTCGCGGACAGCGACCGAGCAGCGCCACACCTTGGGCACATCGCATCCGGAGCGTTACAATCCGGATACGTGGACGGACGAGTACGCTCATCTCTCAAAACCCGGACAGCACGCCATACAATCCGCGCTTCTCTACGATTATCGCACGAACGTCGCATCCTATCCGGAATGGCAAGCGTGGCTGCGGGCGCACAAGCCGCCGACGCTGGTGGTGTGGGGACGGAATGATCCCTCGTTCATTGCGCCGGGTGCCGAAGCATTCAAGCGCGACCTACCCGATGCCGAAATACATTTGCTTGATGCAGGACACTTCGCGCTGGACGAGAAAAATGACGACATCGCTCGTCTGATACTCCAATTCCTGGCGAAACATGTCGACCGGGCCGCGCCCTAAGAAGCGGCGGCACCCTCCGGGCGGAAAGTAACGAACCGATCGCAACACACGTAGTGCTCGATAGCAACGCAGTCATGCTTGCCGCGATCTCTCATGTTCGCTCAACTTTCCAAAAATTCAACCCGGAGCATCCGATGGCCCCCCGCATCGCAATCATATTAACCGGCGTCTTGATCGCCGCAGGAAGCAGCGTCGCGCAGGCAAAGCCTCACGCCAAGAATCCCGATAAGGCACAGATCGTCGCCGTAGATCGCTTCAGCGCCAAGGCGGCGCATTTACAATTGCGCACCTCAACCAATGGCATCCCAGGCCCCAATAAGCCCGTCGATTTCGACAAAGGCCCTTTCATTACCACCGGGCTGTCACCGACCACGGGCAAGCCGGTGCGCTATTACAATTTCGATGTCCAGAATCTGACCCCTGCTCCCGTTTATGTCTTCTATCGCAAGGGTGAGAAAAGCCCGATCTCAGGTCAGCTCGACATCATCGACAATCTGCCGGGAGAAAAGGGCTATAACGATTTCCGCCAAGTCTACAAAGTCTCGGTTCCATCCGATTATGTGGTGAACTCAATCACCGATAAAACTCAATTGCGCCAGTCCGGTTACGCGATCGAGAAAACCGACACCCTGCTCAACATGCCTGTGGTTCCCGACAAATCGGTTGCGCGACAACGTCTGAACGGTGAGAGCGCCGAACTGCAGCGCGCCTGGTACAAGGGCAAAGTTGCGAAGTATTTCGCTTTCAACGAAGCGCCGCTTTCTGTGGCTGGGGCGGACGTCCCCATTTCGCCGATCTACGTAACTTTCAATGTCAATCCCAATGAGCCGAAGGGCGGTCCAGGTTCGGGTTTCCGCAGCGAACCCAACTCCCCGCAAACCCACAACGTCCCAGCCACGCTTCCTGGCGAAGAAGGTTATTCGCCGCTGTGGTCGGTCAACGTCTACGACAATGCCGATTGGTCGAAAGTCAGCAATCTCGATACCGCGCAGAACGCCAAGTTGCTCGGCCCAGGGGTCGCAAACGTCAATTGCCCGATCGTTTTCGTCACCCCTTGACGTGACAAGAATGCGGAGACCCCGGGGCCTCTGACACTCCTGCACTTCGCCGCGCGTGAGCCCCGTTACCGGCCACGCCGGCGAATTCGCCCTATAAGCTGCACGCGGGATGACGGCATCGTCGTCCCGCGGTCAACAGAAGTCGAGATGGTTCACGCCGTGCGCGGAGCTTGCTGCGCAGAAACCGACGGGCGAGCGAAACGGCTCGCGATGACGGACAGAATCAACAACCCAGCAAACGAAACGGCGTTGACTTCAAACACTCTGGCGACGGTTGCGACCGAGAAGGCATCATCCGAGCTTCCAAGCGGGATGCCTGCGACGTAGAGCGCCAGTTCATAGGCTGCGAAAGCCAGCACGAACGAGACGGTCAGAAGCACCGGCCAAGCGCGGGTCATCCCAGTTGCAAGCCGAGCAGCAGCGAATGCAGCGATCGTTGCGACGCCGATCGCCGCGCCCCAGGCATACGACTCGAACGTGTGCGGATAGCTCAGGAACGCATAACCGACGATCTGGTTGGTGAGCCACGCCGTGACGACGAGCGCCAATCCCGTGCGAGCATCCATTCGTGTCGCCGCCAGCGCTGCAATAGCGGCGAGCGGCGCTGCGCAGGCGAACACGAAGCTGCCGCCAACGCTCAAAGCTGCGATGAGGGCCACCCAAATGGCACTCATGGCAAGCGAGGAGGAAAACGTTTGATCGTCAAATCGGGAACCAAATTTCATTGTCATGTCCTTCTGAAATCGTTCCCTGGCGGACGAAAGCGCCGGGACGGGAGGCTATCCGTAAATACCATAGCCGTCGCCCGCCAGAGAAGCCCTTAGTTCGTAAACCTGATGCCGCCATAGGCGCCGATGCCGGTCGCCAGGAAGCCGTCAGGAATCTCGTAGTGCTCGTCGAAAAGGTTATCGATGCGGCCGTAGATGCTCATATTGTCGGTCAGCTTGTAGTCGGCCGCGACGTTGACCACCGTGAAGCTCGGCAAGAACTCGTTCTCGAATGTCGCGCGATTGATGTCGAGCGAGTCACCGTAGTAGAGCACCGCACCCGTCAGGAGCAGCTTCTCCGTCGGCGTCCACCCGAGAGTGACGCTCGCCTTGTTGTGCGGGCGGCGCAGAAGCCATCCGCCCGTATCTTCGTTGGTTGCCTGCGTGTAGGTATAATCCGCACGGATACGAAGATCCTTCGTCAAATCCGCTGAAATAAACGCTTCGACGCCATCCGTTTTCGCCTTACCGACATTGGCATACGTTGAAACGAAGGTCGTTGGATCGTAAGTGCTCTCGATCAGATCGGTAATATCGTTCCGGAAGTAGGTGGCGCCAAACTGTGCACGGCCACCGAAAATTGCTTGCTCGAAGCCGACATCGTAACCGGTATTTTCCTCCGGTTTGAGATCAGGGTTTCCATAGAAAAAGTAAGCGGGATAATCCTGAAACCGCTGGCTGAGGCTTGGGGCTTTGAAGCCCGTGCCAATGCTGCCTTTGATCTTGGTTCCCGTGCTCTCGATTACATACGCGGGCGCAACGCGCCAAGTCGTATGACCGCCGAAGTTCTCGTTATCATCGTAGCGCACGTTCGCCGCGACGAAGAGATTGCGAATGACCTCAGCCTGAAGCTCCGTATAGACACCGTTGTTCCACTCCTCTGCGAATGTGTGCTGGCCCTCATAGAAAGAACCGCCACCGGAAAAGACCTCATTGATCTGGCGGCCATCAAATTGCTCGATCTGATGTTCGGCGCCTGTAACCAGCGTATAGCCCGGCGCGAGGTTCCAAACATTGCGCCAATCGTACTTAACCCGGTCGCCTTGATAGTAGCTGTTGCCAGTGAGGTTGACGTGGTCGATATTATCGGTCTGAGAGTTGGAATAATTGATGCCGAAATAGTTCGTCAGATTGCTGAACGTGCGCCAGACTACTTCGCTGCGCGAGTAAAAATCATCGACGTCGGAACCCGATTGATATGGCGCCGGATAAGATGTGTTTGTGAACGGATCGTAAGCGTCACCCGTGTAATGCAGCGTGCCGTCGGTGTATCGGGCGACGAGATTGACCGTCACATCCTTGGTGATATCGACACCGACTTTCGATGAGTAGGTCCGGTTATCGTATCGGTTCGAATGACGCTGCTCTCCCGGAAGAAGTAAATTCTCGGGTGTCACGGGGATGTCGTCGGCGCGAAAATGCGAGACATTGAAGTAGTAGTTGTACTTGTTCGTGCCGCCGCTGATGCTCGCAGCCTGATTGAACGTTCCAAATGAGCCACCCTCGACCATGGCAGTCGCCTTCGGCGGACCATAGCCCCTCTTCGTGTAAATCAGGATCACGCCACCGAGCGCATCGGCGCCGTAAAGACCACTCTGCGGACCACGCAAAACTTCGACGCGTTCGATATCCATGGCGAGCATCTGGCCCAGATCGAACGTACGATTGGGTGTGGTCGGATCGCTGACGTCGATGCCGTCGATCAGAATCTTCGTGTGATTGGAGTTCGTTCCGCGCATGAATACCGACGTCTGACCGCCAGGACCGCCGGTCTGCACAATGTTGAGGCCGGGAACCATCTTCAAAACGTCAGGCAGCGTGCGGCGCTGTTGAGCCGCGATTTCTTTTGCGGTGATAACGGTGACAGAACTTCCGATCTGATCGACGGACTCGGGCGTACCCGTTGGAGACACCGCGATGTCAGAGGAATCGACGGTCGCCGAAGAATCGCTGGAATTCGAAGCGGCCGGCGTTGAAATCTGTTGGGCCGCTGCCGGCGCCTTGACCTTTTTGGACGGCGCATCGCTGTCGTCGTCTGCCATGACGTTGACCGCCGGCAACTTGGTATTCGGCGAAGCTGGAACTTGCGCGCTCGCTTCCTGAGCTGAAATTCCAACTGTTGCAAAGGCTAATGCTATCCGCATTTTTCGCCGTCTTGACACGCGCAGCATGAGACCCCCGAGGCGCTGAATCGGGGTGAGTTTCCAATTCGATCTGCAGATGTGCGGGATACGAGCGCGCAGACGCTGCGACGCGGCTCTTGAAAGCTGCGTCCCATGAATATCTGCACACTTGAAAGTTCTTATCCGCTCAGCATAACGACCTGCACGACCGAAGTGGTTGCCCACCGGTTGACATACAGCCGCCGCTACGGGTTTCCGCTCTACCGCGCCCTGCGCACGGGAGATGGGCAGCTTGTGCCGGCAGGTCTCCTGACTTGCGGCTCAGGCGTCTTCTCCGGCCTTCCCGAATATCTCTATTGCGAGATCTTCAGTGGCTTTTAGTCGGAGCCGACTCGCCGCTTACAGTTGCGAGGGCAGTCTCGGCATTGGCGCAAGAAGCGCCGCACCGCGTTCCCTTTTCATGACCACTCAGCTTTCGCCGAGGGCCAACCGTCACGCCAACATTAAAGAAATAAGTTCGCCGGGCTGTCAATTGGGCTTAGCTCGGCCCGGACTTAAAGGTCGCAAGCGACGATGCCTAATTAACACTCCCGCTCAACGGGGCCGCTCCGATATGCCATGACGTGCGTTCCTCCGCACGCGAACGCTTCCCCTTAACCGCAACGTCAGACGTCACACGCGCACCGCATGACGGGCACGACCCTCCACTCCAAAGACACGCTCGTAGCGTTTCATTTCCGCAGACTCCCCTGTGGCTTTCGCGGAATTGTCAGACAGCTTGACCGCCGGTTTGCCATTGACGCGCGTGACCTTGCAGACAAGCGAGATCGCATCAAGACCAGGAGCGCCGTCCGGATCGCAGCCGCGAAAATCATTGGTGAGATTGGTGCCCCAGCCAAAGCTGGTTCGCACCCGCCCGTGAAAATGACGATACGTGTCTTCGATACTGTCGATATCCATACCGTCGGAGAAGATTAGTAGTTTTCCGCGCGGATCGACACCGTGCGCCTTCCACCAAGCGATAATCTGTTCTCCACCCTCGATCGGAGGCGCGCTGTCCGGGCGAAAGCCAGTCCATCCTGCAAGCCAATCGGGCGCGCGCGCCAGAAAGGCTTTGGTCCCGAAAGTATCGGGCAACGCGATCAGCAGATTTCCGCGGTATTCCTGCCGCCATTGCTCCAAGACACGATAGGGCGCCTTCGCCAAATCCTCGTCACTATCGGCAAGAGCGGCTTCCACCATCGGCAATTCGTGAGCGTTGGTGCCGATAGCTTCTAAATCGGCGTCCATTGCGAGCAGCACATTCGACGTTCCGATAAAGTGTCCGTCCAGCCCTTCTTTCAGTGCTTCGACGCACCAACGTTGCCATAGAAATCCGTGCCGACGCCGCGTGCCGAAGTCGGAAACGACAACGTCCGGCAGAGCGCGCAGCCGCTCCACCTTCTGCCAGAGCTTCGCCTTGGCGCGCGCGTAGAGCACGTCGAGCGCAAAGCGACCCTTGGCGCGCATCGCGGCGCGCGACCTGAGTTCGTTGACGATCGCCAACGCCGGAATTTCCCACATGGTCGTATGGGTCCAAGGCCCCGCGAAATCGAGTTCATACTGACCATCGACTTTGCGAAGCTCATAATCCGGCAACTGAAAATCGGCGAGCCATGCGATAAAGTCGGCACCGAACATCTGCGTTTCGCCGTAAAAGCTGTTACCGGCGAGCCAGATCAGCTCCTTCTTGGTAAAACGTAGAGCACGCGCATGATCGAGCTGAGCACGCAACTCGCCCTCATCGATGATGTCGGCAAGACGCACATCCTTCGAGCGGTTTATGAGCGAGAAAGTCACCCGCACGTCCGGGTGGACCTTGCGGATCATTTGCAGCATCAGCAATTTGTAGAAATCGGTATCGAGCAAACTGCGGATGATCGGATCGAGCCGAAAATTGTGATTGTAGGTACGCGTCGCAATGTCGGTGACGGTCATGATGTCAATCTAAGATGATGCGCTAAATGATGAGCTACAGCAAACGCCAAAGTTATCAGCAGCAATAGTGGATAAGCCCTGAAGCGCCATACCTCCAACAGTCCTATTTGCACATGGCATTGTGAAGCCGGTTCATCAGATCTACGGCATCCGTCACGGTATCTGGAGAGACTGCAGCCTCAAGAACCTCCTCAATCCGCATCACCTCAGCATTTGCCGCCTCGGCCTTCAGACGCCCTTTGGGCGTTAAACGCGCAAGCTGCCGGCGACCATGATGAGCGTCCTGTCGGCGCTCCACGAGCTTCCATCCTTCCAGCTTCGCCAAAACGCCCTGCATCGATTGCGGCGTTATGAATGCGCGCTCTGCAAGATCAGCGTTGGTCTGGTCCGGCCTCGCATTCAATTGGGCGAGCACCGCATATTGCGCAGGATTGAGCCCAAGGGGCTTTAAAGCCTCCTCCAAACGGCGATGCAGCGCATGCTGAGCAAGCTTCAGCCGGTAACCCAGCAGCGGGGTCATGTCCTTGTTCATTGCAATATCAGCCGCCTTATATTATATCAGGTGACTGATATTATCACCGCACGCCAAGGAGGCAACGATGAGCAGACTGACTGGACCCGATTTTATCGCCATCCAAACCGAAGACCTTCAAGCTGCCCGAGCCTTCTATGGCGACAAGTTGGGCCTGCCCCTGTTGCAAGAGACGCCCGAAGCGGTCGTCTTCAACAGCAAGCCTGTTCCGTTTGCGGTCCGAAAGCCGCTGATGGATCTGGAAGCCGCTCAAGGAAAATTGGGCTGGGGCATTGCGCTATGGTTCGCCTGCGATGATGCCGACGCGCTGCACGAAGAATTAGAGGCAGCAGGAACACCCATCATCTTCTCGCCGAAGGACGGCCCATTCGGAAGGTATTTCGCGTTCCGCGATCCATTTGGCTACACGATCACGGCGCATACCGCATAACACGCTAATGGATAGGCATTGCAAATCGCGAAAGCAGACTTCGACAAATTCGAGGCGCGGCGGAAACGTGATCTCAAGATTCCAGATGCAGCGGAAAGCAATTTCCACCGGCCCCAGCCCATACCCAATCGATTAAAGAGGGAAATCTGCGGCACAAGCATCAGTCGTTCGCAAGGGTAGTCAAAACTGGCGGTGCGGACGGTCTGACGCGAACTCGTCTCTGACAGAGAAATCCCTGCAAACAGTAAAATATCAGGGAGATTGGTGGAAATAGGTTGGCTAAGCAATCTGCTGTCGCGGCTTTGACCCTAAATTCGCGGGTATTTTTGACCGATAGGCGATCGTAATACCTATACCTCGTAACACAGAATAACAGGGATGCCCCGAGGCCTAGTCGGCGAACCACTTTCTGTCGACTGATCCGGGGTGCGCCCGACGGCAGCGCCATCCGGATTAGCTCCTGGTTCATCCGATGAGCAGACAGCCACCGTGCCAGACGGCGCTCCTGGCACCGCAGCGGAGGTCTCCGAATCCTCGGAGTGGCACTTCCTAAAATCTTCGGGAGAGGAAGAAGCGGACAGCTCCCGACTATCTGTCGTGATAGCTACTAAGGTCTGTCGGCAAAACGGAAAGGGCAACTATCGCTTCGTTGTCCCATCGATTTCTTCAAAACTTACAG
Organism: Hyphomicrobium sp. MC1; assembly: GCF_000253295.1. Classification (NCBI taxonomy): domain Bacteria; kingdom Pseudomonadati; phylum Pseudomonadota; class Alphaproteobacteria; order Hyphomicrobiales; family Hyphomicrobiaceae; genus Hyphomicrobium; species Hyphomicrobium sp. MC1. Next base: position 270,430 of record NC_015717.1, on the reverse strand, counting down.
ACCGCCGGAAACATGCCCACAGACGTCACCGAAGTTTACAGCACTCGCGGTGCGGAGCGACTCGGGCGGAGCGGCGTCAAACGCGAGCTTTGACCACTTCTAGGTCGAGATTAAATTCGGAAGCCACTGATTAAAAGTTCGTCGATCAAGCCAAAACGCTGTTTTCGCGACGCCTGACCATGTCGGTTAGCAGGACTTATGGCCTGAAAACCGCAGAAATAAGCGAACTCTTCAAAAACCTCCCATGCAAGAAAAACGACCACGGAGCGAATATATTTTAATCTTGAAGATTAATTAGTTTCATACATTATGTAGCTATATTGCGCTGGCAAATCGGCGAGAACGCGAAGTTTTCGGCAGGTTAACGAAGGGAAATCGAGGATGGCGTCGACAACGGGGAACACGGAATCTACCTCCGTTTCGAAGCCTCAACGCATACGGTGGGCAATTTCCTTCGTGCTCTTCCTTGCCGTGATCTCGGCATTCTTCGACCGGATTAGCATCGCGGTCTTATTTACCAACGTTAGCTTCCAGAACGATATGGGCATTGGCTACAATCCCGCGCTCCTCGGATTGCTGATGACATCCTTCGTATTCGCATACGGACTTTCCGGCCTCTTCCTCAGCTTCGTGGGAGACCTCTACGGTCCTCGGCGTGGACTGGCCTGGGGTAGCGCGCTTTGGGGCGTCTCGATGCTCTTGATGGGCTCCGCGGGAAGCTTCGCTTCGATGCTCGTCTATCGCATCATCTTAGGCATTACCGAAGGCCCCCAATTCGCTCTGATCAACACACTCATCAAGCGTTGGTTTCCGGCGCGAGAGCAGGCGCGTGCGAATTCGATATGGATGATGGGGAGCCCGCTAGGTTCCGCCATCGGCTTTCCAATCACGATCTATCTCGCGGCAAACTATGGCTGGCGCACATCATTCTACGTCCTCGCGGCCCTCAACCTTCTTATCGTCTTGCCGCTCGTGTTGCTGCTTGTCCGCGACAGACCGGACACGCCCGTAGCACCGGTTGTAAAGATCGCAGAGACGACGAGCTATCTCGATCAGGTTCGCCTCTTCTTCTACGATTGGCGCTTTTGGATGCTCGTCATCTTCAACTCCTCGGCGCTCGTCTATCTCTGGGGCCTCAATGGCTGGCTACCGAGTTATCTGATCAAAGTCCGGCACTTTGATTTGAAGCAAGCCGGTATCTACTCTTCGTTGCCATTCATCTTCATGTTCGCAGGCGAAGTTCTGTCCGCCATTCTCTCCGATCGCATCGGCCGCCGCGCTACCGTCTGCTTCCTATCGCTATTTGGCGCTGGCATTTCGATGTATCTCGTCTCAACGATCGAGGACAACTACACGGCCGCCTTCATGATCGCAGTAAGCGCCTTCTTCTGGGGTAGCGCTCTGCCATCGCTGTTCGCCTTGGGACTGGAAATTCTACCCGCACGTGCCGTCGGAGCGGGCGTCGGTGTCTACAATGGCGTTGGCAACCTTATCGGGGCATTCGCCCCCCTCGCGATGGGCCTCATCATCGCAAAAACGGGCGACTACGACGCGGGGCTGCTCGTGATTGTCGGCGCAGCCATACTCGGCTCCGTCTCGATGCTGCCCCTCATGTTCAAGAATAGCCGCGCTGGCACTGTCGACTCGCTCGAAGGGAGTCTTCCTAGTGCTTGAGAACATCCTTGCAGTGGTTACCGCGACCTCAAACACCACCGACGATCCGTCGATCGCAGCGATGCTCACCCCCCGTTTGCATCAAAGCATTTCGCGACGGTCGTCTGCCGACGTTGACTACCGCGAAGGCACACACACGAGCAGCCCAGATTATATTCGGCGGTTTTTCCCCCGGACCGCCAAGGTGTGGAGGCGACGGGAGATAGAAATATGAAAAGCTGAGATCAGGTCCGCCAGCGTTCCTGGCACACTCGCCACGGCAGGCTCTTAGAAACGCGCCGCCGCTTCCTCCTCTCACCTCACCGGGCACATGCCCGCCGCGACGGATCGCCTCCGCGCCAGATGGCGCATGTCGAAATTCTTGGCGCTCGATTTCAATGGAGATCACGATGACCAGCACGAGTAACAAACTTAAATCCGGCATTCTGGCCCTCGCCGCCCTCTCGGCTTCTGTAGCCCCTACCTTTGCCGCCTCCTGGACACCTCCCGGTGTTACCATGGGTATGCCGCTCGGCGCCGCGCTGCCGCCGGGAATTTATGTCTCCAACCTTACCCACTACGGTCAGGGAGACGGCAAATCCATCACCGCCGACGTCCCGTCGATCACGTGGTCGTCCGGAAAAGAAATCTTCGGCGCTAAGTATTCTGCCTCGCTCGTCCTCGAAGCATTGGAACTGGATTTTACGATCCCGAAGTCGATGCACAAAAACGGATTGTTCAACGTATTACTCATTCCGGCCCAGTTGTCATGGAACCTCGGCCAGGGTTTCTTCTTTTCTTGGAGCGAGGGCGTCTATCTGCCCATCGAAAGCGATGTCGCCTTTTCGACTGATGGCAAGACCAGCGGCACCGGCGTCGAGACGCGCTTCGCGCTGAGCTATCTCAGCAAAGATTGGATCATGTCGGCAAATACGATCCTCGGGACCGTGACGGAAGATTCTGCCGGCTCTAAACAACCGAATTACTTCAATATCGACTGGAGCGTCGCCCGCAAGATCGGCAAATGGCAGGTTGGTGTTGTCGGTTACGGCGCATGGGACATCGAGAAGACGGAAGCCAACGCGTTCTTGGGCGCCGGCCGGTCCATCGGCGTCGGCGGTCTTATTGGCTACGACTTCGGCGGTCCGAAGCTGCTCATCGAAGCGACGCATGCAGTTGATCAGGCTGGCTTCACCAACTACCAAAAGAACGATAACCACGTTTTCGGACGTATTTCGTTTCCGATCTGGCAGCCTGAACCCGCGGCGACCGCTTCTCTGAAATAGCCGCAGCGGAATATCGCGGGTAGGTCGCCCAAAGACCCTTTAGACACCCTTAGACCTCAGTCGACGCCGGCGCTTTCATGCGTCGGCGTAGGCGTCTCGGCTCCTCTGACACTTCCACCCGAAACGTCTTCCACGATGAAAACAATCCGGTGTTCCTCGACAGCGAAAGCGCGAAGCGCAACCGGAACGACAGAAAGACCCAACATGCGCGTTGCAATCTTCAATATTTCGAAAATTCTGAGCGGCGACCTCGCCTCACCCATTGCTGAGGGAAATACCGTGCTGACGGATAACGGCAAGATCGTTGCGGTCGGCGGCGACTTCTCGGAGGATGACTTCGACGTCTGCATCGACGCTGCGGGAATGATGGCCATGCCGGGCCTGATCGATTCTCACGTCCACATAACTTTCGGCGATTATACGCCCCGCCAGAAAACCGTCGGCTTTCTGGAGAGCTACATTCACGGCGGGATCACGACTTCGATCAGCGCGTCCGAAGTTCACGTGCCGGGGCGTCCAAAGGATCCAGCTGGCGTCAAAGCCCTTGCTATCGCCGCTCGCAAATCGTTCCAAAGCTATCGACCCGGCGGCATGCACGTCCACGCCGGATCCGTCATCATCGAACCAGGTTTGACCGACGACGACTTCGCTGACCTCGCCGCCAATGGGGTATGGCTTGCGAAGGCAGGTTTTGGCGCATTTTCCTCACCCTATGAGTACGCACCGTTCGTCGAAATGGCGAAGCGTCACGGTATGATTACAATGGTTCACACTGGCGGATCATCTATCCCGGGTTCGAGTGGGATTTGGGGAGATCACGTCATCAAGATCAATCCGCACGTATCATACCACGTCAATGGCGGCCCGATCGCGATACCCGATGCCGACTTCGAACGGCTAGTGAATGAAACCGATATCGCTTTGCAGGTTTGCACGGCAGGCAACCTGCGAACGACCCTACTGGTGGCTAAGCTTCTGCGAGATGCTGACCAAGACAAACGCCTTTTGATAGCAACCGACACCCCTACGGGTAGCGGCATCATGCCCCTGGGTATTCTCTATACGATGAGCCATCTCGCATCTCTCGGCGGTGTTGCCCCCGAGATCGCCATCGCAATGGCAACGGGAAACAATGCACGTGTGTACCGACTGAATGCAGGCACTCTCCAAACGGGTCGCGACGCCGACATCGTCCTCATCGATGCGTGTCGTGGCGGATCGCAGGATGACGCGTTGGCCGCACTGAGGAACGGCGATATTCCGGGCATCGGCGCCGTCATCACGAACGGCATTCCCCGGTTTGTTGGACGTAGCCGCAATACGCCCGAGACTGTTCGGACAGCTAAGATAGCGCGCTCACGCGTCGTCCAGGATTTCAGCTCTGACCATTGATTGCCCGGGCACGGGTCTGCATCTCCCTTCGGCATTCGCGAGGTCGCATTGCCCTAGCGAACGCAAACCCTTGGGGATTGTCGAGCTATGTCCTTAATATCACTATGTGGTATGTTCATGCTGTAGTATCTATCGGGACAAAGATTCGTGCTTCCTTCCTGGGGCGACCTCCATCAGGAGGTATCGCAGCCGAATTTCATTCAGCGTTGAACCCATAATCGATGGCATCCAAACCGAGAATTTCACAGTCTCAAATCGTAACCCGAAGCAGATTCGTTTCGCCGCTGACGATATCCCGGAAGGACCTCCTCAAAGCCGGTTCCGACGATTGGCTCCGCGATGTCATCTATCGTCTGGTGCAGGCTTTAGGCCGCCTCACGACGTGTCGCGAAGCCTTCGGCAAGCAGCTTGATCTGACAAGCAGCCAATTTACGGTCCTGATGGGCGTCGCCTACCGGCAGGGCGACGAAGGCATACCGATCGCAAATTTGGCGGGTTATATTGGTCTGGCTGCAACACACGTAACGACCGAGGTCGGCCGGCTGACCCGTAAAGGTTTTCTCACGAAACGTCCGAATGGGCGCGATGGACGTAGCGTGTTGATCACTCTTTCTCCTGAAGGGGAGCGCGCCATCCAGGAGATTGCTCCGTTCGTCCGCCACATTAACGACTTCCTGTTTGCCGGGATCGAGAGGTCGGAGATCGAAACAGTTAAGACCTTCGCCGAAAATCTGCTCAGAAATTCCGAATATGCTCTGGTCGAAATTCGCATCGCTGAGGCGGCGAAGAAGACCTCGTCCGCCAGCACCTCACGTCGTCAAAAGCAGAGTTAGGAAGCACATTCGATGCCCGCTGGTGGTGAGGCTGATGAGCTGGAAGCCGCGCAATGGGATTTTGTTGTTGCTCTGTATGCAAAGCCTGGGGTTCGAGATAGCTGCTTAGCTTTGCAGAATGATGGCCGCGTAGACATCCCGGTTCTTCTTGCCGCCCTATACGCCACGATCACGCAAAATACCGCGCTCGACCTGCAGACCATTGGAGAAATGGACCACTTGGTCGAGCCACTTCGGAAAGAATACGTCCTTCCGCTGCGCGCCATGCGGACCGAGCTTAAAGCTGCCATCTCTCAGTTCGGAGGCTCTCAGCTGAAAGCATTGAGAGAGAAAATTTTGGAAGCAGAGCTTCTGGCTGAACGTGAACAGATGGTGCTCTTAAGTCGTTGTCTCTTCCAGAAGACGCAAAACTCCGAAGAGACGACAATTAACGACACACTCAAACTTGTTTGCGATTTTTACTTCCACAAATATTCCGTAGAAGAAGAGATCAGACAAAAGGCTCTGGCGTGTCTCGCAGTTTTTCCGGACGCCATTTCTTCCATGAAAAGGCCGCCGACCTATCTGTCCTCTCCCGGTTCAGGCCAGCGCAGTGCAAGATGATTTTCGATCTCGAATAAATCGAGCATGCGCCCAATCGAATGATCAATCATGTCATCGATAGATTGCGGCCTGGCGTAGAAGGCCGGAACCGGCGGCGCGATAATAGCTCCGGCCTCTGTCGCCTGTGCCATTGATCGAATATGCCCGAGATGCAGCGGCGTTTCGCGCACCATTAAGACCAAGCGCCGCCTGTCTTTAAGCGTGACGTCGGCAGCTCGGGTCAGCAAATTCGACGTGGTCCCCCACGCGATCTCGCTCAACGTCCGGATCGAGCATGGCGCCACGATCATTCCGGCGGTGATGAAAGAGCCGCTGGCAATCGCCGCACCGACGTCGTCGATCTGGTAGACAACGCTCGCCTTTGCATTAACATCCGAAACCTTAAGATCGGTTTCGGAAGCCAAGGTCATCTTAGCCGACTTGGACATCACCAGATGCGTCTCGATTCCAAGAGCGCCCAACGCATCGAGTAGACGGACCCCGTAGATGGCACCTGACGCGCCACTGATCCCTACGATAAGCTTTTTCTTCGACATTTACGCCAGCCAAATGGAGCTGCGCACAGCCCCGATATTTCTCACAAAGTCGCCCACGGCGCGAGCTTACGTTCGAGCCATTGCTGGCCTTTGATGATGCACGCGCCCATGATCGTCAAAACAACAAGAGACGCGAAGACGCGTTCGGTATCCAAAACCTGCCCCGCATTAATGAGAAGATAACCCATTCCTCCCTCTCCAGAGCTTCCGATCATTTCGGCCGCGACCACGAGGATGATCGCAACTCCCATGCCGAGTTGAAGCCCGGAAAAAATGCTGGGAATGGACGCCGGCAAAACGACATGGAGCTGAACCTGGCTCCAGCTTGCGCCTAGATCCTTGGCAGCCTTTATCAGCCCGGAATCAACCTGCCGCACACCGGCGTACGTGCTCATCGCAATCGGAAAGAACGCCGTGATCGCGCTGATAATAATTTTATAGGATTCTCCCGTGCCGAGCCAAATCACCAGAAGCGGGATGAGTGAAATCTTTGGCAGCGGATAGAGCGCTGCGATCCAAGGATCGACCACGCGCTCGAACAGGCGCGACATTCCCATCAGAAGCCCGACGACGATGCCCGACAAGGCGGCGATCAAAAAGCCCGAAAAAATTCTGAGAAGCGTCATGCTGAGATTGGCGACGAGCGAGCCGTCCTTAGCCATCACTACCAGCGCTTTGGCGACCGCGAGGGGCGACGGCAAGTAAATCGAGGGAATGTGCCTTACATCGACAAAAATCTGCCAAGCAACCAAAAATCCGATTACGCTAAGCGCAGGCAAGATCCGCTCTAACCAGGTGCGTGTCATAGTTCGTGTCATGAGCGGCTCACTTGGTTCATTTCGGCCATAGCTTTGGTAACCTCGTCGCGGATCAGATGAAACGCCCGGTCGAATAGCCGTCCGAATTCCTGCGTGTTGACCAGATCGAACGATCGCGGTCGTGGAAGATCGATTGGAATGACTTCTTTGATTTTACCTGGGCGCGCGGTCATGACGATAACTTCGTCGCCAAGCAGAATTGCTTCGTCGATCGAGTGCGTGACGAAAATTACGGTCTTGCGCGTCTCTTCGAAAATCCTGAGAAGCTCTTCTTGCATCACGATTTTTGTTTGAGCGTCCAAAGCCCCGAATGGCTCGTCCATAAGAAGAATCGGGCGATCCATCATCAATGCCCGGGCAAGAGCCGCACGCTGGCGCATGCCGCCAGAAAGCTGCCGCGGATAATGCCTTTCGAAGCCGCGCAGCCCCACCGAATTGATCAGCCCCAACGCCTTACCTTCTCGTTCGGCTCGCGGCACGCCGGCCATCTCAGGGCCGAACGCGACATTCTCGAGAATTGTCCGCCATGGAAAAAGATTCTGGTTCTGCCAAACCATAACGGAAGCCGAACCGAGCTTCATACCGGCAGGCGCGCCGTCCGAGCGTTCAATCTGGACGGTACCTCCATCCGCTGGTTCGATACCTCCGACGATCTGGGCCATGGTGCTCTTACCGCACCCGCTCGGTCCGAGAATGCAGGTGAACTGCCCAGACTTGAAGCAATGAGAAAAGTTCTCAAGAGCGATGAAAGTGGATCCGTCCCGAGCCGAGAAAGCCTTCCGAACGTCTTGCGCGTAAATGTTCATACGTCTTCCCCGTCACGCTTTCTTCGAAAGCGCGTCCCTCCATTTTGCTGCGACTTCGGCGGCCCGTTCGGGTGAAAGCGCTGATGATTTTGGAAATGCATCCCGCCAACCGAACGGCTTGCAAGCATCGATGATCATTTTCGAATGCGATGTCATTCCGGCTTGTCGCGCCGATGGAGGAATTCTCGGATCGAGCGACGAACTCCATGCGTCGCGAACAATATCGACCGCCTCAGATGGTTCGCATCGCGTCGTCACCGCCCACATCACGTCGGCCAAATTCGAAGGATCGATATCTTCATCGACCGTAACGACGATGCGTCCCATATAGCTGTTGCCGGCTGCTATCAGTCCCGCGCGCTTGGCGTGTCCCGCATAGCGCTGCTTCAAAGCGATCACCGTCATCAGCTGCGAGACGTGCTGCCACGTTCCGACAACATCGGTCACGCCACACGCTTCGAGATTGCTCCAGATTCCAACAGCTCGAAACGGCAGGCCAAAGTGAAAGCGCGGTGGCTTCAGCGGCGGCGACCCGAAGAGGATGGGATCGTTACGGTGATACAGCGAATCCACCCGCATCACCGCGGCAGGCCGTGTATCGGCCGCGTAGTAGCCGGTAAACTCCCCGAACGGCCCTTCCGGCAAAGTCATTTCACTTGGCGGAAGAAGAACGCCTTCCATGATGATTTCCGCACGCGACGGAATAGGCAACCCAGTCGTCGGACCCTTGACGATGTCGATGGGGCGCCCTTTGATTGCACCGGCGAAAGCATACTCGGAATGCCCTTCGGGCAAATATTCAAATCCCGCGACAAAGAGAGCCGGATCCTGGCCGTTGACGATGACGATAGGGCAAGGCTTGCCAGCGTTCCAATATTTCCTTGCGATGATCGCCCCATGCCGCCCCTGATGATCGAACTGGACTGTAACCAAGTTCTTCTCATGAACCTGCACGCGATAAATCGAAGCGTTGACCCAATCACTGTCGGGATCGCCGGTCACGACAAGACTTCCAGATCCGATATACGGTCCGCCATCGTACTCATGCCATGTGGGAACCGGGAAACGATAAAGATCCACGTCGTCGCCATGAAACTCGTTCTCGAAGAATTGAGCGTTATCGACGAGCGCTGGTTGGATCGCCGCGAGTTTTGTGCGCCTGTCCTTCCACAGTTTCAAAAGTTCGATTGGCGAATGATCCGAATCCAATCCTAACGCGATAGCAGCCCGCTGCGGACTTGTTGTCGCATTTGAAAAAACACGAAATCCTGGGCGAAATCCTGAGATATTATCAAACAAAAGCGCGGGGCATTCGGGTGAGCCTGCGGCAACCTCAGTGATTGCGCCCAGTTCGAATTTCGCATTTGCCCCATTAACGTGACGCAAAGCGCCGACAGCCTCGACGAGGCCAATGAATTCACGAAGGTCGGCGTACATCGAAGTTCCCCGCGCCAAAGCGCTTCCCAAAATAATACGTACATAACAAATGTACATATATAATATATAAGGTCAAGGAGCGCTTCCCTCGTCCACTCGTGCAGACGACCACATCCACGCACAAATATTCAGCAAATTCTGCCTGTAATTCGAACTTCGCCGCCTAGTTTCTATTCTTGTATTACATCCAAAACAAACGTACAAAATGTATGTAATTTGCAATTTACCAAATGCTCCCTCGACGGAGTTGAATTCTCTCGGAAATGCGGAAGCGAGAGTGAGATGCTTTCGTAAGAAACAGTGTCCGGGCAGCTACAGTGATTGAAGGACAGAATTAGATGAAAGCCAAAGCATGGGCGCTTGCCCTGTCTCTACTCGTGACACCGGGCGCTCCCTCTTTTGCCGGTGACGTGGTTCGAGTCGCGGAGGGCCCGTTCGTCTCAGGAGGGGCATTCTTCATTGCGCGCGACAAAGGGTATTTCAAGAAGGTCGGCATCGATATCGAGACCCGCAAATTTGCAGATGGTGCGCTTGCCATCCCGGCAATGATCGCTGGCGAAATCGACGTCAGCACGATGCCCGCCTCGGCAGGTCTTTTCAACGCCGTTTCAAAAGGCGCGCCGCTCGTCATAATTCTCGACCGTGGCAACGACAGCAAGGACCAAGCCTACACGACGATCAGCATCACGAATGACATGGCCGCGAAAGGAGTAAAGTCGATCGCTGATTTCCGTCTGCTGAAGGGTGCCCGGGTCGGCGTCAATTCCGTCGGCAGCATCAACCAGTATTTGATGGCGAAGGCCCTTCAGAAGGCCGGTCTCAACCCCGTCTCGGACGTCTCCTGGGTCGTCAATATCGGTCAGCCCGACTTGATGAAAATGCTGGGCCAGAAGAATATCGACGTTGCAGCCATTTCTTATCAGTTCAGCCTCTTCGCGAAGAAATCCGGTTGGGGTCCGATCGTCGCGACGGGATACGATATCGAGCCAGGTGTCCAGATTGCGACCTATGCGGCGCGGAAGGATTTCATCGCTAAGAACCGCGACGTCATGATCCGCTTCGCCATGGCCTATCTGGAAGGGATCAAGGAATTCGACGCCGCTGCGAAGGCGCCTTCCGCACACCGGGATATTATCGAAATCCTCGCCAAGAACACCGTCCTCAACAAGCCGGAAATGGTCACGGCCATCGCGCCGCATTGGACCTACATCAACGAAGATGGCCTTCCTAACGTGGACTCGATCATGGCTATGCAGGACTTCTGGGCGGAAAAGCCGTTTAGCCTGCTGAAGAATAAAGTCTCGAAGGAAGATCTGTTCGATCTTTCGATCGTGAAGGAAGCTGCGGAAAGGTTGAAAAAAAGCAATCCGTTCGAATGAAAACTGCATTGATGTAAACAAAAAACGCGGTCGTCTTCGACCGCGTTTTTTCATGCAAATTTGGCTTTTCGTTACTCATCATTCAGAACCGCCGAAAAACACCAAGCGGTATCCCAGGCGCAGTCTAATCGCTCGCTGCTACTGGAGGGCGAATATATACGTTGGAAATGGAAGCGACGTAAGATGACTGTCGGCTACCAGCCGTGAAGCAGATGCGAGACGTCGTACGGTGTCTCGATCACCTCGCCGGAATCGAGCTTGCGGTACCGCCCGTTGGCGAAAACCAACGGTCGTGGGCGCTCTTTCTTCGTTTTCAGAAAATGCACGACCTCGCCGAGCAGGATGATGTGATCGCCGCCGTCGTACCGCGCCCACACCTTGCATTCCATCGCAGCCAACACGTCGTGGATAAGGTGCGCGTCGATCATAGTTGCAGCAACGGAATGAACGCCTTCCCACTTGTCCGACAGCGCCTTTGCGAAGCGCGTCGAGATTTCGCTCTGGTGTTCTGCGAGAATATTCACCGCAAAATCGGACACGGCCTCCCAGGCAGGAAGCGACTTGGCGGTTTTCGCAATGCTGAATTGAACGAGCGGTGGATCGACCGAAACAGAATTGAATGAGCTGACCGTCAGCCCGAGCCGCTCGCTATTGGCCGAATTTGCGGTGATAACCGCAACCCCAGTCGGAAATAAGCCGAACGCATCTCTCAGATCGCGCGGCGAAAAGGGGGCAGACCAGCTGTCCATCGCGTACCTTCATACTGAGCCGTTGAAGTCTTATCAGACTTCGGATCGAGAATACGCCGAACGCGCAATCCTCGATCCGAAGCCTCCCCCCTACACGGCCGCGCCGAGCCGATCGCATCGGCCCCGGCAGCGTGGCCATCACTCCGGTAGTGCGAGAGCCTTATCAACGAGGCTCGCAGCACGGGCAAAATCGTAGGAGCGATACATATTCTGCTTCACCAGGAACGAAGCACCGCCGTAAAATTTTTCATATTGCTGGTGACGGTTCCCAAATTCCGACCCAATAAAATCCCAAGCCAGTCGCATAAGCGCGATGCGCTCCTTTGCGTTGGAAACTCCGGACTGCATGTATCGCTCAACATCAGGCCCAGTTACCGCGCTTTCGATATCCTTGACCGACGACGGCAAGCTGATCATCGCAGCGCCTGTCAACTCGCGAACGATGTCGATCATCCGAGGATTGATTTCCGACTGAAGCGCCATCACCGAATAGAGTGCTGGTTTGGAAGGCCACACCACGCCGTTGGCATCGATGGTTGCTGACGTTTCTTGCGCTTCGAGCGCGGTTTCGACGATCTGCACGAGTGCCGCAAGTTCACCCATTTGAACCTGAACGGGCGGCACGGCATCGTTGCCGGTCATCTCGTTCATACGCTTCGCGAGCCCCATCATGAACCGGAGCTTCGTCGCATATCGGGCTTGCGCCTGCAGGTTGCCGTAGGAATGCGACGGCGTCTTCCACCATTGGTCCCTGCAAACAGCGGGATTGCGATAGATGAAGACGTCCTCCCAAGGGACAGTGACGTTGTCGAGAACGACAAAACAGTCGCTTTCATCGAAACGCGACGTCAAAGGGTAATCGAACGAGTTGCCCGCCTGCATGGCGAACGGCCGTCGCGGATAAAGTTTCAAGCCCGGCGCATTCATCGGAATAGCGACGCCAATTGCATAATTCTCATCGCCCGGCTGCAACGGATGAATGCAGCTCAGATAAAGATAGTCGGAGAAGACGCCGGCGGTCGCCAGCTGCTGAGCGCCCGAGACGACAATCCCACCGTCGGTTTCCTTCACGACCCCGGCGTAGAGAGTCGGATCGCTTTGTTTGTGCGCGGGCTTCGAGCGATCAATCTGTGGAGGCACGATTGCGTAGGTAGTCCAAAGATGGTTCTCGCGAATATGCTCGTAAAATCGAACGACATTGTCTGCATATTGCTGCCCACCTGCCGCGAACACCTCAGGTACCGCAGCATAACCGCAGAAGAAACCAGCAACATGGTCAGGCGTTCTTCCGATCATTCCGAATGTCGCTTCAGACCATGTCTCGGAAGCTAGTCGCTTCAAACGCAGATCTTCATGCGATCTCGGAATTTGAAATGCCCGCAACACAGGTTTTCCCGACGAAGGCGAAGTATATGTCATGCGGTCGCGCATCGCCGGATCGGCGGCAATGTCGTAAAGGCGGGCACACGACTTGGCAGCTTCCGCAAAAGCCGGATGCTTCGTAACATCCTTGACTTTCTCTCCGTCGACGTAGACCGCCCGTCCGTCGTCCAGAGACCGAAGGTAGTCGGCACCGGTCCGCAACGAAGGCGAGCAGCTGGCTGTTTCCGACATTTCGCCGCTCGCCGATCGCGCTGCGATTTCGATGGACATATTCATGAGCTCCCTGCATGGCATACGCGAAAAGGCGACTGCCTATAGCTACAATCTGTAGCTTTTTATTGTACGCAAAAAGTTCGATGTCAATCGCGAGGATGCATTCCCTGCATCGCCGATCCGTCGCACCCAGACCGGAGGCGATAACGCCGCATGGAAAAAGAAAAAAGCCCGCCGAAATCTGCCGGCGGGCTTAAATTGAATCACGCTTTTGCCTAGCTATCAGGCAGGCTGCGCGCTTGTGACTGAAATCCGACTCTCATCGAAACTCATACCCCCGACGCGCGCGTTGAGTCTGCCACGATTTGCAACGCAGAAAATGAGCGCGATCTCGTCAGGCATCGGCGAATCCGGCAGAACAACGGTGAACCCATTGTAATGGGAACGTACATAAACGTCCGTGACCGCATTCATCGGGATGTCGATTGAAGAACCCGGCGCGCCGACTTTCGTAAATGACGATATCCAGGCGGCGGACCCAGGGATTTCGTCACGGAACGGCGTGGCGAAGGCCGTGGTTAGAAGCGCGTTGGCATGCTCCTGCTCGCCCGCGAGGCCAACCACCCCGCCCTTGCCATAGGCTTGGATCTCAAGGTCTCCGAAGATCGCCCTGAGGCGCTGTGCCATTTGCGCGCCGACATTGGGGCTGGCGTCTACGAGCGGCTTCAAGTCTTCGACATAGCCATGCACGTAAGGATTCTGCACGACCGCCACGATAGCGGCACGCCGGAGGAGGGGATCCGCCACATACCCTGCTTCCTCGAACTTGTCCTCCACGATCGTGCTGATACGGCGCACGTTCATCTGCATCTCTCTGGATTCCTTCTGGATCGTCTGATTGAAAGATTGTTTGACAATCTTGTCGGTTCGGCGGAATTTCCAGTCAAGGCATCCGCCTGTCAAGAACTATTAGGAGTGCGCTATGTCCGCCAAATTGCCGACGATCCTCTTTTCTGAAATGACACCGCCCGCTGACATGGAGGATCGTTTCAACGCTTGGTATAATGAGCATCACATTCCTATCCGGATGGAGACGGCAGGTTTTGTCAGTGCGCAGCGGTATCAGATGAGGAGCGAGCGGAACTATCTCGCGATCTATGAAATGGTGGATGCCGATGTATTGCGAAGCGACGCCTACCAAGCCATCAAGGGCAATCCATCCCCTTTAACGAAAGAGATGCTGGGTAGCGTAAGCGGCTTCACGCGTTATCTCGGCACACAGATATCTGAACGCGCAAATCAGAATAATTTCATCGACGCGCCGGTGATCTATCCGGTTTTTTTTGAGGTTCCGAAGGATCGTCAAGACGAATTTGATGCTTGGAACGAGGAAGATCACCTTCCCATTCTGATGGAAGATCCGCGTTGGCTCGGCGTACGCAGATTTGATATCTACGATGGCGAACCCAACAGCTTCACGAGGCTTGCACTGCACTACTTATCAGATCGAGCCGTGCTGGAATCGGATGCCAGGGCACGGGCGCGTGCGACGCCTTGGCGGGCAAAGCTTGCAGCCGAGCCATGGTTCAAAGGTCACTATCTGGTTTTTGATCGACTGGGAAACAGGTTTCAGGGCAAAGCATGAGCGACGTCGAGGCGGACAGCTTGCAACTCGTTCAGTCGCCGACACTGGTTCGGCAATTGGCGGCTGACACTATTCGCAATGCAATCCTCAAAGGGATCCTGAAACCAGGAGAACGCTTGGTGGAAGCCACTCTCGCAAAGCGGATGGGCGTCAGTCGCCCATCCCTGCGCGAAGCTTTGACTCAACTGGCCGCTGAAAAGTTGGTCACGATAACACCGAATCGCGGACCTGCGGTCGCGGCAATCGGCTGGAGTGAGGCTCAAAACATCTATGAGTTGCGAGCGCTCATTGAAGCTGAAGCTATCTCGAATTTTACATCGCGGGCGACAGTTGAAAACATCAACGCGATGCGGCGATCACTGCAAAACTTCCAGCGTGCTATTCCGAAGAAAGACATCACACAACTGCTGGAGTCCACCAAAGAATTCTATGCAACGATTATTCGATCTTGCGGCAACCCAGTCATAGGAGAAGTCCTCGCTGGGCTGAACGCTCGTATTAATTTTCTGCGCGCGCGGTCGATGTCCCAGCCGGGTCGGTCACGGCACTCTCTCGCTGAAATGACTGCCATCCTTGAGGAGATCGAGCATGGTAGCCCACATAAAGCACGGCAAGCCGCCGTTAGGCATGTGGTGAATGCCGCTCTCGCGGCAAAAGCGGCGTTCTTCGGCGAAGAGAGCAAGTCGCCTCGGCCGAAGCCCAAGAAAGCACTCAAGAAGACTTAGGACTTCCATCGCCTCGCATTGGTACCGCAAACGCCGCAGCGAGCATGCTTACGTAAAAACATACAACACAAATCTATATAACATAGCTTTATTCCGTATCTAGGACCCTACCAAAATGATCGACTGCTCTCGCTTCTATATAGATGGTCAATGGATCAAGCCGGCGACCCGCAGCTTCATGGATTTGATCAATCCCGCGACGACGGAAAAATTCGGACGCGTCGTACTCGGTTGCCAGCAGGACGTGGATGCGGCTGTGGCGGCGGCAAAACGCGCGTTGGCCGCTTATGAGACATCATCACGAGAACTACGCCTCACCTATTTCGACAAGATTATCTCGGCATACGAAGCGCGCAAAAAGGATCTCGCAGAAGCGATTACGCTCGAGATAGGATCACCCATTTCATTCTCGATGAACGTGCAGGTCGAAATGGCTCTCAACCATTTCCTCGCGACTCGCGAAGTTCTCAAATCATATCCTTTTGAATTCAAGATCGCCAATGACGTGGTTCGTAGAGAGCCGTTCGGCGTCGTGGGTCTGATAACCGCCTGGAATTGGCCTGTCGCACTGATCGCATCGAAAGTTTGCGGGGCGTTGGCGGCCGGGTGCACGATCGTATTAAAGCCAAGCGAATATTCGCCCGTTGCAGCGCGCATATTTGCTGAGATCATCGATGCGGCCAGACTGCCGCCTGGCGTCTTCAATATGATCTATGGCGATGGCCCGACAGTTGGCCGCTCCATCGCAACACATCCCGACATCGCCCTCGTTTCGTTTACCGGATCTGTCCAAACTGGTATCGCGATTGCGCGAGATGCAGCGGAGACCGTTAAGGCAGTACACCAGGAGCTCGGCGGAAAATCCGCAAATATCATACTGCCCGATGCCGACTTAAAAACTGCGATTCCGGATGCGGTCAGACGGGCTTTCATTAATTGCGGCCAAAGCTGCATCGCGCCCACCCGGCTCCTAATCCATGCTGACCAAGTCGAACGCGCCGCGGAGATTGCGAAGAGAACCGCGGAGGCGTTCAAAATCGGAGATCCTTTTGATCCGACCACCACGCTTGGACCCCTTGCAAATCGTGCCCAATTTCTGAAGGTCAACTCGATGATCGGAGCCGGACTCGCAGAAGGGGCGAGGCTCGTCTGCGGGGGACCAGGATTCAGCAGCGGAATAGACAGAGGCTATTTCGTGCAGCCGACCATCTTCAAGAATGTAACGCCGAAGATGAAAATCGCCGCCGAAGAAATCTTCGGACCTGTGCTAAGCATCCTGTCCTATCACGATGAAGAAGATGCGATCCAAATTGCGAACAATACGTCTTTCGGACTTGCCGGATATGTCTTTTCTAGCAGTGTTGAGAATGCCAAGCGCGTCGGAGAAAAACTCAAAGCCGGCCGTATTTTTGTGAACGGCGCGCCGAGCAACGCGACTGCACCTTTTGGAGGCTACAAACAATCAGGCAATGGACGAGAAGCGGGTGTTTTCGGTCTGGAAGCATTTTTGGAAGTGAAGGCCATCATCGGTTGATTTCAATCTTACCTGAACGAAATACGGAAGTCGGATTTGGTAGACCAAAGACTTTGGTCTCTCAACAGTCAGGCGAAGTCCAAGAAGCTCCTGTCAACCAAAATCGGGCCAGTGCCCAACCCGCCAGAAATCTTATGGAGCCTTAAGGCGAAGATTCTAAAAGCGGGAAACGTCAGCCGTCGTGATGTCCGATGTCCCACCAGATGCGCTCGCACAAATCGCGAAACTCGGGCAGCAAACGCACTTCTCTAAAATCGCGCGGACGCGGCAGGTGCACCTTGTATTCGCTTTTGATCCGGCCTGGAGGCCCTTCCATGACGATCACGCGATCAGACAAGCCAACCGCCTCTTCAATGTCGTGCGTGACGAAGACCACTGATTTCTGGTCTTGACTCCATACCCGCAACAGCTCGCGTCCCAGCATCATCTTGGTCATTGCGTCGAGCGCGCCAAAAGGTTCGTCCATCAGATAAATCTTTGGCGCATAAGCCAGCAGTCGACCAAGTGCCGCGCGCTGGCGCATCCCGCCGGAAATCGCACTCGGCAAATAATCGCCGTGTTTTTTGAGTCCAAGAAGTGCGAGCAATTCCTGGATGCGAGCATCTTGCGCGGAAGTTGGGGTGCCATTCAACTCCAGCGCTATCCGAATGTTTTGCGATACGGTCGCCCAGGGCAAAAGGGTGTCGCGTTGAAACATGAAGCCAATATCAGCGGGTGGCTCCGTCACTTCCTCGCCGCTGACGAGAACGCGCCCACCCGTCGCTGGCGACAAGCCTGAAATCAGCCGCAAGACAGTGGATTTTCCGCAGCCGCTCGGCCCGACGATGGCGAGAAACTCGCCATCGTCCACCGTGAAGTTGATATTGTCGAGAACGAGATTGGGCGCGCCTCCCGGACGTGGGTACGCTTTGGACGCGCCCTTCATCTGAATACGCGCTCGAACCGAAGACGTATTGGAGTTCACGGAGACTGCCCTAGCTCTCGTTCTGTGAATATCGATTATGGTCATGGTTTCAGCAAAGACGGATCAAAGCCTTCAGAAAAGGGCACCGGCTTCATCGATTTGCTTTCCGACAGCGAGATGTTGCTCATATTTTCGAACGAGTCCTTGCTGACTACGCCACCCTCAGGCAAACGTTCGGTCATGCTTTTGGCAACGATAGCCACAAGGGCCGGGCTGAAGTTCGGAAAGATTTTCGCGATGGTCTGTTTGGCGAACTCCGGATCGGTACGAAGATCGTGAATCGCCTTGGAAATGCTCATCGCCAGGGCTTTCGCTTCCGCCGGATTGCTCGCGACCCAAGATTTCAGCGCGAGAACGTCGAACGAGGCATAGGGCATCTTACGGAAATCATGGACGGCTTTATATTTACCTGGCGTGTCGTTCATCATTCGGAGAACGTCGGTATTGATCAACATTCCCGCCTCGACCTGTTTGGTATCGATGGCAGCCTGCATGGCAGCTCCGCCACCCGTGGCAATGATCTCGTAGTCGGTGTCGGGATTCATCCCGAGTTTCTTAATCATGTAACGAAGGGTGTTGTCTGTCAGACTGCCCGGCGACGTGATGGCGATGCGCTTCCCTTTCAGACTGGCGAGGTCTTTGTAAGGCGATGAAGCCAGGGCCATTAGCGCGTACGAATGAAATCCATCGAGTCCGGCAAGGATCGTTGTCGGCATGCCTTTATTGGTCAGGCGAATGACGTGATCCGCAGCGCAAATGCACAGCTGAATGCTTCCTCCGACCAAGGCATTCACAGCCGGGGCTCCACCCTTGAAATCGACAATGTCCACCGAGAGGTTCGCCTGATCGAAATAGCCCTTCGATTGCGCAGCATAGAGTGGCGCAAGAGCCTGATCGATCGCAGCCAGACCGGCGACAATCTTGACCTTTTCCGCATAACTTGGTGCAGGCGAGAATGCCATGAGCATCCCTAAAGCAGCCATCAGATACTTCATCATTCCGTGACTTCCCCTTCTTGCTTCGAATAAAAGGAATGAGCTCGTCATCGAGCCCGGACCATAACGCGTTCGAGCAGGTTGACGATGTAGTTGAGAATGACTGCGACGATCATCAGCGCTGCCAGTCCGGCAAAAAGTCCGGTCGTATCGAGACGGCCCGCGGCGTTCTCGACGTACCAGCCGAGACCGCGATTGGCTCCGAGCAACTCTCCCAACACAGAGCCGATGAGGGCCAGGCCGACGCTTATTCGCGCGGCGCTGAACAGCCAGGGAAGCATCGAAGGAATCTGGACACGGCGAGCGATATAAAGCGGAGTCGCACGCATGGAACGGAGCATGTCGATGTGGTCCTTGTCGACAGCCTGCAGACCTTGCATGACATTCAGCAGAAAAATGAAAACAACGAATGAGAAAGCCATCATGACTTTCGATGTCATTCCGATTCCGAAGTAGAGGACGAACAGCGGTCCGAGCGCGATGCGCGGCATACTGTAGAAGCCCATGATGTAGGGATCAGCCGCCGCCGCGAGCCGTGGGCGAAGATAAAGAAACAGGCCGAGCAGCGAACCAACGACCGCGCCGAGAAGAAGACCGAGGACGGCCTGAAGGACGGTAGCGCTGGCATGCCGAAAGATCTCGCCGCTGAGCGTGATATCCTTCAGACGTATGGCCACTAGCTCGGGACTTGATACCCAAAACGGATTCAGAAAAAACGAAGACAGCGCCTGCCAGGCCAATATTCCCAAGATGAAGAGCGTCGCGCGGTCGGTCCAGAGCCGAAGTTTCGCCCTCCCGGATGCAGGGTTCTCACCTGACGTGTAGGCTCTCGTGTTATCCGTCACTGAACGTCTCCCCGTCGGTCTTCGACAATGACGACGTCTTCAAAGCGTGCGATATTTGCAATCGCCGCCTGCCTGCGGAGAAACTCATTCATGGCAGCAAATTGGTGGGGGGTGATCGTCGTGTCGTACCAGGGCAGATCGCGCGCAACCAAAGTGCCGATCAGGGCAGCTTCTTCGGCCGGAAAGAGCTTCGAGCCCACTGCAGCCGCGCGACTGACATCCTCTTTAAGCAACGCGTGCGCGCGCCGGATCGCACGCGTAACGGCCCCGCCGAGATCTGGATTGGCACCGATCGTGCGGCTCGTCGCTGCTACGCCCGCGAAGGTGAACTCCGTACTTCCCGCCGGGCCATCGCCGCGTCGCGCGTCAAGCACGATAGTCCCGACACCGTGCTGCTCTGACAGCTCGGCTGCCAATCCGTTCGCCCAGAAGCCATCAACCTGACGGCTTTCAAGCGCACGAAAAGCCGACAGCCCGAAATTCAATCCTGCTTCGGACGATTTCGGAACCGGCCCGACCGTTATGCCATCCCGTTCCGCATCGTATCCTGCCACTTCAAGGATGCCGCGCAATCCCATCTCAACCCATGGCGCAGCGCCGATCCGACGGCCCTTGATGACGGATAAGTCACCGCGTTTAGCGGCGAAATCGTTATGCATCACGAGGAACCAGTACATCGAACTTGATTGCGCACAGAGGAGGCGCACACCTTCCCAATCTGGAAACGCGCTAACGGCGGCGTGGGCAGACCCCGCTACGAGATCGACAGCGCCTTCGCGAAGTGCCTGATAGGTACGGTTCGGCGGAAAGATTACCTCGATTTCAGCATCGATTCCTTCGGCGCGAAAGCAACCCAACTCCACAGCTGCAAGAACCGGAAAGTAGGAATTAGATACCAAGTCTGGTACTGCAATCTTCATTGTTCGCTCTTAAGGGCGTCAGGGCCGTTCAACCCGGCAAGCGCAGCGTCTACTATTCCCTGATAGCCCGTGCAGCGGCACAGGTTTCCAGAAAGCTTGTGGCGCACTTCTTCTTCGCTGATCGTTTGCCCTGCGAGCTCCTGGCGCAGTTCGACCAGGGTCATCAAAATGCCCGGCGTGCAATAGCCGCACTGCAACCCAAAATGCTCGGACAATGCAGCCTGAAGCGGATCAAGCGTGCCGTCGGCAGAGGCCAGCCCCTCAATCGTGCGTATCTCCGAACCCGATGCCTGCACTGCCAGCATCAAGCACGAACGTACGGAGGCTCCATCGACCAAAACGGTGCAAGCCCCGCACACTCCGTGCTCGCAGCCGACATGTGTTCCCGTGAGATTCAGCTTATGACGCAGAAAATCTGCCAAATTGAGCCGTGGCTCAACCTTGGTCCGGTGGACTTTGCCGTTGACGGTGACAACGACATCGAGATGGTCAACCATGGAGATCGCGCCCCCAAGCCCTGGATATCGCGCTCCGTATCACGCGTCTCGTAAGCACGCCTGCGAGATACTGCTTGTATTTGGAAGAGACGACCATATCGCCTTCAGCCGGCAGCGCTGCAGCAATCATCGATAAACTCTCTATCGAAGCGACGCTGGCATGCTGGCCGACAAGGGCATGCATCTCATCCAGACAAATAGGGGTTGCCCCTAAACCGCCAACTGCAAGAGCCGTGCGTGTAATGAATCCGTCGGGAGTGACATCCACCAGCGCCGCAACAGAAACCACGGAAAAGCTCTCACCGCGTCTTGTCACTTCTTGGAAAGCGGCACCATGTCCCGGCGCCCAGAGAGGTATCTCGATCCGCACGAGAACTTCATCAGGTTCGATCTGAGTTGTCAGATACCCCGTAGGGAAATCCGCTATCGCGCAGCGGCGCTCCCCCCGGACGCTTTCCAGCACGACATCGGCCCCAAGTGCATAACATGCGACAACGATCTCGGCCGTTGGATCCATGTGCGCGACACTTCCGCCCACAGTGCCGCGATTGCGCGTTTGTTGAAAGCCAACATGCTTGAGCGCCTCCACCAGCAACGGACAGTATTGCGAGACGAGAGGGGACCGTTCTGCACTGCGCTGGCGTGTCATCGCGCCGATAACGAGCCTGTCTCCTTCGATCGAGATTCCGCTGAGATCGGCGACGCTGTTCAAGTCAATCAGATTGCTTGGCGCAGCAAGACGCAGGTTCATCATCGGCATCAACGACTGGCCGCCGGCGATAACTCGAGCATCCTCAAGTTCGTTGAGCAGCTTCAAAAGTTCCACGCGCTCACGCGGCGCGTGATATACAAATTGCGACGCCTTCATGCTGCCCCACCATGCAAAAGGTCGTGCAGCCGTGTCGTCGTGATGGGCAGGTCGCGTATGTAACGCAGAACGGCCGTAACGCGTCTTCGATCGCCGATGCGATCACAGCGGGAGCAGCAATCGTACCACTTTCTCCTGCCCCCTTTATGCCGAGCGGGTTCAGAGAAGTCGGCGATTCCATATGATGAATTTCGATACGTGGCGCAACGTCGGCGGTACACAACAGATAGTCAGCATAGGTGCAGGTCAGAGGCTGTCCGTCGCAATCATAACGCATCCACTCATACAATGCGCTGCTAATGCCATGAACGACGCCACCACAAATCTGCCCTTCAACCATGCGCGGATGAATGAGCCGGCCGCAATCATGCACGACGAGATAACGCTGTATTGTAACGATGCCGGTTTCCGGATCGACTTCAACTTCGGCGACGTGTGTGCCGTTGCAATAGGTCAGAGCGGGCGGTTTGAAATCCACAGCGGCCGACAGCCCCGGCTCGAGTCCAGCCGGAAGTGAATAGCCCGGACTTCCCGCGAGTGCTCCAGCTATTTGCGCTACTCGACATGAACGATCAGGATCAGCAGTGACGAACACCACCCCGTCCTGCAACGTCAATTCATCAGACGACGCATTGAGCCAAGCGGACGCAACACGAAAAATTTTTGCTCTGACTTGTCCGGCGGCAAGGAACACGGCATTCCCAGCCGTGACTGCTTGACGGCTTGCAAAGGCGCCGAGACCAAGCGGACTGGCCGCGGTGTCGCCTGCAATGACGCGGATAAGTTCGGGTTGGGTACCAAGTTCCGCGGCCGCAAGTTGCGCGAGCATAGTAACTGTGCCTTGCCCCTGCGCGCATGCGCCTGTCGTTACGAGCACGGTACCTGATGGGCCGATACTGACCGAAGCGCTCTCAAAGGGACCGCGGCCGGATCCTTCAACATAATTGGCGAGGCCGATGCCAAGGAAACGTCCATCACATCGTGCTTTCTGACGGCGAGCTTCGAAGCCTTCCCAATCGGACAGTTCCAATGCGAGACGTTGCGATTCAACATAATCGCCGCTGTCATAGGTCATCTCGCCGCCGTCGCGCGTGAACAGACCTGTCGGATAGGGTAGCTGTTCGGGACGGATGAGATTTCTTCGGCGCACCTCTTCCCGAGCGAGCCCCGTACGCTCCGCGAGCCGGTCAAGAAGACGCTCCATCACGAACGTTCCCTGAGGGCGGCCGGCTCCGCGCGTGGGAGTGGAAGGAATGAGGTTGGTCAAGCACAGCGAGATATCGAGTTTATAGGCCGGAAGAACGTATGGACCGAGCAAGTTGGTCGCTGAGTTTTGAGGCAGAGAAGCCCCATATGGCGAGTAAGCACCGTGATCGTGGATCAAGGTCCCGCGAATCCCACGCAGCTTTCCGTCCGCGTCCGCCGCCATCTCGACGGTCCAGAACTGATCCCGCTCCTGAACCGTAGCAACGAAATTCTCGAAGCGATCCTCGATCCACTTGACCGGCATTCCCGTCAGCAATGAAGCGGCCGCTACGGCCAGTTCTTCGGGATGGAAAACGAATTTTGGACCGAAGCCACCTCCCACGTCGGGCGCGATGACACGCACATCGGATTCGCCGAGGCCCAGAACCGAGATCAAGATGCGCTTAGCGCGATGCGGCATCTGGGTGCTGTCCCACACCGTCAGGTGCCGAGCGGCGGGGTCCCACTGGGCAATCACACCGCGAGGCTCGATCGAATGGCCACCGCCTTTATGTAGGTGGAATTTATCTTTGACCACGTGCACAGCACCGGCGAAGGCAGTCTCGATGTCTCCATATTCCGCCTGCATCTGCGCCACCAGATTGTCCGGGCAGTCTTGTCGAGCCTTGGGCGCATCTTCTGCAAGCCCCTCGCGCGGATCAACGATTACGTCGAGAGGTTCAAGGTCGACATCAATGAGCGCGAGTGCGTCTTCGGCGATATGACGGCTCTCAGCGAGTACGAGCGCAATCGGCTCTCCAACATGACAGACTTCGTCCTTGCTCAAGACGTAAGGGTCGACGTCGAAGCGGATAGCGCCGGACGGCATGGAAACAGGTATTCGATCGCAGGTCATAACTGCACGAAGATCGGAGTAAAGCAAAACACTGCGAACGCCAGGCAAAGCTTTCGCCGTGCTTACATCAATCCCGACGATCCGACCGTGCGCTATTGGACTGCGCAGGAACGCCGCGTAGGTCTGGCCTTCGATTGAGATGTCATCGATGAAGCGCCCCTTCCCTCGAATAAGAGGTCCGTGCTCCAGACGGGCGGCGGAGCTGCCGAGTCCATCGGACTGGCTGGCGCTTGCGGAGACTACCGTCATCCCGCCCGCCTGAAGGAAATGATATGAGAACCACGCGATGCGGCGTTACCAACCGGGATTGTTTTCAAGTTGCCGCTTGGCGGAATGTCAAACATGAAACGGCTCCTTGTCGTGCAGCTCACCGGATAACTGTCATGCTAAGAAGCCAATTCTAACATGTCAAAAACAAATGCCAGGCATCGATAAAATTCTGTCTTTATACGCAAAATTTGCAAAGGGAGTGGGCCGAATGAACAAGTGCTGGGCATGCGAAGCTTAACACGTAATCAAAAGCAACTCCCTCAGGACGGGGAGAGGACCAGCGGCTGGCGTGACAAAACCACGAACCGGCATCAGGCATGAACCCGATTTTCGACCTGAACCTGAAAACTGTCGAAGAACTGATCAGACAGCTTGCGAGCAAATCCATCGATCAGACGACTTCCGAGCTGCGCAATCTTTCCGCCGACCTGCGCATTCACGGTGAAACTGAGTTCCGTCGTTTCGCCGACGTCAACAAGCGACACTCTGGCGTTGCCATTCGCGAAACCGGCCATGCCACCCTTGCCTTCGCCGCTGATGACATAGCCTTCCGGCGGGTTGACGTCGGACAAGCGAACATTCGCGCGAAAGGTAGCCTGCACCGGTCCGATTTTCTGCTTTACGATCGCTTCAAACCCTTCCTCGGCGTTTCCCGAGAGTTCTTCACATCCAGGAATACAGACGCGCAAAACTTCAGGATCGTTGAGACATACCCAGACAAGATCCCGATTTGCGGGAATGGCGCGAGTGCCATTTAATTCCATGATCTTTCTTCCTAAGAGTTTGATTGCAGAAAACTTCGGTTACTGAGCGCTCGTGTTTATCGTCGACTTACGGTCATCTTATCATCCGCGAACTCAAATCGTTTTTGAGAGAGCGTGATCAGATTGAGAGAGTTCAGACTTGGGATGAAAAATCGCGCGGCGAGGATCTACGTCGTAGTGTTGGGCATAAGCTGTAGCGTCTTGCGCTAGTTGGGTGACGGAGTTCAGGATGTAGTCCGCCTTATCGTCGGAAAGCAGGACGCTAAAGTTAAGACGGACAAAGCCCGGCTTGCGAATTTCATCTCCTTCAGCAATTGCGCGCCGCAGATCTGCGGACTCGTCCTCGTCAATCCTGAGCAATCGGTGAACATATGGTCCAGCGCATGCGCATCCACCTCGCGCCTGGATGCCGAACCGGTCGCTCAGCATGCGCGTGATCAGTTGTTGATGGATGTAGCCGCCTTTGCCGTCTCTGATCCGGAACGAGAAAATTGGCAGACTTTCAGCTTGTCGATGGCCGAGAAGCTCGATGCGCTCGCTTACGCCCCAGGCTGCTAAGGCCCGCGCACGCAAATCCGCGTTCCGCTTGGTGATTGCGTCGATGCCGATAGCTTCCTTTACGAGAAAAGCCAGGGCCGCACGAATATCCCCAACAACGTTTGGCGTTCCGCTTTCCTCGCGCACTTCGAGACTATCGCTGTAGTCCTGAGCAGTCGGCGTCACGAACTTGACAGTGCCGCCGCCCGGCCACGTCGGCTTCTCGGTCACCACCGCGTCCTTGCGGACAATCAGGATGCCTGATGCCGCTGGTCCTCCGATGAACTTATGGGGAGAGATGACGACGGCATCGATTGCAGCGTCATTGGCTGGCTGCATGTTGATCGGCAAATATGGTCCTGCACCAGCGTAGTCCCACACAATTTTTGCATTCTTGGCTTTTGCCATTCGCGTAATTCCGGCTACGTCGGACACGATCCCGGTGACGTTGGATGCCGCGGAAAACGCACAAAGGACTGGGCGATCGTCCGCGACAATCAGCGCTGCATGGAGTTGATCCCAATCTGGCCCACCCGTCGCTGCCTCCGCGATCTCGACAATCTCAGCGCCGCTTTCTCGCCAAGGCAGAATATTCGAATGGTGCTCGTAAGGGCCAATGATCACGCGCGGCACGACACCATGCGTCACGTGCTCACGTATCCCAAACAAACTCACTAGACGGTTCAATCCAGCTGTGGCGCCTGAACCAGCAAAAATGACGGCGTAACGGCTGTCAGCGTTACAGCATTCAGCGATCGCCGCTCGCGCCGCCCTGCGAAATCGAGTCATCAGCCCGCCACAGAACGAGGCCTCAGTGTGACTGTTGGCGTAAAAGGGGAGTATCTTGTCAATTACGAAACGCTCAACCAATGCGAGGGCTCGACCAGATGCAACGTAGTCAGCATAGATGAGCGGTTTTGCTCCGAATGGACCCAGAATTTCGGCATCCCTGCCGATCAATTCTGACGCAAGGAAATTTAGCCTATCCGGGCGGGCCAGATCCTTTTTGAAGGACGAAAAAAAATCCTCTGTAGAATTAGGAATGTCCGCTGTGTGTCCCATGTGGTTCCCTCGGACGGCTCTCGGCGACCAACTGAACTGCGCAACGAGAGAGCCAATTCGGTAGTTCGCATTGCTGCGTTTCTAGGCGGGCGTCGCCGGTATCTTGCGACAAACTTCGAGCATGTGATCCACCCGGACGAACTTACGTCGCGGTGCGCCCATCAGTGCCGCAGCTACCTCGGCGGCTTCGATGGCCTTCCAGTCATCGAAGTCGGTCCATCGCAAGCTTCTCTCTTGGAATAGCTTTTCGAGTCCCGAAAACCCCGTCCGGCCGGAAGCATCGACTTCAGCGATGATCTTTTTTGCGATCTCTTCGCCATCGATACGATTGGTACCTATCTTTCCGGAAGGACCGCGCTTTAGCCAGCCAACGACATAGAGCCCCGGCGCAACTCTTCCGGCATCACTCTGCAGGCGATTGTCTGTCCCCCGGAGATTCACACCGAGCATTGGGGACGGCCTGTATCCAATTGCATAGACGACAAGGCTGCAGGGTATCTCGAAGATCTCGCCGGTGCCTTCGACTGCTTCGCCGACAACGCGCGTGCGCTCGAAACGCACTGCCTCGACACGGTCGTCGCCGAGCACTTGAACTGGGCGGGCGTTGAACTGAAATCGTAATCTGCGCGCGCGCGACATTGAATCGGCCTGCGCGAAAGCCTTGAAGCATTCGAGGTTCTTGTTCTTTAACCTGCGATCCCGCAGCGAAAACTCTTCGCCGATCGTTTCCGGAAGTTCAGCGGCGTCCGCGAGCGCTACAGTCGTTTGAAGTTCTCCCAGTTCTTGCAGCTCGGCTGTTGTGAACTTGGCCTCGACAGGGCCTCTTCGCCCAACAATGTGAACGTCAGACAAGTCTGCTACAGAGAGTCGCTGAAGGGCATGATGTGCGATGTCACTGTTTGCCAGTTCGTCGGGCGACTTCGACAGAACGCGAGCAATATCGATCGCAACGTTGCCGTTACCGATGACAACCACGCCACCGCCGTCGAGACGGGGATTGAGTTCGGCGAAATCCGGATGGCCATTATACCAACCCACGAATTGCGCGGCACCGTACACCTCCGGAAGATTGTCGCCAGGAATGCCGAGCGGTGCATCGAGGGGCGCGCCGCACGCAAGGACCACTCCGTCGTAGAAACGACGCAACTCGTCGAGCGAAACGTCACCGCCAATCTCGACATTTCCGACGAAACGTATGTTATCCAGCCGCGCAATTCGCTCGAACGTGTTTTGAATGGACTTTGTCGTCTGATGGTCTGGTGCGACACCGGACCGGATTAGCCCATAGGGCGTCGGCAGCCGCTCGATCAAAGTGATCTCGCAATCGGGACATGCCGCGGCAAGCGCCTCCGCCGCGTAAAATCCTGCAGGCCCCGCGCCGACAATGGCAATCTTCAATCCAGAAGCCGCATTCTGTTGGAGCATCAAATCTCTCTCGCGAATCCGCAAACTAATATGGGTCTGGAAGTTAGATCGGGATGGGACAGCGCTCACAGCGGACGTCCAGCGTCTTGACGTGCGCAACAAATTCCGCTGCCCTAGCGATGGTCACGTCAAGCACGGCCTTTCCGATTGCGGCTGTCGCCGAGGCTGGATTTGAATATGTCCCTTGCCCGCCAGTCCGATTGTAGAATTCCTCGGCGGTCGGCTGGACAAACGCCACACTTTGATCGAGCGGCGGATCCATCGGCGTATTACTGGCGAAGACCGCGAGAGGATGATCTGGCAGCGCTATAATCTCATCGGTCTTCACCAGATCGGGATGGGCATGCATCATGAATGAGGTTTCGACATTTCCCGCGTGATGCGAAGCATCGCGCGCGTTCCCCGCCGCCTCACATACTTCCTTACGGGCTATGAGATGCGTATCGATGATCGCGACGAAAGCGCCAGTCTTGAAGCGTAACTTGGCCATTGCGACCTGAAGCGGTGGGAGGTTCGCAACGCGGTTGCCGTTGACGAAAATGATCTTTCGGAAGCCATGAGAGATCAGACTTTCAGCGATGTCTATCGCGACTTGCATCAGCGTTTCAGGACGCAGCGTGATTCCACCGGGATATGCGAGATGATGCGGAGACCAGCCAAAATGCATCGGCGGCGCAACGAGGACACCTTCCTTCTTCGCAACAGCTTCGGACACATCGCTGGCCCAAGCGGTGTCGACCAAGAGCGGCGTATGCCTACCGTGCTGCTCCGTGGCGCCAATCGGAACCAACGCTACATCCTGATCTTCAAGATAAGCCTCTATGTCCGGCCATCGCAGCTCGTGTAGCCATACGCTTTTCATGTCTCATTCCTGGATAGAAGTTGCATCGCGTGTTTAAGGGGCCGCGGGGTCCGGATCGAATTCCGTCTCCAATTTGTTCTCGACCTCGATCCAATCCTCAGCGTCGTCGGGCACAACAGTCGGCTTACGTATGTTCGGCCAAAGAGCAGCGTACTTCCGATTGAATTCGACCCATTTTTCCGCACCCGGAGCGGTATCGCGCACGATTGCTTCAGCGGGACACTCCGGCTCACAGGCTCCGCAATCTATGCATTCCGCAGGATTGATCACGAGCATGTTCTTGCCTTCGTAAAAGCAAGTGGCCGGACACGATTGCAGGCAATCCTGAAACTTGCATCTGATGCACGATTCCGTAACGACGAAAGTCATGAGATAATCCCGACGCGATATTGGCGCATTGTTCAGCGCTGCTTCATCAAGGTCGACAGATGTTCTTTCGACGGCAGGATGTCTGTTACGAGATCTCGGATCACCGTTTTGTTTTCCAGCGGCTCGACCTTGACGCCCTTTATCGGAAGCTTCGCGGTGCATGCGTATTCGACCTGACCGTTGATCATCACCGAGCATTCCTTGCAGGCGTTTGCGTTGATGCAGCTGTAACGCACCGCGAGCGTCGGATCCTCATTCGCTCGAATCCAGAGAAGCGCATCGAGCACCGACATTCCTTCGATGAAGGGGACAGTAAAATCCTGCTGATATAGGCCGTTTTCTTCAGTGCCGCGCGTGATCGATATGGTGACGTTGGTTGTCATCAGACTGACTTGCTCACAATGTGGTCGCGAGAACCTGCTGCGTTAAAGGAACCCAGCGAGAGCTGACGACCCCCTCCTCGATGCGCAAAACCTGATTGCGCTTGTAGTCATCTTTCGTCTCGGGATAATCGAGACGCTGATGCGCACCGCGACTTTCCTTGCGGTTGAGCGCAGCAAGCGTGATTGCCTCGGCGATCTGGAGAGAATTACGCAGCTCGAACCATTCTTCGACGGTGGTGTTGAACACCATCCCGGAGCTGAGGGGGATGTCACCAAGACCGGCGCGCATTTCGGACAGCCGCTGCAATGCCTCGGAGAGCGAGGCTTCGGTGCGCATGAGGCCAACCTTCTTCCACATCAACTCCTGGAGTTCGCTCCACAGCGCGGAAGTACCTGCCTTTATTGTCTTCGCCGTGTTGTTGGCGCGCTCGTTCACGGACTCGATCAAGGAAATGATCGGCTGCGCGGCTTCTTCTGACCAAACGACGCTCGCGCCTTCGATGAACTGGGCTGCGAACCGTCCGGCTCTTTCGCCGAAAACCAGTGCCTCCGGCAGGGCATTGCCGGACAGCCTATTTGCGCCATTCGGTCCACCAACGGCTTCGCCGGCGCCGTAAAGTCCGAGACAGCCTGTCTCCATCTTCTCATTCACTCGAATGCCGCCCATGTGATAATGAGCGATAGGAGCTACTTCGATAGGCTGCTTTGTGAGATCAATGCCGTTCTTTGCAAGCAATTCGATCGCTGGACCGAACGCCGCGCGCAATTTTTCTTCTGGAACGTGCATGAAACTGAGGTAGGCGCCGCCCGCAGGAGAGCCTCGTCCCGCCTCGTTTTCTTTCACGATGGCGTAGGCGGTGATATCACGCGGCGACGTATAGTTGCCACGATCGACCACTCCGTAGGTCTCCAGGAACTCCTCCATTCGACCGTTGAGCAGTCGTCCTCCGAGCTTGTAGCGGAAGGGATCCCACATGATCGGGTCCATTCCGACGAGCCTCGGCGCCAGATGGCCTATCGGGAAAAATTGCGGAAACTCCATATCGATCAGCTCGGCGCCTGCCCTTAGCGCGATCGCGTATGCGTCGCCGCCCATATTTGCTGAGGCGCTGTTGCGCTGAAAAAGCTTTGTCAGGCCTCCCGCTGCCATGACAGTTGCCTTCGCCGCGATCGTAACGATCGCCCCATCGTCGGCATGCACACCTACTGCACCTATGACGCGTCCGTCGCTCACAACGAGATCTCGAATCGACAGTCCGCTAACGCGCTTAACCGCCTTCACTCGCGAGACTTGGGTGCGAAGCGTCTGGGCTATAGCAGGGCCGGTATTGAGAAAGTCGACGTAAACGCAGCGACGTACGCTGTGTCCCGGCGCCATGACACCGGCGATGCGACCGTCGGCATCGCGCGCCCAGCCAACATTCCAGCCGTCGAGCTCACGGATCCGATCTGGCGCCTCGCGGCACAAGATCTCCGAAAGCACCTCGTTGCACACACCACGCCCGGCTTTCAACGTATCTTCGAGATGCTTCTTCCAGTCGTCCGGCTCTTGTTCGCCCAATGCTGCGGCCACGGTCATTTGAGCCATGATCGTCGCGCCGCCTCGCCCGATTAAACTTTTGTCGACGAGAAGTACGGATGCGCCGCCTCGCGCTGCCGCCATCGCCGCGGTCATGCCCGCAGCACCTGCACCTATGACGAGAACGTCGGATTCAAGATGGGGCATCAAGACCTCAAAGCAATCTGAATATGCAATGTTATCTTCGTCATTCTGACATGTCAATCGCGGGACGCGCGCCGGAACCAACACGATATTTCAATGGACCTGATCTGTTATGTCAGCTTAATTATTCAGTAAGCACGGGAATCAATCCGCGAGAAGAAATCCTGGAAACGTTCAGAACCGATCAATGAAAACGGACCCACGCCGTCGGAGCCTCAGCGAGCGGGCCTTCGATCAGATCAAGAGAGATATTGTCTGGTGCGAACTCGCGCCCGGCGAAGAAATCAGCGAAGCTAAACTTTCTGCGATTTATAATCTCGGCAAAGCGCCGATCCGTCATGCGCTCTCGAAACTTACCCAAGACGGCTACGTCATTGCCGTGCCGCGAAGCGGACATGTCATCGCGCCGGTCACCTTGCAGTCGGTCAAGGAGATCTTTGATTTTCGCCTTCTTCTCGAGCCTGAAATCATGGAAAGGGCTTGCGGCAACGTCGATGCGCAACGACTGCGTAAGCTAAATGCAGAATGCACTCGCGGCTACACTCCCGGCGATAGAGCGAGCGAAAGCGCTTTCATGACTGCGAACTACAATTTTCACATGGAGATTGCGCGCTGCTGCGGCAATTCTCGTATGACCGCGGCGCTGTCGCAAACGATGGAGGAAATGACGCGCCTGCTTCACCTCGGCTTCGTCATGCGGGAGCGGCCGAAGGAGATGCGAAGCGAGCACAAAAGCCTCATCGATGCCCTGGTCAAAAACGATAAGGCTCTAGCAAGGCAGATTACAGTGACCCACATTCAAACCGTTCGCGCACTGGTCATCGAAGGGATACTGAACCATACGAACTTGAACGGGACCAATATAGCGCTCGTCCGAGGTCGCTAGATCGGCTTAGCGTCAGATAGGGAAGCTTTTTGAGCGTCCATCGTCGATGGTCATTCGTCCCGAGGAAAATCATCCGGGGTCGATCAGACATCCCCATGGTGGGGCCAAGCGCACCTCACCTTATCTCATAAGGAGGAACTCGACGATCACGACAGCGATAAGCAATGCGGAAATGCTCTTCCAAAAAAGAACCGGATTGCGCCTCAACAGCGGCACCGCATTTCGTGGCGGCAATACATTCAGCATCCCTGTTTCAAGCTGGTAGATCAACTCTTCCACGTCTGCAAAGCGGTCGTCTCGGCGCAGGGAAATGGCTTTCATGATTGCGGCCTCCAATCGCGCCGGCATCTCAGGACGGTACTGGGAAGCGGGAATGGGTGGACCAAAAAGAGGCGTAGTAAATGGTGCAGTCTCTCCATACGGATAATGCCCCGTGAAGAGGCGATAGATCGTGACGCCCAAAGAAAATTGGTCGGAGATGGCATCGCCAAGCTCTCCTTTGAAGAGTTCGGGAGCCATATAACTTGCGGTTCCGGGCACTTCCTTCTCGGGAAGCTCTTTAAAATTTGGTACGCGTGCGATGCCGAGGTCGATGAGTTTGAGCCCTCCGTCACTCGTCAAAATGACGTTTCCAGGCTTGATATCGCGATGTGCGATGCCACGGCGGTGAAGCGAGGCAACGCCGCGGGATAATTTTAGTGCGATCGCAACCGCATCGCGGAGGGGCACCTGTTCTTCGGAAATTTTAGTCTCGAGGCTTTCGCCCGCATAGAAGGGCATCGCAATATAGAGCCGGCTTTGACTGCCTTCGGGCAAAGCTAGAGTCCGTCCCACATAGGGACTTTCGACTTGCCGCCCAAGAAAGCCTTCGCGCAGGAAGGCAAGCCTTGCACCATCCTCCGACAGCAACATCGTTTTTGGAAATTTCAAGACGATCCGATTTTCCCGATCTCTAGCGACGAAGATACGAGCGTACGCCGCGTCGGAGAGAAGATGTTCGAGACGGTAGCCGTCGATTGTTTCTCCTTCTTCCGGAGGCGGCAGAAGCGCGAGGCTATCCATTTCCGCCGCCAACGCATCAAAATCAACCGATGGCAGCGCAATGAAATCGACGACCAATGCGGTCACATTGTCCTGCGATCCGGCAGCGAGCGCTGCGGCTGTAATCGCATCCGCGTCAGCCTGGGAACTTTTTCGAGCGCAAAGCAATCGAGCGATCTCTTGCTGCGTGAGGACCCCGTGTACGCCGTCGCTCGTGAGGAGGAGCCGATCGTGATCGTCAAGTGACTGCCGAATGAAGTCTAGCCGCAACACCGGTTCAAGCCCCAGCGCGCGCAACAGAACTGCCCTATCATCGCTACTGATCGAAACATGATCTTCGGTCAAGAGCGCCAACGCAGCACCACGCAAATGCCAAGCCCGACTATCGCCGATATGCAAAACAAGTGCCTCTCGACCGCGAAGGACGACGCCCGTGAAGGTCGTTGCGGCGCCCTTCATAGTGGGTGTTCGAGCCTGAGCGTTCAGCCATCGATTGAAGCCATCCATGGTCTTTGTCGCCGCCGAAGCCACACTGCCCAGAGGATTTTGCGAACGATACCCATCGAAGAAATTTTGGACTGCAAGTTCGGCTGCGATACGGCCGCCTTTGCTGCCGCCGACGCCATCGGCGAGAGCCACGAGCACGCCCTGAAGTGCACGCTCCTCCTCAGAACCGAGATCGGCAGCGGCAAAATCCTGATTATCGAGGCGGGCACCGCAGTGGCTGGAGAAACCTATGCTGACCTCTATGCTCGTGCGGCGCGCCATCACAATTTCCCAATTAACGTTTCGTTTCGGCGAGTGCCGCACCCAATCGCGCTGTCGCGGCGGCCAGTTCCTTGACGTCGAGGCTCGCAAAACCCAACCGAAGCGCGCCGACCGCTTGTCCGGAGGACGAGAATGCATCCGGCATTTGAATATGGAGCTGCTTCTCCCGGCACCTCGCGACCAGACGCTTCAAGTCAATGCCATCAAAGCGAACCCAAAAGGCGAGACCACCGTCAGGCACGTTAAATCTTGCTCGCCCTCGAAGTACCGCATTCAGCCCGTCAGCAAACTTCGCCCGCCGCTCGATATAATGGCGAAGCATTTTGCGCGTGTGGCGATGGATTTCGCCCGCTTCGATCAGCTCCGTGATTGCTGCCTCCATCGCCGGATCGCCCTGCCGGTCGATCATCATGACTTCTCCTGCCATCCGATCGATAAGTGACTTCGGCGCACAAACGTATCCGAGCCGCAAACTTGGGCTCAGGAGCTTCGAAAGCGAGCCGACATAAATGACATGCCCGGCGGTATCGAAGCTTGCCAGCGGCAGCATCGGTTGATGGCTGAAATGAAATTCATGCTCATAGTCATCTTCGATGATCGCGAAGCCGAACTGAGCCGCCAACAGAATAAGCCGCATCCGCCGCTCGGGCGTCATGCAAACGGTCGTTGGAAAGTGGTGGTGCGGCGTCACGTAGACCGCGCGCACACGCTTCCTGCGGCACACCCGCTCAAGATCCTCGACATTGATGCCATCGTCATCAACATGAACCGTCGCGATTTCCGCGCCCACGCGCCGAAACGCTTCTCGAGCGGGCGGATAGCTCAACGTCTCAACGACGACCGTATCTCCAGGGTTAATGAGCGTCTGCGCTGCGAGAAAAATGCCCATCTGACTTCCTCGCGTCAGACAGATGTTGTCGGCGCCGGCAGCCAAGCCCCGGTCCGCCGTCAACATCGCCGCGAGCGCAGATCTAAGGCCCTCCGATCCGCGCGGATCGCCATAGCCCAACCGGCGGAGTTGCAGTGTCGAGCGCAAGCCGTTTCTGTAGGCGCGCGCTACGGCCTCGATTGGCACGTGACGTATTTCGGGTGCGCCGTCATTGAAGC
This sequence comes from Hyphomicrobium sp. MC1, assembly GCF_000253295.1. NCBI lineage: Bacteria > Pseudomonadati > Pseudomonadota > Alphaproteobacteria > Hyphomicrobiales > Hyphomicrobiaceae > Hyphomicrobium > Hyphomicrobium sp. MC1. The sequence continues at coordinate 235,051 of NC_015717.1, read as the reverse complement.
TTAGCCATTTCGATGGCGGCAGATCGGCAGCAAGCGTGACCTCAGGCCGCGAGAGCTTGAAAGATGGCTCCAGCGGAATGGTTCTGGAGCGCGACCGCTTGTCAACGCTGACATTTTCCAGTTGCGGAAGATTTTCCGCGACGAATGTTCCACGACGCGTTTGCGTCGAAACCCAGCCTTGCGCCTCTAGCTCGGCGTAGGCGTCCATCACAGTTTTTCGATTGATACCCAGCGTCTCACCGAGTTCACGGCTTCCTGGCAATGGGAACCCCGGCGCGAGCCTTCCGCGTCTCACGTCCTCGATGACTGCGTGAACAATCTGTTGAGAGACGGATTTCTTTCCCCGCGTGAGAGCTAGAGAGAGGTGCCAGGGGCGCAACATTCTGGTCCACTCGCTTTTTAAGATCTGGCTGTGTTGATAGGGCCAGTTGCTAGCATATCCTTTTCGCAGATGCAGCAGGAAAGAGCCGAATTACGGGCCGCGAGAAAACGCGCGGCACCGAACGATGCCCCTCGCGCTCAACAGGAGATATGGGATGCAAACCACCAACCAGCTGAAGTCGAACTGCCTCAGCTTCACGGAACTATTGGCCCAAGCTGTGGCCTTGATTTCACCCACCATGACGGCAGCGCTAATCATTCCCGTCATGTACTCGAACACCGGCGACTGGAGTTGGCTGTCCTATGCTCTTGGCACGGTCATGCTGCTGTTCGTCGCCTTCAATCTCAATCAGTTCGCGCGCCGATCGACAGGCTCTGGTTCGATGTACGCTTACATCTGCCGCGGCCTTGGCCTTAATGCTGGCGCCGTCGGGGGATGGTCGCTGCTCTGGGCGTACATGGGCATCACCACCGCAGGTGTGACAGGCTTCACGATCTTCTCGGGCAAACTTCTGGCGATGGCTGGAATCAGTGCGCCGCCGCTGCTGCTTTCCGCCGTTTGCGTCGCCACCGCCTGGTTCCTGGCATGGAAGAACGTGCAGCTTTCGGCGATCATGATGCTCGTCTGCGAAGGCGCCTCGATGGCCCTGATCGGCTTGCTCTGCTTCATTGTCCTCTTCCGGCATCACTTTGCAATCGACAGCGCTCAGTTCGCGACGTCGACCTTCCCAGCATCTAGCATGGGCCTCGGCGTGGTAGTGGCGATCTTCAGCCTTGTCGGCTTCGAGTGTGCAACGGCTTTTGGCGATGAAGCCAAAGATCCGCTGAAAACGATCCCTCGCGCGGTCGTCATGAGCTTGCTGATTTCCGGCGCCTTCTTTGTCTTCGTGACCTATGTCATGGTCCTCGGAACGCGTGGATACTCTACGTCTCTTGATAAACTCGATGCGCCGCTGAACGTTCTCGCCAATCTCGCACACGTCGGCATTCTTCAAGTTCCGCTTTCTCTGGGCGCGATGATCAGCTTCTTCGCGCTCGCACTATCCTGCCTCAATGCCGGATCACGCATCCTCTACACAATGGGCCGTCACGGCATCCTCCCGCCCGTTACCGCGACGTCGCACAAAACGAATGAAACACCGCATGTGGCCGTAACCGTGCTCGCTGCGATAGCCTTTCTCATCCCGATCGCGGCGACGGCTGGCGGAATCGCGATGCTTGATCTCTTTAACTATGCGGGCACCTGCGCAGCGTTTGGCTTCCTCGTCCCGTACGCGTTGATAACGATCGCTGCACCCGTCTATCTGAAAGCCATCGGCCAACTTCAAACGAAAGATGTGGCAGTTTGTATAGTCGCGTTGATGCTGCTCGCGATCCCGACTGTCGGAAGTGTCTATCCTGTGCCGGCCGCGCCCGTAGACAGCTTCCCCTATCTCTTCCTCGCATATCTCGCGATCGGCCTCGTCTGGATCCTGGCCTTCCACCGCCGCAAACCCTCGGCCGCTGCAGATATCATCAGCGACCTCAAGAGCAGTCATGACCGCTTCGTTCCTGGGAGCGGCCCGGCCCTCAATGCTCCCTGACGCCGACGTGAGAGGCCGAGCCACCGGCCTCTCTCACTTTACCGCGCGATCAAAGGAGAGAAATAAATGTCCGATACACTTACACTTTCAAAAAGCGAGTTGGTCTCGATAGCCCACCAAAGAATGGGCACCGAACTGGCCGATGGCGATTACTCGACGAGGCAAAAGCTCGCGCTTACCTGCCGCATTCTTTTTGACGGCGGCCACGATTTAGGCCTTGCTGGCCAGATCACTGCCCGAGCCGAGGAGCCCGGCACTTATTACACACAGCCCTTCGGGCACGGCTTCGACGAGATCACCGAAGACAATCTTCTTCGGGTCAATGAGAATCTCGAGACCGTCGACGGTCGAGGGATGCCAAATCCAGCCAATCGGTTCCATACCTGGATTTATCGCGAGCATCCGCGCATCAACTGCATCATCCACACGCACCCGTTCTATTGCTCCGCGCTTTCCATGCTCGAAATTCCTTTGGCTATTTCGCACATGGATACGTGTCCGCTCTATGAGGACTGCGCGTTTCTCGAGAAGTGGCCGGGTATCCCTGTGGGTAATGAAGAAGGGATCATCATATCGGGAGCGTTGGGGGAAAAGCGCGCCATCTTGCTTTCTCACCATGGAATGCTCGTTACCGGCTCCACAGTCGAGGAAGCTTGTGTGCTCGCGTTGCTGATGGAGCGAGCAGCAAAGCTTCAGCTAACTGCCATGCCAGTCTCGGACATCAAGCCTGTCCCCGAGCTTTTGGCCCGCGAGGCGCATGACTGGATTTCGACGCCCAAGCGCTATTCCGTCGCTTTCAACTATTACGTCCGCCGCGCCCTCAAGAGTCACGCGGACGCCATCCGAGACGCAGCCTAAATCACCGTCAAAAAGAGGTTCATCATGACACCGAAATTTAAGGGCATCATCGCTTATCCGATTACGCCTTTCACGAGCAATGAAGGCATCGACGTTGCGGCGCTCAAGGCATCGATCGACATGATGATCGCCGATGGCGTGCACGCGATTGCGCCATTGGGGAGCACCGGCGAAAGTGCCTATCTCAACGACGGTGAATGGGACGAGACGGCTGAGACGGCGATCAATCAGGTGGGAAAGAGAGTTCCGGTTGTTGTCGGCATTTCCGATCTTACGACGCGCAACGCCGTCCGCCGGGCGAAATTTGCCGAGCAAGCGGGCGCCGACGCGGTGATGGTGCTTCCGATTTCCTATTGGAAGCTCAACGAGCAAGAGATCTTCGCGCATTACGCCGCGATTGCGCAGAGCATCAACATACCGATCATGCTTTACAACAATCCAGCGACCAGCGGCATCGATATGCGGCCGCACTTTATCGCGAAAATGGTGAAGGAGATCGACAATATCACGATGGTCAAAGAAAGCACCGGCGACATCCAACGGATGCATCAGCTCTACAAGCTCTCCGACGGTCAGATCCCATTTTACAATGGTAGTAATCCGCTTGCGTTCGAAGCTTTCGTTGCCGGAGCTACCGGTTGGTGTACCGCGGCACCCAATCTCATTCCAAAGCTCAATATCGAACTTTTCAGTGCGATAGAGGCGGGCGATCTCCTGGGCGCGCGCAAGGTGTTTTACGACCAGTTGCCGTTGCTTGAGTTTATTGTCGGCAACGGAGGGTTGCCGCCGACGATCAAAGCGGGCCTCAAGATCAAAGGTCTCGATGCAGGCAAGCCGAGGAGCCCGTTGAAGCCTCTTTCGGACGAAAACGTAGCGATCCTTTCGAATCTCATGCGCACGCTCAGCGCCGAGCCTTACAAGGCGGCGGCGTAGGCGGCTGAGTTTGTGAGAAAGATCCGACGATCGAAAAACTCATCATCATCGGCAACGGCATGGCGCCGGGGCGGATGCTCGAGCATTTGCTCGAAGCCGCGCAGGATCGTTATGCCGTGACGAAGACCGTTACCTCGGATCACGGCATTATCGAGTCCTATGATAAACTTGTCATTGCGACGGGCTCATCGCCATTCGTCCTGCCGGCGCCAGGGAATGATCTTGCCGGCGTTCTGAGCTACCGCGATCTCTATGTGATGTTGACGCGATGCCCTTCCCAACGCACGCACGCCATGATGCGCGTTGGCACGGCGGAGATCCGCAGGTGTGACGTCTAAAAAGATCGAACCGCGGAGCAAAAGAGCCCAGCCTTTTATCGAGCTTCTTTTGCTGAATTTCTAACTATTGAGCGGACGCCTGCTTATCGGGCGGCCAGACTTGCGCTTCAATTCACTACCTCGATGGCATGGGCGACTCGGGTTTCGGTGCAGCCGTGGTCAACACGGTCGTTCGCTCTGGTTATGTCAATGCGTGCGCGAACTTGGGTAAGCTTCTCACGAACCTGAAGTTCTCCGCTCGCCATGAAAGGCGCGATGATGGAGCCCGTCCTCAAAAGCGGCGCCGATCCGAAAGCTACGGCGCGCGCCTAGCTCAAGAAAAATCCCGATACCGTCACCCCGTGGCTTTCTGGAGTCACGGCCTTCGATGGTGGAGATGCAAGCGCCGTTTGGATGCAGCCTCGGTGCTGCGCTGAGACGATCCTCGACAGAGATGAAGCAATTGCGATTTGCGGCGCGGGCTAAGGTTTCCAATCGCAGTGAGACCCTCGTCGGCAATATGTCGAGTCATTCAGGTGGCGTATGCTTTCGAGACAGGGACGAGGCGCCTTGAGCCAACGCAACCGTCCGATGACATGATATCCCCCTGCTCTGGATCGCGACGACAGGAGCATCAGAAGGTGTGAACTTATGAGGAAATTCACCGCCTGTCCTAATGAGACCATTGAGATAACGCCGTTGGACCAAATTCAGACATACGAGATCATAGTCGCTTATGCTCTATCTCGATCGTGCCTATCCCGCTCTGCCGCTTAGGGGCGAGACTACTGCCCAAGCGGGCGCAATTATGCAGGCAACATGTACAGCAGTCCTACGCCGACTGTGCCCTCAAACCATTGAGTAGTCCGGCGGTAAGTAATGGCACCCGACTGCGTCAATGTTGACTGAAAGGGCCGAAAAGCTCCCCCTAGACTTTGCATGCAGACCGTTATGTATTGGTGTGCAGAACGGTCTGTATTCTACCGCAATGTGTGCAGAAGGCAAACACGGGGGGTTCGGATTTGATCGTCAATCCCAAGCGTTCCCCAGCCGTGGCTGCTTATTCAGGACCCTGAGCTTTTGATCGGCGGACACGATCGTCGCCGCGGTCTTCGACTTTCCATTTGGATAATTCCACACGGACTGATGCGATGGCGCAAAGACACTGGGGAGTAAAAATACGATGACTTGGCTAAAAAATTCCATCATGGCGAAGCGCGGCGTCGCGAAGGGAAAGCGCGGCACCAGCCATGCCATTACAGAAGATTCTCAAGGGACGTATCACTATGTCTACGGTCCCTATGCGTCTCCCGTTTTGAAAGTTGATCCGGGCGCGGTCGTTTCTGCGGAAACGCACGACGCGATGGAAGGACAGATTAAGTCCACCGACGACAAGCCAAGCCAAATTCTCAATTTCCCGTTTCTCAATCCGCAGAATGGTCCGATCTATGTAAACGGTGCTGAGAAAGGGGACTGCCTCGCCGTATACATCGAAGAAATCGTACCTCGCGGACCCCAGCCAGTAGGCACAACCTGCATCATGCCGGAGTTTGGTGCGCTCGTGGGCACCGGCGATACGGCGAATTTGCAGCCCTATCTGCCGGAGATCGTGAAAAAGATCGAGGTCGACCCAATTAAAGGAGTGCGATGGAGCGATAAGCTCACACTACCCTATCAGCCCTTTATCGGGACGATCGGCACATCGCCCGAAATTGAAGCCATTTCATCGCTTGTTCCCGATTACTATGGTGGCAACATGGATCTGCCCGATGTCGCTCCGGGCTCCATCATTTATCTGCCCGTTCAGAAAGAAGGGGCTTTGCTTTACCTCGGGGACTGCCATGCCATTCAGGGCGATGGAGAACTTTGCGGCTTCGCATTGGAACATCCAACGACCACCACGATTCAAATCGATCTCATCAAAAATTGGAAATTCCGCTGGCCACGTCTCGAAACGGCTGAGCGCATTATGACGATCGGATCAGCGAAACCAATGGAGGATGCTGCTCGCATCGCTTATCGAGAGCTCGTGTACTGGATGGCGGAGGATTACGGCTTCGATGCCATTGAGGCATACATGCTTCTGACGCAGGTGGGCAAGCTTCGCGTCGGCAACATGGTCGATCCCAAATATACGCTGGGGGCCTCGATTGCGAAGTCTCTCCTCACTTAAATGGTATTAAACTTAAGAAGAAACGGGGCTGCTGCTCCATACCTATGTGGCCCCGTTCGCGTTTCAGAAGCCTGCAAATAAGAGACCGCTAGGTTGCACAAACGGGGCCGCGAAGTTTGATTTCCTAATCACATCGATCCAACATGGCGAAACCGATGGTGTTATCGTCCCCTGTCAGACTCGAGAGAGGACCTTACCGCGATACCTCTCAATGATATCCATAAACTCACTGATCTCCTGCGGCGGAACGCCAAGCTGGTAGAGCGTGTTACGGATTTCGTGCGCAGTGACGTCGAACTCATAGTCCGTCAAGCTCAGATGCTTGTGAGACTCGAACATGTCCCTTCCCGGATAGCACTTGGGTCCGCCGGTCGCCTCAATACACCACGCGGTGACCATGAACTTATAGCCAGCTTTGTATTGCGCGCTGTGGAAGTCTTTGACCTTCGGATTGAGGTTGTTGATCGTAGCGTTGGTGTGCAAGCGATCGATCAGGTAATCGGCCGCCGTTGCAATGGCATATGCTCCCCCAAGTCGTTCATAAAGCGTCTTATCCGTCATCTCATCCTCGCTCAGTAACTTTTTTCAATCACCCGCCGCAATTGGGGAAATGACCATCGACGGCTGATCCGTGCTGATGGCAGTCACTCTGCAAGGAGTACGCGGATAATGTCGTAGCAGGCGCTACGAGGACCGGAATTTATCTTTTGAAATGCGAATGTCGCCTCGGGCGTTCTTCAATGAGCACTAATCTGCCGAGTGGTTGCAGGGCGATTTATAAATTACTGCAACGTTTGATGTCGGCCCGCTTAAATCACCTTATCGCTGATGAACAGCTGTTTGCCCGACATGCGAACTCTTCCGGTGTCCCTTAGCCGAGACAACGCACGAGTGACGCTGACACGGTGTGCTCCCACCAGAAAACTGATTTCTTCATGCGTTAAGGGAAATGCGATTGTCCAGCCACCAGCACCACGCGCGCCAACTTCTAGGGCGACGTTGACCAACACCTCGTAAAGCCGGTCCTCGAGATTGGGTTCGGACAACGCGCCAACCCGGCTCGAAAGTTGTTGAATTCGCCGTGATAGATTGCGGATGACGACGAGGCCAATATCGGAATGATTTGTTACCAATCCTTCAAATGTCTTCTTGTCTATCCCGCAGGTCACCGTGGTTTCGAGGCAAGTAGCACCAACCGGATAAACGCCCTCCTCCAGCAGTGCGCTTTCACCAATCAAAGCACCCGCTTTGCGAATGTCTAAGGTAATAATACGTCCATCCGCGCTTATCTTCGTGAGTTTCACCGAGCCCATTTTGATGAGGTGAATGCTGTCGGCGCTTTCGCCTTGATGGAAGAGATCCTCACCGGCATCGAGTTTCCTTCGGACGAGCTCGTCGGCCACAGTACAAAGCGTTTCCTGTGGCGCTCCATCGAACAGCCAGATTTGTTCGAAACAACGCGGATGTAGGCCTGCACCGGGCCCGGCGAGTTCCATACACTTACAAGAGCCAGCCGCACATGTTTTGTTCATCATTCGTCTCTGCCGACAGACCACGCGCTGGTCCATAGCGCGGCGGGGAAAGTAAAATAAAAACCGACTACGCTCTTGTAGCGCTGACTACAGAAGCGGACGGAAAATCCTGTCAGTGTTACTGTTAGCGTCCGGACGCCAGAGTCCTTTGCGCTAATTCTGGCTACCAAAATCGCTGGTCCATTCGAGTTGAAGATATCTATCGCTTTCTGAAAGAGCGAGATGCTGTCGTCTCTTCACCTGCTACAACCTATCCCGAAACGTCACCTCTAAAAAAGTGCCGGATCGATGTGGCGGGGAACCGTTGCAGTTGGGATTCGTGCAGCAGGCACAGCCTTTACGCTTTTCTAACCCCGTTCCCAAGCTACCTGACGGCTTGGAGTATATTTTAGAAAAACATCCATTACGGTTCGCAGTCGCGCCGCCTGATGATCAGCGTACGCCTTGAATCGCATAAGGATTGTTTTGGTAATGCAAATGCTCGCTCGATTGTCGGCAATAAGCGCCATGCTCGCATTGACGTGCGCGAGCGAGGGAGTGTTGTCCACGCCTGCTTCTGCGACCAGCGACTCGCTGCGCAATTCGCTCGCGCAGAAGAATTGTCGTCGGGGCACGTTCAAGGACTATTACCTTCAGGGCAACGGCGGCGATCCTCCGTCGAGCTACAAGGGTCGCGTTTACAAGCTCAGCCAAGATTATCCCTCGGAGCTTCCGGTGAAGGAAGAATATCCGTGGCTAAAAATTCCATTTAGAGACGGCGGTCCGGTAGATCCAGAGGCTTATCTGCGCGCGCTCCTGGACTACGGGCTGGAAGGCAACGTCGCGGTCGACTTCTACGTCGAAGACAATAAAATCCGTAAATGGTACGGCTCGCCTTGGATGGACTGGAATACCGAAGTCGCTTCCGACTGGCCGGGGACCGACGGCCGCGAATTCGTGCACGGTTTGACCCATGAATTCGACTCTGCCGGCAACACGTTCGGTGAGCGGCAGCTTGAGTTCGTCGACACCTGGGCTCAGGCTTACGTCAACGATCGATACGCCTTCGCGTTAGGCCAAGTCTACTGCGATCCCGATGACCCGAAGCCTGGCGCGCTCAATCCTGATCCAACAGGTTTGAACAGCATGCCGGACGGCGCGTTTGTCATCAAACTTCTGTTTTCGACGGTGACCGAAGCGGAATTGCCGACGGTGAAAGGCGCACTGGAGTGGGATGCCGATATCTTCGTCAACAAGAGCCCGCGCTTTCGCAACGAGGGGCCGTTGTCACGGTACGAGCGTCGTATTGGCAAGGTGCGCCTCATTCAGATCGATCTGCAAGTGCGCGACGAGCGCAGCCCTACGGGCTGGTTGCTGGGGACTTATGGCTATGACGGGAACGCCAAAGGCGAAACACCTTGGGCACGCATGACGCCGCTCGGCCTACAGTGGGGAAACAACCCTAAGGTGACCTACGCCGAAACTTGCAAAGGTCGGAACGGGCCGTGCGATTATAAACCACTCACCGAACAGTGGATCAATCGTCAAGCCGTCAAGGACCTGGCCACTCCACCACTGAGCTTCAATCATCTGGGCTTCGGCGGCCGCCTCGCCGGCCCCGTAGATAATCCGAAAAGTTCGTGCATGGGCTGCCATCAGACAGCCGGCTTTCCGATGGTGCCTATCCTCGCGGAATTTGCGCCTAATGGAGCTGTCCTCGGGCTCGACGCGGAAAAGCATCCCGAAACGGCGCAGGGCCTTCGCATGATGTACTTCGGCAACGTCCCGGGCGGCGCGGTCTTCAGTGATACTCAGCTCTATTCGAGCGATTATTCCCTGCAGCTTGCAATGGGCTTGCAGAATTTCGTCTCGCTCCGCTGTGCAAAGGACGCGCCATCCCCGCGCCCCTCGCTTTGCGGACAACTCGCTGATTGGACGCGGCTGCAGCGCAAGGCCATCGACAGTGTGAGCGTGTTTGGGACGCCTGGACCGGGCGGCGCACCGATCACTCCGAAGTGACCATAGATAAGCGCCGATTCTCCGGGGCTTCCTCAAGTCAAAGGATGATAATCGGCCGGAGACGCTTTTTCAGTAACTCACGTCTCCTTCGGTGAGTGGAGCGGACAGGAGAGCACGAGAGCCAGCCGTTAAACACTCAAGTCCGCTTTCTCTGCGAAGCCGCACTCGGCTCGAAGATAGCTGCAAAACGGCTCATGTGAAATTTGTACGAAACCTCGGGGGCGCCTCGTAAGTCAGCTTTGCCGAGATAGCGGATATCGGCAGAACGTCCGACCTGGTCGTTTGCCAGTCATCCGCGAACGTCTGCTGCTTACCCTAAATGCAGACGTCATGACTTTGTCGGCTAAGGGCCAAATCCGGAAGTCCCGCACCGCAGCTCGACACTTAGCGGTGAACACTCGCCAGCCCTTCCACTCCGTTAAACAAGGTGCCGTCAATATCGGCTCGATCCAATTTGGCTCTAGTCATGTTCGAATCCGACAAGTCAGCATGCGCCAAGCTGGCCCTTGAAAAGTCGGCATTGCTGAGGTTGCACGACGTGATCATGATATTTTCGAGGTTCGCTGCGGTGAACGTCGCCCCGCTAAGGTCGGACCACGATATTTGCGTGCGCTCAGGTGTCTTGAGCTGGTCCCTTCGTTTCCATTGCATCTGCGCGTTGGTAAAGTTCGCCCCCCGAAAGCTTGTTTGACTGAAGTGCGCGACTATCCGCGCTCCGGAGAAGTTTGCGCCCGTGAAGTTCGGGGCTTCCGCCCTGGCCTTTTCGAGCGACAAGTAAGCGACGGGCGTGAAAAGACTGGCACCTGATAGATCTGCATCCATGAAATTGGTGCGAACAATGATTGCCCGATCGAGGCTCGCGCCGCTCAAGTTGACATGGGACAGATTTGCGTCCGTGAGGTCAGCACCAAGCAGATTTGCCCCGGCGAGATCGGCGTGCTTGAAGTCAAGTCCGCTCAGATCAAAAAAGCGGAGATTTCTGCCCGAAAGGTTAAGCGGATGCGACGGATCCGCGTTGTGCAAGGCCGTGACAATATCATGAAGCGTGGTGTCGAAGGCCTGAACGGGCCAAGCGACGTAGTAACTCGCTGCCGCAAGGATGCTCAGAAGAGCAGCACGACTACCCCTAGCCACCATGATGGCGGCGGCGTTGTTCGTACTCCTCGCGGTCGATCTCTCCTCGCGCATACCGCTCCTCAAGAATTGCCAGAGCCGATGACGAGTGTCGCCGGGGACTTCCGTCGCCGGACAGCATCCGAATGATCGCGGCGACGCCAAAAAAGGCAATCACCAGAAACGCAATCCAAAAGATACCGCCCATCGGCCACCAGCCAAATGACCACCCATGCATGGGACCTTGCACAGGACCGATTTGCGCCAACACGGATGGCGCTACGAATGCACCAAAAGTCTGCACGACACGCGACCTCACATCATGCAACAGCCATTACCAAGCAGCAGGTCGGCCTTCTTTTTCTGATCGTCGGCTAATGTCTTGTAGAGGGCTTCGGTCGCCGGCTTCATCGCCTTCATGCTGTCCAGCATGCTCTGCATCGCCTGGATATGTGCGTCCAGGCGATCCGTCGCGGTACCGGACTGCCAAGCCTGCATCATCGTTGCGTGCATTCCCTGCATGGCGGCGACTCGTGCTTGCACCGCGTCAACATAATCCTGCCAAGCAGCCTTCTGAGCGTCCGTTATGCCGAGCTCGGCTTTAAGGTAGGCGAGCTGCCCTTGCATCATTGGACCATAGCCCATCATCATGCCGGGGCCCATCATACCATAACCCATCATTCCCGGACCCATGCCGCCATAGCCCATCATGCCTGGACCCATCATGCCGTAGCCCTGTCCCATCATTCCTGGCCCCATCATCCCGTTGCCGTAGCCCATCATCCCGTGACCCATCATTCCGTAGCCCGTCGTAGGGGGCTGCTGGCTCGAACTTTGCGCGAATGCGATTGAAGGTGCCGCCAGCATCGCCAGCAGCGCTCCTGCGATAAGATGTTTGCGGAAACTCATTTTAAATACTCCTCCTCAGGTTCGGCCAACCACAGCGATCATTTCAGCGGGGCCATCGGACTGCCTTCGCCATTCATCGAGCGCCTGTCCCAATATCTTGGTCGCCGAATGCAAGAATATGGACGCAAGGATTGCCGCCACGAGTATATCCGGCCAGCCGCTCGCTGTGCCCCATACGACGTATGCTGACAAGATGACGGCCACGTTGCCGACGGCGTCGTTTCGTGAGCACAGCCACACAGAGCGTACGTTGGCGTCACCGTCCTTGTACTTGAGGAGAATCAAGACGCTCGCCAAGTTGGCTGCGAGTGCGAGAAAGCCGATTGATCCCATGATCTCGGCGACAGGAACGCCCGGCGCAAAGGCGTGCCAAACTGTCGAGCCGAAAATCCAAAGCCCCATGAGCCCGAGAGTAATCCCTTTAACCACTGCGGTTGTGGCCCGCACGCGCAATGGCAGGCCGATGACGGCGAGACTGAGACCGTAGGTCAGCGTGTCGCCGAAGAAATCGAGAGCGTCTGTTTTCAACGCCTGGGAACCCGACATCGCTCCGGCTCCCATCTCGACGGCAAACATGACCGCGTTGATTGCGATCACCGCCCAAAGGCGGCGCTGATAGCCGGGAGCTAGACCGTTGAAGGCCAGATTTTGGGAGCAGCCACACCCGCTCTTAACGCAATCGGTCATCTTCTCATGCCGCAATTTGCAACATCCAGGATGTAGTATAGGATCTCTAGTGGCTAGAGGTTCAAGAGGTATGTGGGCATGGGCGAAATCGGAATTGGCGGGCTCGCGGAACTGACCGGCGTTAAAGTACCGACCATCCGCTTTTATGAGCAAATCGGGCTATTGGTAACGCCGGACCGCACGAGCGGAGGGCAACGGCGATACGATGACCGTGCGGTCGCGCGGCTGGCTTTCATCCGTCATGCCCGCGATCTCGGTTTTGACATGGATGAAGTGCGCGAACTCCTCACGCTAGCAGATCGTCCGGATGCTCCCTGCCAACGCGTTGATGCGATTGCTCGTCGTCAGGTCGCGCATATCGACGGCAAGATAAAGCGCCTGCAAGCTGTGCGTCGCGAACTTAGAACTGTAATTTCTACATGCCACGCCGCGCGCGTTAAAGACTGCCGTATCATAGAGGCTTTGTCAGGCGCTTCCTCCAAGTCAAATGGCGGCAAAGCGCGATCGCCGGCACGAACGTCAGAAACTGCAATAAAAGGGAAGAAAATCCTTCGAATTTAACCCAAAGCGATTTCTGCTTAGGGTCACGAGCGAGCGTCGGCGCGGCCTGAAGTACTTCCGTTTTGCTCTCTAAAGCAGACATCCGTCATCGTGTGTATGCCACCTCGTCAAGCATCAACCAAATGTCAGCTATTGAGACCTTCCGGCCGAAAGTCTTACGTGGCAGGGTTTGCGGCAGGCTAACCAACATTCGAAGCGCGCCAACCTGCCCGCTGGCGTTTACGCCGAATACCAGCTACGCACGCTAAATAACGATAATCTTGACGAAGTGCGCCTGCCACTCGAATAGAGCCGGGTGGGCCTTCTCCATTCGAAAAGTCTTCACAATCATGACCTTCCCGTCGGTTCATCCCGCACTCGGGCGCGCTCTTTCTGCGCGCGGCTACTCTGCGCCTACTGCCGTGCAATTAGCGGTTCTCGAAGCCAACACGGTAGGGCGTGATTTGCTGGTCTCGGCTCAAACCGGCTCCGGGAAAACGGTCGCCTTCGGACTTGCGATGGCATCGACGCTTCTTGGAGAAGCGGAACGTTTCTCGCAAGCCGCTGAACCGCTGGCGCTGATCATCGCACCCACGCGTGAGCTTGCGATGCAAGTGCAGCGCGAACTCGACTGGCTCTATGCAGACACCGGGGCGCGTGTTGTGACCTGCGTCGGGGGCATGGACGCACGCGCGGAGGCCCGCCAACTCGGCTTCGGCGCTCATATCGTTGTCGGCACGCCCGGACGTCTGCGGGACCATTTGGAACGACGGCGGCTTGACCTGACAAAACTCGCAGCCGTTGTGCTCGACGAGGCCGATGAGATGCTCGATCTCGGATTTCGCGAGGATCTGGAATTCATTCTCGACGCGACCCCTGAAGGCCGCCAGACGCTCCTGTTCTCGGCCACCATGCCGCGCGAGATCGAAGCACTGGCGCGCCGCTACCAGCGCGACGCTGTTCGCATCGAAACGGTGAAGCGCAACGAGCAGCATGCCGACATCGACTATCGCGCCATTCGCGTCGTTCCGAGCGATACTGAAAACGCCATCGTCAACGTGCTTCGGTTTCACGAGGCCGGCGCCGCGATTGTGTTCTGTTCGACGCGCGAAGCCGTAAAGCGGACGCACGCGCGTCTCTTGGAACGAGGCTTCTCTGCGGTGGCCCTCTCCGGAGAGTTGACGCAGAACGAGCGCACGCATGCACTTCAAGCACTTCGTGATGGCCGCGCGCGCGTTCTCGTCGCGACGGATGTGGCGGCGCGCGGACTCGACTTGCCGGCTCTCTCGCTCGTCATTCACGCCGATCTGCCCAATGATGCAGAGACACTCCTTCACCGCTCGGGTCGCACGGGGCGGGCCGGCAACAAGGGCCTGTGTGTGTTGATTGTCCCCTTCAACCGCCGGCGTAAGGCCGATGCGTTGCTGGCCGGTGCGAAGCTTAAGGTCACGTGGGGCCCGGCACCGACCGCTGACGAGATCCGCGCACGCGATCAGGAGCGCTTTCTGGCCAGCTCTATCTTCACCGCTCCCGCGACGGACGAGGACCTGAAGCTTGCGCAATCCCTTCAGTCCAGCCGCACGGCAGAAGAGATTGCTCTCGCGTTGGTCCGGATCCACCGAGCCCAGCTGCCCGCGCCGGAAGATCTTACTGAGGATACGGGCTCGCCGCGGCGGCGCGATGATCATGCGCGAGCACCTCGGGAGCGGGTCGAGCATAGACAAGTACGCAGCCAAGGGCCGCAAGGCCGAGACGAGCGTGCGAGCGCGCGCCCGAGAGACGGCCGCTCCACGCACGCCGTTCGTGATCAGGGCCGTGAGATGGTCTGGTTCCGCATCGATATCGGCCGCGAGCGTAACGCCGAGCCCCGCTGGCTGCTGCCGCTTCTCTGCCGCGCCGGCAATGTGACGAAAGCCGAAATCGGTTCCATCAAGATCTTCGACCGCGACACGCGCTTCCAGATCGCCGCCGAATCCGCAGACACGTTCGCGGATACCGCGCGCTCCATGAAGCCTAACGAGGGGCGGATTTCGCGCATTGGCGCCTCCATGGGTGACGACGCTGGTACGCACGGCAATCCGACCCTCGCTGCCCGGCAGCAGAAAGACGACGAGGCCAAAGCCGCAACCTTGTCTGATCTCCAAACGGGTCGGCACGCGAAGACGCCATGGCGGGATCGAAGCAAAGAAAAAGCCGGCGCGCATCCTCATCGAAAGCGTGACGCGCAGAAAACTCATCCCAAGGGCACCGGGCCTCGCCCAGGTTCATCAAAATCAAGCGGCGAATATAAGCCTGTGTCAAAATACGCTCATGGGAAGAAGCAGCAGAAGAAGCATCGCCCGACCTCATAGCGATTTCCGAACGTGAACAAGTCCACTCAGGGCTTGAACACGTGATCGAGCATCCGAAGATTCGACCTATCTCGTCTCACAGCGGACATGATCGGCGGGGCTCCCGCATCGCCGATCGCTGCTACTCCACGCGACAGCTATTGGGACCGACCGTCGGCTCCGCCGAGACGCCGACGCCTCCTGGCTCTGCTTTCCCGGAGGTGAAGCGATCCCGTTAGCTTCACTCGGGCGGCGCCGTTACGGGCAAAAAGCGCCCGATGCATCTTTTCGGATAGTGCTCGGCATAACTGCGAGGTTCGAGCCGCAAGAACAGATCAAACTGAGGGTACGTCTAGTGCCTGGTTCAGAAGCAAAGCCAGGGGCCTAAGCAGGCCGCAGGCGTCCCGCCCTTACAGGCCATCTGCGAGGAGTAACACTCAATCATCGCCCCTGATTTGCAGGTGGTTTTCACTGGCCCCTTCGGTATAAGCCCTTTCCCGGCGATCGTATTCTTAAGTGCGTTGTGGGAGAACAGCACCGCCAAATCGTGGGTGAAGTTATCGCCAATGGCGGCGACCCTCGTACATTCGGCCGCATGAGCCGTCGCCGAAAGCGCGCACACCATAATCGCGGCCACGAAGCCTGACTTGAAAACCTGCATTGCAACCCCCCGGTGCGGACAAATCACGTTTAACGCTAGTCGAGTGCTTGGCAGTTGCCAAGTAAAGGACTGTTGCTGTCACAGATATTTTCCGCAATGCGACTCTCCACACACACGCCATGACCATCCATGCGTGTCCGATTTGGGTCAAAAGCGTTGACCACTAACCAAGCTACGGAAGTTTTAGCCCGAATCCGGCCGTCGAGTAAGGCGTAGGTGTTGCCGCGGACCATGTTCGTTTGTCTATCGAGAAATGAGACAAATCATGGAACAGGAACATACCCGAAAGCCAGTGACCCGAGTACGATTACTTAGAATCTGACCTTCATTCCACCGTAAGCCGCAAGCGGTGTCGCCGGGACGATCGTGCGCGGATCCGTGAAATCTATGGTTCCGAGCGATGCTGCGGTTGCGTCGTCAAGCGTGAAGTAGTTGCCATACGTTCCGTATTGATGATCGAAAATGTTATTCACGATCGCGTAGAGCTGCACGTTTTGAGTGACGTCGTAGGATGTATGAAGATTGACGACGCCATATCCGGCTAACGGCTTATTCAGGTTCGCCTCGTCGCCGAAGAAAATCTGATCGGAAGCGGCGGTCAAATCGCCGCCGAACTTCCATTGGTGCGTCAGCCAGTAGTCGAAACCCGCCTTGAACCTGTGCTGCGGAATACCCGGCATGCGATCACCCGGATGCACGGTGGTGATAAAATCATTGCCGTTCGATGGGTTTTGAGGGTTATTCGGCGAATTAACGTCGAATGTGCTCTCGAAGCGTGCATCGGTGAAGTTATAATTGGCGAAGAGATACAGACGATCGTTGCGGTAATCGATGCTGGCATCGAGCCCTTCTCGAAGCGTGTTGCCCGCGTTCTGAAAGTAGCTTCGGCCGGCGATCGACGACGCCACATTTATAATGTCGTCGCTATTCATGGCGTGAAAGAAGCCAAGTGTCCAAGTGACCTTTTGATGATCGCCGAAGCTGGTGATCTCACCGCGGAGGCCCGCCTCTGCGGTGCGAGAGACGACCTGCTTCAATGGAGGGTCTGAGGTCAGGAAGCTCGAAATGAGACAGGGATTGTTGGGATCTGCGCAGGCAAGCTCAGCCGCGACCGGCGCGCGGTTGGCTTCTGAATATCCGCTGTAGAGCGAGAGCCCCGGAAGAAGTTGATAGGTGCCTCCAGCCATCGGATTGAAACGCTGATAGACATTGTTGCCATTGAGATCGGGAGCTAGCCCCGTGTTGTCCTTGAGACGGATATCGGCGTAATTGAAACGGCCGCCGGCCGTCAGCGAGAGCCGGTCAGTTACATCAAAGGTGTCGGAAAAGAAGACGCCGTAATAGGTGTTGGTCGTCGTGATATCGACCGGAGCGATATCCGAGTTGGCGACGATCTGACCGTCGCCGGTTATCGTGAAATTGGGACCGATGCTTCCGATCTCGGCGTTGGTCTGATAGCCGACGCGGCCATGATCGATGCTGCCGCCTAACAAGAATTGGTTCGTATGGCCGAAGATCTTCGCCTTCTGCACGCCCTGCAATGACGCCCCGTAACTTTCGGCCTGCTGCGAGGTACGATCGATTTCGCCGACGTAATTGTCGCCGCCAGGCGGCGTTAATACCGAGTTGCCATTTTGATCGACGAGCTGAACGGTCGTGCCGTCGAGATTGTCAAAGCAGAGCACACTTGTATCGCCCGCGCAGGGCGCCGCTTCGGAGCCGTTGGCATCGACGTGATGTTGATTAAACCGGCGATAGTAGCTGACGCCCGAGACCTTAAATGTATCCGTGACATTGACAGAGCCATTGACGGATCCCATTGCCATGTCGTTCTGGGTCGTTTGCGGATTTGTGTAGACGGCGCTGTAGCTTTCATCCAGCAGCTGGACCGGAGAGGCCGTAACGGCCCCGACGAAGTTATCGGCGCCAGTGAAGTTGGCATGGAACTCGGCGTCATGGTTCTTGAACCCGATATCGGCGAACGTGCGGCGAATATCGGATGGCGAGAACTGCCGCCAACCGCCGTCGTGAATATCTTCGACCGCGATATAGGCTGCGTAATTGCCGACTTGCTGCCCTGCCTGTACCGACCCTTGTATGCGTCCGAACGAACCGCCGCGGATGTCGGTCTCGACGCCCTGGAAATTAAATCCATCCTTCATCGATATGCTGATCGAGCCACCGAGCGCATTGAGGCCGAACGCCGGATTGTTGCTCATCACGGCGATATCAGAGATGGCTATCGAGGGCAGGAAGTCCCAGTTGACGACGTCGCCAAAGGCTTCGTTGATGCGGACGCCGTTCTCGTAGACGGCTAAGCCCTGGGGAACGCCGTCAAGAGGCGACGCATCGAAGCCGTGGAATTGGACATTCGTCTGGAACTCATTGCCCTGCAAGTCATTCACGATGACGCCGGGGATGCGCGATTGGAGCACGTCCTGCACTGCCATCGCGCCGCTGCGCGTCACGTCGGAGGATGAAACCGTACCGACCGACCCCGGAACCTTCGCGATCGGAAGTTCGCTGCCGCCCACGGGCGACATCTTCACCTGCGTGGGCTCGGCGACCGAGAAGTCCTTTTCAACCGGTGCCGTCGGCGGCGTCACCGGGGCCAGGGCAACGGGAGCTTTCTTCAGCTTCGCAGTCTGCCGGACCTTTCGCGGTGGGGGAGCTTTTGCCTGCTGCTGGATGACCTCCACTTCCGGAAGCAGCTGCGTATTCGCGGCCGGAGGCGTGGTCGTGGCCCCGCTCGCGGCGGGTGGGGGCTGCGTGGTGGGCGCTTGCGTCGTCGTGGCGGGGGGTGTGGTTGGGGCAATATCCGTGCTGCCGCCGGTCTGCTGCGCGAAGACACTGTCGACGCCCCCCGTCAACAGAACAGCAGCTGCGAGCGCGGCCAGACGATAGATCGGCAGCATTCCAATTTCCCCCGGTGCGATCTCTTAGAGTCGGCTTTTCCCCACCGATTCACCCCTCGTCGGAGGAAATCTTCCTTCCTGAAAGCGGTCAAATGATCTGGCAGAAATTGCATCTTTTTCCTGATGGAGGTTGTAAGGACGCAACCGTTCGATCGAGAAAAGGAGAATGTCGAATTCAAATTATCCCGAGTTAAGCAGTGGTCTCGATATGATTCGATATGCACACTGCGTGTTTCTTGACCGGCTTGTCGGACCGGTGCGCCGGGCGAACGAGAAAATGATCTGCTCCAAAACGGAGACGTCCCACCCTCAGAGTGGGGAAATCGGCTACGCTGAGCCTGTGGATTCTGGCATCTAAGACCCACTCCTTTTCGACACTCAGCGGTACCACCTGACAGCCGACAAGAGACTGTCGGCACGACGGCCTCACAATTCCGGCCCGAAACCCGTCTCGCGGTCACACGTTGACGGCCCGCATGCGCTAAGTCTCGGACGGCGCCCAGGAATTTGCGACGACCGTAGAGATACGAATTTTTCTATTTGCATTCAGTGATTTATGGCGGTGCTTGCAGTCTGACGCGAACCCGTCTCCATAACCACTCATTCCCTGCTCACACAACAAAAGCAGCGAATTTCGCGTATTTCGCCGCCCTTGCACGGACGCGAAGCGCGAGAAATCTCAATATTCACTGCAGGTTAGCGGACATCACAAGATGTCGGCGCGCGGCGAATTCGTATCTGCTGCCGCAGGGACAACGACTGCACCAGCAGGGAAATGGCGGGGCGTTTCGAGGCAGGCCGTGCAAAAACCCTGATTAGGGAGATGGTGCCGCCACGGCCGCTGTCCGTTAAGCCGACCTTCCGAAATTCGGTTCGGGGTGGGAGGCGGACATTTCATTGCGGCCGACGAGAGATGCCCGAGGTCTTCGGATCATCCCGCCCGGGCCAGATCACATGGTCGAAATCGGTCACGGTTCCTTCTTGAACAGGTCCTGGAAGATCAGCTGGCCCCAAGTGCGGCCGCGTGCGTGCACCAGCGCGCCACCCTCGTTGAGCTTGCCCAGTTTAACGGGTGCGAACCCGAGTTGTTTGGCCAAATCCGCCACGGGAGCGATCGCGTCCTCGTCGTCGCTCGACAGAAAGACGACCCGGTGGCCACCTTCGATGGTCGGATCGGTAGCCAGCGTGCTTGCAATGAGGTGATTGAACCCTTTCACGAGCTTGGCCCCGGTGAACGACTTTGCGACGAAAGCGGAAGACAGGAGGCCGTCCATTTCTTCGAGGGGTAGCTGCGAGTTCATCGTATCAACGATAGTCTTTCCTCTCCAGTTGGACAGCACCTTCGCGACCTCTGGGTGTGACTCGAAACGGACAGCTAAAAAGATAACGTCCGCCTTGACAGCATCCGCCAATTTCTGGGGAATGATTGTGGGTCCGATCATGGCCGCATCGGACGCAAAGCTTGCCGGGTCTCGCGTGGTTGCAACAGACACTTCAATGCCGTTACGGGCAAATGCCTTGGCAAGAGCGTGACCAATCTTGCCGAAGCCGATAATTGCGTAACTCATAATGCTTCTCTGATCTTATGTTAAAATTAAAGGTGGTCCCACGACTGGCGGGCTGGAAGGCCAATCGCAGGACCACACCGTGATTAGACCTGCGCCATGCCCCCATCGACGGCTAGATCCACGCCGGCAATGTAAGAACTTTCATCGGAGGCGAGGAACACTACGGCGGCCGCGATTTCCTCAGGCTTACCTCTGCGACCGAGTGGAACCTGCGAGACGAATTGCTCGGCAGCTTGCTGGGCTTGTTCAGGAGTGAGGCCAGCTTTCTCAAGTGCTGGAGTCTCGATTGGCCCTGGGCTTACAGCATTCACACGAATTTTGCGGTCTTTCAGCTCCATGGTCCAGCCACGTGCGAAGCTACGCACAGCTGCCTTGGCCGCGGCATAGACGGTAAACGCTGGCACTCCCAGCACGTTCGCGACTGAAGAGTTCAGGATAATCGAGCCACCATCTTTGAAGAGGGGAAGGGCTTTCTGCACTGTGAAGAACTGTCCCTTCGCGTTTAAGTCGAAGATTTTGTCAAAATGAGCTTCGGTAGCCGCCGCGAGCGGAGCGACTTCGCCCCAGCCTGCATTTACGAATAGCACGTCGATATGACCGTGTTTCTCTTTCACAACGGCATAGAGCCGGTCCAAATCCTCCAGGCGCGTTACGTCGCCCGCGACCGTCGTGACGTTTCCCCCGATAAAGGATGCGGCCTCTTTTAACTCTTTGTCCCGTCGGCCAGTGATGACGACGTGCGCGCCTTCTTCGACGAAGCGCTTCGCCGTAGCGAAGCCAATCCCGCTGTTGCCACCCGTAATAACTGCAACCTTACCCTCAAGCTTTCCCACGACGTCTCCTTCGAAGCTGTGTTTTTCGCGTGTCCGGGGAGGCCCCGGAGGACCTCGACATACGTTGTCTGGCGTCGGGCATGGAGTGCGGAAGCACGCACATCGGTGGTGCAGAATCGATCCGGGTTGACGGCGGGCGCCGACGGGGACCACACGTCTCCGCGGTGGAAAATCGGGCCGCATTTCGCGGCATAGGCTATGACAATCATCCGTAGCGGCCATATCCCACCAGCCGGTCGAACGGTTTGCTATAAGCTTGGAAGGGGCGCCATCCGGTGCCAGAATGCACCATGATCGACTGGGACGATGTTCGCTACTTTCTTGCCGTCGCGCGCGAAGGCTCGGTGCGGGCTGCCGCCGAGCGCCTCGGAGTGAATCACTCGACCGTGCTACGACGCATCGCCCAGCTCGAGGAACGTCTTGGGGCGCACATGTTCGAAAAGCTGCCTTCGGGATACCGCCCAACGACCGCGGGCGAGGAGGTCCTCGAGCTCGCAAAACAGATGGAAGAATCATCGCACCAACTAGAAACGCGTATCTTCGGGCGCGACCAGAGCGTGCGCGGCCTTCTGCGGGTGACGCTGGCGCCACCCCTCGCGACACACCTGCTCATGCCGGACTTCGCCGATTTCGCGCGTCTGCATCCGGACATCGAAATGGAAATCTTGTCGTCCGGCGAGCTGGCGAATCTGACCAACCGAGAGGCCGACGTCGCGATCAGGGTCGTCTACGACCGCAAAACCCTGCCGCTCAATCTTCACGGTCTGAAGGGACCGGAGGTGTTCGGCGCCGTCTACATGTCCCGCGGTCGCCTAGCCGCGTGGCGTGCGGGCGCGCCCGATCCCATGCGGTGGATCGTCATAAGCGTTCATGGAATTCCGGACTGGGCCGGCGAGGGCGAGGTTCGCACCACGGGGGTTCCGTTCAGGGTCACCGACGCCGAGGCGCAGCTCATGGCGGCACGGCAAGGGCTCGGGATCACGACACTGCCTTGCTTCGTCGGAGACGTTGACCCTCTACTGGTGAGGGTGCCGGGTACCGACCTGCACATGTACGGAACGCTCTGGCTTCTCACGCAAGGGGAGACACGCAAGACGAAGCGCGTGCGGCTCTTCACCGAGTTCGTATCCCGCAGGCTCGCCGCGTACGCGCCGCTTTTGGCGGGACTATCCGTATCGCGCGACTGACGCGCCGCAGGTCGCCGGCGACGCTTGCAGTGGACAAGTGCCTGCAAGCGGACATCCTCGGCGTCCTAACCAGGGGGCCTCAGGTGGTGAAAGCCAAAGCCGCACTCTCGATCTTCGTCTTCAACATCCTCGTAAACGCCTTCGGCGCCACGGCGATCACGCCGGGCTGAGCCGCAACCTCGCATCGCGTTGCAGCGCCGGCCGGGTCCTTGCACAGCCTGAAGGGATCGCCAAGAGCGTTTTCGCCAGAGATCACCCCGAGCGCAGCGCGCGGCTAAAGCTCTTTCACTCCTTGATGACAATCCTGACCTTGGCATAGCCGGGATTGCCAAGGGACTCGGCGTCGCCCCGTCCGCCATATATGCGCATTTTCCGGGTAGGCTCGCCGAGATCCATACCGAAGCGATCCGGACCGTACTCGCGGATGTGGCACGCCCCCCAAACCGAACGAGACCTGCGAGGGGTACCTTCGGGACCTATTCGATGCCGTGTTCTCCGCCTTCTATAAGCACCGGAAAGTCGCTCTGCTGTTCGGGCGCGAGATAGCGGCAAACTACTATCTGAATCCCCTCCTCGTCGAGCGTGTCCTCTATGCCCTCAGCCTCGCCGGTCTCCCCGAGAACGAAAAGGTCATAGCGCTCAATCTAGTCATGGGCAGCTTGGTCGGTATGATCGCGATCGAGTGCGCGTACCCAACGTCCCTGTCGCCCGCAGAATGGTCCTTGAGCCTGTCGAGTACCATCGATGCGCTGCCCGCGGCCGAGTTTCCTCAGATCAAGGCCTTGAAGATCAAGCTTGGTGGTGCGGTCAATGTGCTATCCGTTCATAAGCCGACACCGGCTAAGGCACAGCGCTTCGCCGACAGCTTGATCGCCGGTCTCAAAGCCCAATTCTCGATAGGTTAGCGGTCGCCGTTGCATGTTGTTCGCCCGCCATTATCGGTATCCCGATGACATTGCTATTCACGCAGGCACGCGCTTATCCTTGTCAAAGCGCGACAGTTGTGAAACGCACAAGCTTGCTGACTGCTCTATCGGGCCAAATCGACCAATGGCTTGCAGTAGAGCCACGCCTTAGCGATCATTTCGATCGCCCCAGGTTCGCTTAGCTCGGGACAATACTCATAGGGGAAAAGTACGCCCATCTGGATCTGGTAATTTGAACCTTCCTTGTTGACAAAGGAATTGTAGCCGGCGGCCAGCCAGCGCGGCTGGCTTTTGGGGGCATCATCGCTATCAACTGCAGTTCGCAGATCAAACTCTATCAAAGCATCGATGAAGGGCGTGGACCTTTGCGAAGGATGCCGTCGCTGAACGCCGCGGAAGCGCGGGGTCGCTCCGGGATGCTCATTGAGCAAAGGCTTCAGGTTTGCAACGATCTGGCTCGTGAGCTGTCGAAAACCTGACTCTCCCAAATCGATCAACCTACTTCTCATAGCGCGGTTCACCGCATTCGGAACAGTGACCATCGCGTCAATAGTATCTGGCAAGATGCCCAGTGTGAGATGAGGATTATTCGTAAAGGCATCATTTTCATTCGCGGTGCCGAGAGTAAGAAAATCCCATACCCAGTTTTCGCTCCTTCCCATGATGGTCGTCCGGGCGTTGACGGGTTCATGCCGAGTTCCCCCTGGAGATCACCCCGTTGTCGCAACTCACTCATAGCCAAACTCAGAATTCTCTTGCCCTCATGGTAGGTGAATGGGTGATCGCTTCCGAACGGAATTCCTAAATCGGCACCGCGCCACACATCTATAACATCGAACTCCGTAAGCACGGCCGCTGGCGCTCGAATACCTGGACCTATCCCGGCGCATCCAGCATGGGCTCCGATGCGCGCCGCGGACTGCAGGACCATCCGACCGTTAAGCCAGTTGCGATGCTCGAAGACGCATTGCTCGACATGACCAACCGCGATGATATCGTGCTTGACCCGTTCCTGGGCTCAGGTTCGACGCTGATCGCCGCCGAAAAGACCGGTCGCTGTTGCTATGGCCTCGAGCTCGATCCGCTCTACGTCGATGTCATCCTGCGTCGTTACCACGAAGTCACCGGTGAGCAAAGAATTCTGCGCGAGACCGGGGAGACGGCCTTGGAGCTGGCGGAACGGCGGATGCAGGAAACAAGGCCTGCAGAGTGATAAGCGCACGCTATCGTCCGGTCAGGGCGACGTAAACTAAACCTCGACGTTAGGCAAAAAACGGACCTCGACTTCTGCCTCGAAGGAAAATAACCCAACCCTATAGTCGCCAATATCAATGGCGAGTTATCCTTACCAGAACCGAGATGCTTGACGCTTAAATCGTCAACGACTTCAAACCACACCTGTCCCGAGGAGCGCGAGGGGTAGTTCGAGGATGAAGAAGCACTAATGCCGCCATTGGGCACTGACGCGATATCGGCTTTACCCCAGAAGCTGACCTGAGCGAATGCAGCATGCTCCGGTGACGGACAGCGGCTTTGCCGAGAAAGCGGACGACGGCTAAATGACGCTTCAGGCCATTAGCAGTCGGCGCATTAAATCGAGCAGTTCAGCATCGCGAATGTCGATTGAGCTTATTCCAGACATTAGCAGTTAGCATAGATCGACGACGCCGTCTGAACGGAAAGATGTCCGTTTTCGGTCGCGACCTTTACGGCCAGCAAAGCTTGCCCTCAGCGCCGGCAGCCGAAGTTTAGTCGCAAGCATCCCGGGTAAGGCTCATCCATCGATGATTTTTTGAAGAAGATATGTGAACGCCATGCGCTCCGCCGGATTAAGGTTCGCCACTGTCAATTCGCTGATGTGAAACGCCCTTGGATACATGTCATCCAAAACGGTCTCCCCCGCGGGCAGCAACGACATTATGACCTTGCGGCCGTCCTGTGCATCTTTCGTCACCTTTATGAGGCCGCGTGTTTTTAGCCGTTCGATGATGCCGCGGATGGTTGCCTGATCAATGGCTGTCACTTTAACGAGTTCGGCTTGAGAACTTGGGCCGTTGTCCCGAAGCGCACAGAGCGTCGTGAATTGCACGGCCGTCAAATCGGGATCGCTGGCGTTCTCCTGAAAAATCGCAAGGTGACGCTGATACGCTTTGCGCATCAGGTGCCCCACCTGCTCGGTGACCTTATACGTTCCCGGCATTCGCCGTTGCGTGCCAGGCTTCTCTTTCGTCACTCACAGCCTCCCGCTCGTTTTCTCCTTTGCGATAGCGCTCTTTGCAGAACGTCGCAACTGAAGCGATGCAAACAAGGAGCTGATGGCACATCCACGATGACGGCGATGGCCGCGGCGCTGCATGCACCGCTCACTGTCTAGCCGAAAACGTGCAGCATCTCTTTCACGGCAATCTGGCCGTCGAGGACCATCGGCTGGTCGTCAAGGAAGAGGCTGCAGTTCCGCATCGGGATGTCGAGGTGGCACGCGGTATTGTTCGGGCCGCCGAGTTCGTTATTCGGGCCGGTCGAGAACATAACGTTTCCGTAGAACGACCGCAGCTCCATACCCATACCGCCAGGGAATTGCGTCAATCCATGCCAGTGCGCGCGATGATCCAAGCCCCAGCCGACATGAGACATACCGAATCCGCGCGGGTCGTTGAATGTCGCCATATAGGATTTGATCAGCTCAGCGTCGAGACCACCGCGAATATCCTGAATAAAGCCCTTTTCGATCGTGTAGGTCACGGGCTCACGAACATACGTGTTAAAAGGAAGAAGGACGTCGCCCGGCGCCAAAACGATCGTGCCGTCAACGCCATCGTCCGCGCCACCGGTAAAGACGAAAGCCGCCGGCCAGTGATCCCACCGGCCGGGTTGATCGGTGTAGCCATATTCGCTCATCGTCGGATATACGCCGAGCTTATAGACGACGTCGGTGCCGTGCTTGCTCGTAATCCGCATCGTCTTGGCTTTGGCCAGGAGTTCGGCTCCGACTTCGACGCGTTCGCGCAGTTGCTTCGTCGGCATTAGGCGCGCGAGCAACGGGGCGGGTTCGACAGCCGTCAACACGCGCGTGCCCGAGGCCTGAATCGCCATCTGTTCATCGCTGAACAACAAGAAAATCAGATCGACGACCATGTCGGCCTGCTTCAATGCCTCGACCGCGTCGGGCATGGCGGCAAGCCCAGTCTTACCGACGGCCCAAGCCCCGGTCTCAGGCATCGGAGCGGGGAGACGCATATGATACATCTGGCAACCGAGCCGCTGACCCGCAGCCAGAAACGCATCGGCGTAATCCAGGCGTTCCTCGCCCTGGGACAAAACGATGACTTTCTCACCTTCATGCACGCCGCTGAGCGTCAGCTGCTCGAGGCACATTTCCGTCAAGACATTCCGGTCCATCGACTTATCTCCCTTCAGCGCTCTGCGGTTACTTGTGATCGATATTAGCGAGTTGTCTGCGCGGCCTTGATCGCCGCGATCGCGTCAGCCTTGCTGACGACGTCCCCGTACTTGCTGTCGATATCGAAGAGATTGGCAGCATGCGGTTCAGGATGACGATCGCCCACGCAATCGCGGACGACTATCGTGCGGAAACCGTATTGAACTGCATCGACGGCCGTGGCGCGAACACAGCCGCTCGTCGAGCAGCCCGCAATGACGACGGTGTCGACCTTTTGCGTATGAAGAAGTGATGCGAGGCTCGTGCCGAAGAAAGAGCTCGCGTATTGCTTGACGATGACCGGCTCATCTTTTTCCGGCTCAACACCCTCGCAGAATTCCGCCAGGACATTGCCTTCAACCATCGCCTTCATCACCGGGGCCTTTTTCACCCAGATGCCGCCGTCGGCGCAGTCCGGCGCGGAATACAGAATGCGGGTGTGGACGACAAGAATCCCGGCCTGCCGCGCAGCGGCGAGAAGCTCCGGCGTATTCGCGACGGCATCGACCACGCCCGGCGCGAAAAGCGGCGACTCTTTCCGCGTATAGGCCTTGAGAAAATCGACGACGAGCAGCGCCGGACGATCACCAAAACCGATACGTTCACCCCAGACGCCTTGATAGTTTGCTGCTGCGGTTTGCGGAGCCCCACCCATCAGTATGCTCCAGACAGCAATGCGCCGGCACCTGGTACGACAGGCTCGATCTTGAGCGCCTTCAGCATGCAATAAGTTGTAGCAACCGCCGCGGTGATGACTGGCTTGCCGGTGATCGCTTCCACCTTGGCGATGGCGGAAAGAGACGGCATCTGCACACACGCCGACAGCACGATGGCATCCACGCCGCCAAGATCGAGCGTGCGAACGATATCCGGCAATTTATCGGGGTTATGACGACCGACTTCGAGGTTGTCCGGAATTTCGAGAGCGCGCCAATCCTGAACATCGAAGCCCTCGTCGCGAATGTAATTGACGACAAGTTCGGTGAGGGATTTCACATACGGCGCGACGATCGCGAGGCGCTTTGCCCTCATCGCCTTCAGGCCTGTGATAAGCGCACCGGCACTGGTCACGACAGAAACATCAGCACCGTTCTCAGAGGCACGACTGCGCAGCCTCAGCTCGGAAACACGATGGTATCCTGAGCCCTGCGCCATGATCGCGACGAGGCAGGCGTAACCCAGGACATCGACACGAGCATCGGAAAGCTCGACAGCACAACGATCCGACTCGGAATCCATGGCCTTCAGCTCTTCCTTCTTCACCGTGCGCATGCGCATACGGCTGGAATGGAAGGTAAAGCGCTCAGGACGAATGGCCTGCCGCGCCAGGAGCATCGCCGGAATTTCCGTCTCCATCGTCGTATTCGAACTCGGCACGATCTGACCGATGCGATAATTCAAGGCTTGCGTTCCTTTATTCCAATTTTTTAGCTTCTTCTCGTTCTTCGGCTGTCGAGTTATCGAACGAGGAAATTTCCAAGCGCGTCGAAGAAACCGTCGAAGTCATCCCATGGAATCATGTGACCGGCGTTCTCCACGCGGACGACTTCGATATCCGGTTTCAGCGCCCTGAACTCATCGACATCCTGCTGGGTAATCACTCCGCCGCGACCGGCGACCATGAGCATTGCGGGCAGCGAAAGACTCGGAACGCTGGGAAAGATGTCGTCTTTGTGGAAGTCCTCGAATGCCGTAACAATCGCAGGCTCGAAGCAGGTATGAAGCCACTCGGCGCGGAGCGCGCGCTGTTCGTCCGTCCACGTCGGGCAGAAAGCACGCATGCCCTCGGCGTCGATGCCCTTCACGGCGAGACGAATGGAATCGACGTACCACTCAAGCTTGCTCGGATAGGGCCGTCGGCCTGGACCCGACACCGGCGGATCGACCAAAACGGCGCGTGAAAAGGCGGATTTATCACCGGCAACCGCACGAACCGCAACACGGGCACCCATGGAATGACCGAGGAGTGCCGGCTTCTCTAGCTTCAAGACCTTTGCGAGTTCGACAACGTCTGCGGCCATCGCATCAAGGCCGTAGTCGAGATCCGGCCCGGTCGACGACAGCCCGCGGCCGCGCGCATCTATAACGTAGACGTCATGATCTTTCGCCAAGCGTTCGGCAACGAACCCCCATGTAATCGCCGGGCTCGTAATGCCGGGAATGAGAATGACCGCGCGCCCCTTGCCGCCGTAACGCAAGTAATGCTGACGAATGCCGTTTGCGAAGACGTTCGCGCCGTGGAGCGGACCGGCCATCACGCAATTGCCTCGCTCTTCAAGGGCTCGGCATAAAGATCGTAGCCATAGACCCAGGCCGGGTCTTCCTGCGTAAGCAGGAACGTGTTGGCGTTCGATACTGTCTGGACACGCGTTGCGCGGTCTCGACGATTGGATTCATAAAGCTTGAATGCGCTCGAATAGTTCTCGATGCCCGTCTCGCCGAGACAACGTGCAAGCATCGCTCCGTCTTCGATCGCCATGGCGGCACCTTGCGCCATGTGCGGCTTCATCGGGTGGCACGCATCGCCGAGCAGAACCAGCCTTCCCTTGCTCCAGAGCGGTAGCGGATTGCGATTAAAAAGCGGCCACTTCGTAACTTCGTCCGTCGCGTCGATGAGTGCCTCGATAACGGGATGATAGCCTTTGAAGGCATCCGCCATCTCTTCCCGGCTGCTTTGGACAAACGGGTCTTTAAAATCCCAGGCGTCGTGCGGAACGCCCGTCACGTAGTAGTATTCGCTGCGATCGCCGGTCGTGAAATAGACCATCATGTGACGGTCCGGGCCCCACCACTTCACGCATTCCTCGAAATCGAGATTGTACTTTTTCAGTTTGTCCGCGGGGATAACAGCCCGGTGACCGACCCAGCCGCTATAATTCGGTTTTTCGACGCCAAGTAGAATTTCGCGGACACGCGAGTTAATCCCGTCGGCGCCAATGACGATATCCGCACGCGCGGAGGTGCCATCCTCGAACTCGAGATAAACGTCGTTCCCGCCATCATCGATCTGCTTGAGGCGCTTATCGAAATGCAACGTTCCAGGCTGAAGTGCTGCAATCTGCAACTTATGAAGATCGCCGCGATGAACAGTGCAATAGGTCGCGCCGTAACCCTCAAGCGGAATGCGCGATAGGTATTTGCCGGTTATACCGTCGCGGCTGAACCAGAATTTCGGCTTGCTGCTGATCTCGGCGAGTTTTTGGTCGATGCCGATGCGCCGGAAAATCTTGAGAACGTTCGGTCCCATGTGGATACCCGCACCGAGGCGGGAAAAGCCGAACGCCTGCTCATAGAGCTGCACCTCGAAACCGGCATGCTGAAGCAGCGCGGCAGCTGCAGCACCTCCGAGTCCGGCACCGATAATCGCGATCGTCTTCTTGTGCTTTGGCATATCAATCATTGCAGAGTAAGAGGATGTGCAAGCGCCTACAGGGCGTCTCGATGACGCCATTTAAGCGTACACACTATTGTTGGCAAGCGCTTTGTGTGACTAACTATTAGCATTAGTGCACATAAACTTAGCAAAATAGCCTTTTATAGACACTTTTGCCGACGGGCGCCATTAATGGCATCTCGGCATTAAAAGCGTATACGCTTGTTATTGCGTCGCTTGGATATTCGATGCTATCCGAGGCATCAAAGAGGTTGAGACCTTGCGCATCGAAGCATGGTCGTCTGAGCGCAACGGAGATGCACGAATTTGTGCACGACTAAGGCTGGCGCCGTCGAGCTTCACGTCAATAACAAGCAGGTCACCGTCTGCGCGGACCCTCAAACGCCGCTGCTCTACATCCTAAGGAACGACCTCGAGCTCAACGGCCCCAAGTACGGGTGCGGGCTGGGTGAATGCGGCGCGTGCAGCGTATTGATCGAAGGACGCGCCGTGCGATCGTGCACGATCGCGCTAGGATCGGTTGGCGCGCGACGAATCGTTACGCTGGAAGGTCTCGGCGAGAATGATGCACTTCACCCCGTGCAACAGGCTTTTATTGAGCAGTCGGCAGCGCAGTGCGGGTATTGCCTTAACGGGATGATCATCTCGTCCGTCGCTCTTCTGCAGAGAAACGACGATCCCAGTGATCAGGATATCCGCACGGCCCTGAAACACAATCTGTGCCGTTGCGGTACGCACGTCGAAATTCTGGCAGCGGTCCGGCACGCAGCCGCCAAGCGCAAACAGCAGCCAAGATCGCCAAGCGAACAGCACGACATCCACCAAACCGCTGATAACGACAAAAACGAGAGTGGCAATGCCGGGCAACATTGAAAGCACGTCGGTGGCCTATCTCGATCAGGGCGACATGTTGACGGTCGTTGCCACCAAGCAGCCGGATGGACCGCTCGAGCTTTTTATCGCCATCGATGCGATGGGCCGCGTTACCGGGTTTAACGGTCACGTCGATCTCGGTACGGGCATAAGAACATCGCTCGCACAGATCATTGCGGAAGAACTCGACGTTCGGTTCGAGCACGTCTCGATGGTGCTCGGCACCACGTCCGTCACCCCCGACCAGGGTGCGACAATAGCCAGCGAGACAATCCAGGTTGCAGCTAATCCGCTCCGTCGGGCAGCAGCGACTGCAAAACATCACCTTCTGCAGGCCGCCGCTCGCCATCTTCGCGCCGAACCCAGCGACCTCGTTGTCGAAGAAGGCGTGATACGAAGCACGACAGGCAGCAATGAGAGCGCGACGTTCGGTGAACTCATCGCCGGTCAGCGCATCCGATTAAATATCGATCCCGATGCACCTCTGAAACCCGTCTCGCAATATCGCATTGTCGGCGCATCGCAAGCGCGCGTCGATATCCCAGCCAAGGCAACGGGTCGATGGACCTACGTCCACGACGTCCGCGTCGCCGGCATGCTCCACGGCCGCGTCGTGCGTCCGCCTTACGGCGGGTTTGACCATGGAGAGCATGTCGGGCGAAGCCTGATTTCCGTCGATAGAAATTCGATCGCTCATATTCCGGGCATCGTCTCGGTCATCATCATCGGAGATTTCGTCGGCATCGTCGCGACACGCGAAGAGAACGCGGCGTTGGCTGCCGCTCAGCTCAAAACCGTGTGGCATTCGCCGCCCGGCCAGCCGGATTTAAACTTTCCCGAGAATGCGCTTCGCGCAAATCCCGCAACGCCGCGCAAATTGGCGGATCGCGGCAATGTCGATCAAGCCCTCGAAGGCGCGACGGAACCGATGAATCGGACCTACGTCTGGCCCTATCAGATGCACGGTTCTATCGGCCCTTCCTGCGCCGTCGCCGATTATCGCGATGATGCGTTGACCGTCTGGTCTGGGACGCAGAACCCTTTTCCAATGCGGCGGGATCTGAGCCTTCTGCTCGACATGCCCGAAGATCGCATCACGGTCGAGCGCCTAGAGGCCGCCGGTTGCTACGGCCGCAATTGCGCCGACGACGTCACGGCCGATGCGGCCCTGTTATCGCGTGCGGTTGGCAAACCGGTTCGCGTACAGCTGACACGCGAGCAAGAACACGCATGGGAGCCGAAAGGCGCCGCGCAGGTCATCGACGTCAGGGGCGGCCTTGATCTCGAAGGCGGTCCGGCCGCCTACGACTTCGAAACGCGCTATCCCTCCAATCTTTCCCCGACGCTATCGCTGCTGTTGACGGGCAAGGTCGCGGCGGTCGCCGATACGGTGCAGATGGGCGATCGAACGGCGATCCCGCCCTACGCTTACAGCAACCTGCGCGTCACCGTTCACGACATGCCGCCCATCGCGCGCGCGTCATGGTTTCGCGGCGTTTCTGCGCTACCGAATTCGTTTGCGCACGAGTCCTTCATCGACGAGCTTGCGACTTCGGCGGCTGTCGATCCGATCGAATATCGTTTGCGCTATCTCACGGACCCTCGTGCAATCGACCTCGTTCGTGCCGTAGCGGAACGCGCGAAATGGGTTCCGCACACGAAGCCGCAGACGCTCGGTGGAGAAGGCGATTTACTTTACGGCCGCGGCTTTGCTTATGCCGTCTACGTCCATGGCAAATTTCCGGGCACTGCAGCCGCATGGGCGGCCTGGGTCGCCGACGTCGCCGTCAACCGCAAGACCGGCGAGATCGCCGTAACACGCGTGATATGCGGTCAAGACTCCGGGATGATGATCAATCCCGCCGGTGTACGCCACCAAATTCACGGCAACATCATTCAGTCGACCAGTCGTGTGCTGAAGGAGCAGGTCGAATTTTCATCGACCGCCGTCAAAAGCCAGGAGTGGGGTGGGTATCCACTCATCACGTTCCCTGAAGTGCCGGAAATCGATGTCCTGATGATCCCGCGGCCAGAGGAACCGCCGCTTGGCGTCGGAGAATCTGCGTCCGTCCCTAGCGCGGCGGCGATCTGCAATGCCGTCTTCGATGCAACAGGGGTTCGCTTTCGCGAGCTGCCGCTTACTCCGGAACGGGTCTTGGCGGCACTCGGCGGAACCCCGCTCCGCGCCGAGCCGCAACCGAAAAAGAAGCTCAAGTGGCTGCGAAACATCGGACTGTCGAGTTTCGTAGCAGCCGCGGCGGGTCTGCTTACTATTGGCTCGCCCTGGCGTCCGGCAATCGACCCTATTCCTCGCCCCGATTTGACAACGTACAGCGCCGCAACGATCGAGCGCGGGCGGCTCGCCGCAGCCGCAGGCGCTTGCAACGTTTGTCATGTCGGGCCCAACGGCGAAGCATTCGCGGGCGGCCGCCGGCTCGACACGCCATTCGGCGCAATCTATGCGACCAACATCACACCGGATGAGAAAAACGGCGTCGGAAGCTGGTCCTATCCGGCATTCGAACAGGCGATGCGCGATGGCATCAGCCGCGACGGCCATCATCTCTATCCGGCGCACCCGTACACGTCCTTCGCAGGCACCAGCGAGGCGGATCTGCAGGCGCTCTACGCCTACTTGATGACGCAAGCCCCGGTTTCAACGAAAGCTCCCGAAACAAAGCTCCGCTTTCCATTTAATGTGCGAGGGCTAATGGCGGGATGGAACGCGCTGTTCCTAAATGCGAAGCCCTTCCCCTATGATTCCACAGAAACGACAGAGTGGAATCGCGGCGCGTATCTTGTCGAAACGCTCGGCCATTGCTCAGCGTGCCACTCGCCCCGAAATATTCTTGGGGCCGAAACAGGCGGCAAAGCGCATTTATCAGGCGGCTTTGCCGATGGCTGGGAAGCACCCGCGCTCAATGGCGAGGCGCGCTCACCCGTTCGCTGGACGGAAGCAGCGTTCTACGACTATCTGCGCTCCGGCCACACGCCCCACCATGGCAGCGCTGCCGGACCGATGGCTCCCGTCGTCGCATCGCTTGTCCCCCTTCCCGACCAGGACATACGAGCGATGGCGCATTATCTCGCAAGCATGCAAAAGCCCGAGGCTGGAAATGCCGATGCCTCTGCCCAGATCGCAGCGGCAGCGTCGGCTAGCTCTGCTGCCGAAGCTCAGGCCGCGCTTATCGCTCCACGCGGCGAGCGTCTTTTCAAGGGCGCCTGCGCCTCCTGCCACACGCAGGATGAGATCCTCGCGCCGTTGTTTCTCAATAGCAACCTGCACACCGACAAGCCGAACAACGTCCTGCAGGCGATATTGAATGGCGTCGATGCGCCCGAGATTCTCGCTCAAAAAGTCGGACGCAAGGGCACGGAGATCATGTCCATGCCCTCCTTCAAAACCGTGCTCGACGATGAGCAGCTTGCCGAGCTATTGGCATATTTGCGTGCCCGTTTTGCGCCATCGAAAGCCGCATGGAGCGATTTGCCCGAAGCCATCGGCGCCGCCCGAGCAGTTTCGACGCATTAGAGTTCCGTTCATAACGTAGCGTCTTCCCATTCCGTCGCAGCAGATCGCGCCAGTATAGTGCCTACGCTTGTTCTGTTTACGGATATGTTGTGACCCACGGCATCTTACGAATCCGTCATTTACCCTACCATTTGCAATATTTACTTGCACAAATGCATTTTATTTGAGCAGGGCCCTATATTGCACGAAGTTTTAGCGTCAGATATAGAACAAGAGAAATAGCGTACACTCTCTAAATTCCTGGTCTTGAGAAAGAGAGACGAAAGCTTGTCTGATCGCCGAAACGGGCTGCGTATCGCTCACTTCGCCGGATATGTCCGGAAGCGATGTGACATCGGCATCACCTCTTCCCACGCGCTCAAACAGCGCCCAGCCCACAAGAAAATTACGGCGCCCGCATGCGACGCCGAAACGATATCGAAAATCTGACCAACTCACCAACGGGAACTCCTGTCATGACATCCTCACCCCTTTCCGCACTTTCTCCCGACCGCGAGATCATGACGGAGACGATCAGATCGTCTTACGACTTTATCGTCTGCGGCGGCGGATCGGCTGGGTGCGTTGTCGCACGGCGTCTCGCTGAAAATCCGAACGTCAATGTCCTGCTGCTTGAAGCGGGCGGCAGCGATCGGGTGCCGTCGGTCATCGATTCTACGCAATGGATGTGGAACATCGGCACCGAACGCGATTGGGGCTTCAAGGCGCAACCCTCGCCGACTGTCAACGGGCGCACCCCGTTGCTTCCGATGGGCAAGCTGTTGGGCGGCGGCTCGTCGATCAATGGATCGGTCTGGGCGCGCGGGCACAAGCACGACTTTGAATTCTGGGCGGAAGAAGCGGGCGACCAAGACTGGAATTATGAATCCATCCTGGCGATCTACCGCCGTATTGAAAAATGGAATGGCCCCGCTGACGCGAAGCGCCGCGGTACCGATGGCCTGCTCAACATTCTCCAACCTGAAGATCCCATTCCGTTGGTTGCAGGTCTTATCAAAGGCGCCGAGGCAATCGGTATTCCCTTCGTCGAAGACATCAACGGCGAAGCGATGGAAGGTGACGGCGGTTGCGGCCTGCCGAACGTCCTTGTTCAAAACGGCAATCAGCGTGTTTCGATGTCGGCGACCTACCTTCACCCGTATATGGATCGCCCCAATCTTCACATCCTGATGTGCGCGGAAATCACGGGCCTGACGTTCATCGGAAAACGCGTTACGGGCGTGAATTTCGTCCGTCGCGGACAGAGCTTCACGGTTTCGGCAGACAAAGAAGTCGTGCTGTCGCTTGGCGCGATCAACACGCCTAAAATACTGATGCTCTCCGGCATCGGTGATGAAGCCGAACTGAAACGGCACAACATCGACGTTCGTCAGCACCTACCGGGCGTCGGCAAGAATTTCCAGGATCACATCCTGCTTGCAGGTTGCTGCTGGGAATACATCGTGCCCGAGCCGCCGCGGAACAACGCTGCTGAATTCGTCTTTTATGCGAAATCGCATTCGGGTCTCAAGACACCGGACCTCATGCCGGTTCTGGAAGAGACGCCGTTCGGCAGCGAAGTGACGGCGAAGGATTTCGACTTGCCCATCGGACCGGCATCGGCATGGACGCTTGCTCCTGGCCTGGCGCGTCCCGACAGCCGCGGCGAGATCAAGCTCGCAAGTTCCAATCCGTTCGACGCACCTCTCATCTTCGCGAACTTCCTCAGCACAGATACCGATATGAAGGCGATGGTTCGCTGCGTTGAGATGTGCCGCGATATCGGCAATTCGGAATTCTGCGCGCCGTACCGCAAGCGCGAATGCATGCCGGGCGATCTCAAGGGCGCAGACATGGAGAACTTCGTCCGCAATGCCGCCGGCACCTACTTCCACGAGAGCTGCACGGCAAAGATGGGACGGGATGCGATGTCGGTCGTTGACGGCAATCTCAAAGTCTACGGCATCGAAGGTCTGCGCATTGCCGATGCGTCGATCATGCCGGCAATCTCGACAGGAAACACCATGGCGCCGACGGTCATCATCGGCGAACGCGCAGCCGAGATCATCGCTGCCGCATACAATTTCTCCAGCTCAAAATCCGCCGCCGCAGCCTGAGAGGCACTCAAAGGAACGCCGCCATGAATATCAATGTCACGATACCCACTCCGTCGGCCAAGACCCAAGAGTTCTTCGCGCGCAAGCACAAACTCTATATCGACGGCGCGTGGACGGAAGGCGTTTCGGGCGAAAGGATCGACGTCGTCGATCCCGGAACGGGAAACGTTATCAGCAGCGCGACGGCCGCGGTTGCCGCCGATATTGATAAGGCCGTCGCAGCCGCTCGGAAGGCTTTCGAAAGCGGCGTGTGGGCCAATATGCCCGGTCTCGAACGCGGTAAGCTGATCAGCAAGCTCGCGCGCAGGCTTGAAGAGCTTGGCGATGAATTGGCGGAAATCGAAGCCATCGACTGCGGCAAGCCGCTCGCCTATGCGAAATATGTCGACGTCGGCCTGACCGCCAATATCTATCACTATATGGCAGGGTGGGCAGGAAAGGCCTCAGGCGAGACTGTTTCGCTCTCGGCTCCAGGCGAGTATCACGCCTTCACGCAGCGTGAGCCAGTCGGTGTAGTTGCTGCGATCACGCCGTGGAACTTCCCGCTGGTTCTGACCGCCTATAAGCTCGCGCCGCTTCTTGCTGTCGGCTGCACGTGCGTCGTCAAGCCATCTGAGCTGACGCCTCTGAGCACACTGCGGTTCGCCGAGATCGCGGAAGAGGTCGGCTTCCCGCCCGGCGTCATCAACGTTGTGACCGGATATGGTTCGCCTGCAGGCTCCGCGCTTGTCGAACATGAAGGTGTCGACAAGGTCGCCTTCACTGGCTCCGTCGCGACGGGCAGAAAAATCGCGCAAGCCGCAACGGGCAACCTCAAACGTGTAACGCTAGAACTCGGCGGCAAGTCGCCTATGGTCGTCTTTCCGGATGCCGATCTCGATAAGGCCATTCCGGGTCTGGCCAGCGCGATCTTCTTCCATCAGGGCCAGGTCTGTACGGCGGGCACTAGGCTTTATGTGCACAAGTCGATCCACGATCGCGTGCTCGAAGGCATCGCCGAGGAAAGCAAAAAACTGAAGATCGGCCACGGGCTTGAGCCCGACACGACGATGGGCCCGATGATCTCTTCGGCGCAGCTTCAGAAGGTCATGGGCTTCCTCGATCAAGGCAAGCAGGAAGGCGCCGAGGTCGTAACAGGCGGAGAACGCATCGGCAGCGCCGGCTTCTTCATGCAGCCGACAATCCTCGCCAACACGACGGACAGCATGTCGGTCGTGCGCGAGGAAATTTTCGGGCCGGTGCTGTGCGCTCAGTCGTTCAGCGATGATGAGCTCGACGCGATTGCGGCTAAGGCGAACAACACGATCTATGGCCTCGCCGCCAGCGTTTGGACGCGAGACATCTCTGTCGCGCACAAGATGGCGAAACGGATCAAGGCCGGTAGCGTGTGGATCAATGCGCACAATTTCTACGACCCGGCGCTTCCTTTCGGCGGCTTCAAGCAGTCCGGTTGGGGCCGCGAAGAAGGCTCCGAAGCCATCCGCACATTCACTGAAGTGAAGTCCGTCTGCGCCGTGCTCTAAAACGCACGCACAGCTGAGAAACGAAAACCGCCCGCTCAGGAATATGACCTGAGCGGGAACGATGGGGCACGCCTGAGATCTTCGCAACTAAACAGGAGACACACGGAAAATGTCGTTCTTAGATGTCGTTCGCCGCATGCGCGGGGGCGTGGCGGCCATCGCCATGGTGGCAAGCTGCTTCGCCGGAAGTTCAATCGCCAACGCCGGTCCCGAATCCACCGACCCGATCGTCATTGGTCAGCAGGATTGGACCGGGAGCACGATCACGAGCAACATCGTGAAGAAGCTGCTCGAAAAGATGGGCTACAACGTTAAGGTCGTTCCGGTAGACGCGACTGCGGTTTTCACCGGACTGCAAACGGGCGACGTTACGTTCGTCACCGAAATCTGGATGTCGTCCGAGGCCGACATGGCCGAAGCATCCCTTAAAACCGGGAAAACAGTCGAAATCGGCCCGACGGGACTCGTTGGCTGGGATCGCTATTGGTACCCCGAATATGTCAAAGCCAAATGCCCTGGCCTACCAGACTGGAAGGCGCTCAACGCGTGCGCCAAGCTTTTCGCAACGCCTGAGACCGGTGACAAAGGCCGCCTGCTTCTCAACCCGGAAGATTGGGGCGGAAACGATGATGAACGGATCAAAACACTCGGCCTGAATTTTCAGATCGTTCACGCCGGTTCCGAGGCAGCTCTGCTCGCGCAAGTGAAAGCCGCATACCAGCGCAAGCAACCAATTCTCGCTTGGCTCTACACGCCGCATTGGGCGCCGCTTGCGTACAAGGGCGAGTTTGTCGATCTGCCGCCCTACACCGATGATTGCCCCAAGAAGGGGTTTGGCTGCGAGAAGAAAGCCGCTCCTATCGTCAAGTTTGCAAACGCAGATGCTGAGAAGAAATGGCCAAAAGCCTATGCTCTGATGAAGTCGTTCACGATGACCAACGATGAATACGGTCACCTGACCGGCGAGATCGCCAACGAAGGCAAACCTCTTGATACTGTCGTCGATGGCTGGATCGCCGCGAACAAGGACCGGTGGTCGAAGTGGACGCAGTGACCATTCTGACGGGGGTAGGAATGGGCACGGATACGCGCGCAAAATTGCGCGCGTATCTCTCACTCGTGTCCAAGATCGTTATTGTCGCTGCGTTTGCGGCTATTCCCTTGTCTTGGGCTTTTACAGCGCTCGCTTCCTGGCCTGAAGCGTGGATCATTCCGTTCGACCGGATGATCAATGCGGTCTTCAACGCACTCTCTGCTCCGATTGCGCTCGGAATTTCCGTTCAATCCATCTTCAGATGGTCGGTTCCGCTTCTCAATGCCCCGATTTCTCTGCTTCAGGCAGTGCTGCAGACCGGCGTGAGCCGTGGATACGGCGATCAAGCCGTCCAAATCCTGCCACCGCTTTCCTGGCTTGGCGTAACATTCGCCGCGACTGTCGTTTGTTATCACGCTCGCGGGTTCGGACTTGCTGCCCTCGCCGCGATCACGTGCGCGTTCCTGCTTCTATTCGGGCTGTGGGACAGCATGATGGTGACGCTCAGCCAGATGATCGTCGCTGTCCCGCTTGGCATCGCCCTCGGATTTCTCGGCGGCCTTTATCTTTATCGACATCCGTCGCGCCGTGCGACCATCCTGTTCCTGCTCGATCAGGCGCAGACGATCCCGATTTTCTCCTATCTCGTGCCGCTCATCATTTTCTTCGGCCTCGGTGGTGCACCGGCGATCATCGCGATCGTCATCTTTGGGGCGCCTCCGATGGTGCGTAGCACCGCGCTCGGCTTAGAGGAAGCGGAAGCGCGCGTTGGCGAACTCGGCCGTTCGCTCGGCTGCAGCCGCTCGCAGTTTCTATGGAAAGTCCTGGTGCCGACAGCGTGGCCGAGGTTGCAACTCGGCGTCAATCAGGTCGTCATGCTATCGTTCTCGACGGTCATTCTTGCTGCACTGATCGGAGCAGGCGGTATCGGTAACGATGTCCTTCTCGCGCTTCAACGCCTAGCGCTCGGTGCCGGTCTCGTTGCGGGTACCGGCATCACACTCATGGCCATCCTCATCGATCGCTATCTCCAAGCCATCAGCAATCGCAAGCATCGGCGCGAGGAAACATCGCGGCGATCATTCTGGATCGTTATCGGTCTGTGCCTGCTTGTTCCGACACTAATATCATTCGTCTACCCGCCGCTCGCGCACTATCCCGAAAGCTGGACGATCTCGACGGCGCGCTACGTCGATAATATCGTCGATAACGTCGTCGGATTGATTTACGGCCCGCTCGACGCACTCAAGACGTTTCTGCTTCTCGATATCCTAATGCCTGTACGTGCGGCGCTGCTGT
This sequence comes from Hyphomicrobium sp. MC1, assembly GCF_000253295.1. Taxonomy (NCBI): domain Bacteria; kingdom Pseudomonadati; phylum Pseudomonadota; class Alphaproteobacteria; order Hyphomicrobiales; family Hyphomicrobiaceae; genus Hyphomicrobium; species Hyphomicrobium sp. MC1. Next base: position 194,418 of record NC_015717.1, on the reverse strand, counting down.
CGCTGCCGTGGAGCTTCGTTGTTCTTCTTGTCATCGCAGGAGCATGGCGCACCGGAGGGTGGCGGCAAGCAGCATTTCTTGGATCGTTAACGGCTTTCCTAGCGGTCAGCGGCCTTTGGGACCGAGCGATTCAGACCTTCTATCTGTGCGCAGCCGGAGTCCTGTTGTCGATTCTGATCGGCGCGCCTCTCGGCGTCATAGCGGGACGCTCGGCGCGTGCCGCAAAAGCCGTCCTGCCCATCGTCGACACGATGCAGACAATGCCGCCCTTCATCTATCTGATCCCGGCGGTCATGCTGTTCGGATCGGGTGATGTGCCGTCGATCTTTGCGATCGTCTGCTTCGCGATCTGTCCGATCATACGGTACACCGAAGCGGCTTTCCGCAGCGTCCCCTCGGAGTTGCGCGAAGTCGGACGTCAGGTTGGTTGTAGTCCGTGGCAGCTGCTTTGGACGATCGAACTGCCAGCGGCCCTCCCGCAATTCCTTCTGGGCGTCAGCCAATCGATGCTGATGGCTCTCGCGACAGTCGTTGTCACCGCCTTGATTGGCACGACCGATCTCGGACACGAAACCATCCTCGCCATTTCACATGCCAATCCCGGCCAAGCGCTGACAGCTGGCTTCGGCATCGCAGCCATCGGCGTTGTCGCCGATCGCCTGCTCAGAGGATTTGCGCAAAGACATCGCGGAATGAAGGACCCCCTGTGATGCAGTCGAAATCTGTAACTGTCGAAAAGCCCAAGCGCGTGCCGGCACTCAGCATGCGCAACGTTTGGAAAATCTTCGGCGCGAACCTGCCGGGCCTTCTTGGCAAATATCCCTCTCCCCCGTCCGTCGATACGATGACGCAGATGGGTCTGTTCGCAGCCGTGCGCGACGTCAGCTTCGATATCGAAGTCGGCGAGACGTTCGTGATCATGGGGCTGTCGGGATCGGGAAAGTCCACTCTGCTCCGCGCGATTTGCCAGCTGGCGCCACCGACGTACGGCAGCGTCGAATTCCGTGGCGAAAATCTTGTGACGGCATCCGAGGACCGCTTGAGCGAAATGCGCCGGCATCAGATGGGCATGGTGTTCCAGAACTATGCGCTTCTTCCGCACAAGACAGTTTTGGAAAACGTCGCCTTCCCGCTTGAGATCCAAGGTGCGCCGCAAGCGTTTACAGCCAAGCGCGCACGGGAACTCGTTAAGCTTGTCGGCCTTAGCGGCAAAGAAAAGGCCTATCCCGACGAGTTATCGGGCGGCCAACAACAACGCGTCGGCATTGCGCGCAGTCTTGCAGTCGATCCTGAGTTATGGCTTCTCGACGAACCATTCTCCGCTCTGGATCCGCTGATCCGTCATGAGCTTCAGGACGAAGTTCTGAGACTTCAAAAGATCATGCAGAAGACCGTGGTCTTTATTACCCACGATTTTGACGAAGCCATTCGACTTGCGACCCGCGTCGCGATCATGCGTGACGGAAAGGTTATGCAGATCGGAACGCCGGAGGAAATCGTTCTCAATCCGAGCAACGAATACGTGGCGAACTTTACGCGCAACGTAAATCGCGGGCGCGTCATCACCGTCAAATCGATCATGTCGCCGTCGCAGTCGTTCGCCGCCGGGGGTCCGAGCATTCCCGGAACAATGCTCGCGGCAAACGCCGCAGGCGTCGTGCTTGCGGCGAACCAGGATGCCGTTGTCATAGATGAAGCCAACCAGCCGATCGGCACGGTCAGCATGACCGAGATCGTAAAAGTTCTTGCATCCATCAATGGACAACGAGCGTCCGCAGAAGTTGCGAGACAGTGAGGACTGATAACGAGTTGTCGCGTTGAACAAATTCGAACCCCATTTGTTCGCTCCGACGATCCGCAACCTAGCCGCGGCAGAGGATATTTTGCCAAGCATTATGGCTTGGCATCGAACAGGGCTTAAATTTGCCGTCATCACGCTCGTGAATATCGTCGGCAGCTCACCTAGAGCCGTCGGCTCCGTCATGGCGGTCTCTTCCGACGGGCATTCGGCAGGCTACCTCTCCGGCGGATGCCTGGAGAAAGCTGTCGTCGAAGAAGCTCGGATGTGCATCGCGCGCGGAACTAATCGCCTGATCCGCTACAGCAAGGATTCTCCATATTTCGATATCGAAATTCCATGCGGAAGCGGGATTGACGTGTTCATAGATCAGGGGATCGATATCGGCCTTCTGACCCGCCTTCACATGCTCTCACATCAACGCCAAGCTGTTATTCACACAACCAACTTGGTGACGGGCTCTAACGACGTCCAAGTCACGGAAGACTGCGACGAACGAACTCGTCTCGACTGCGATATCTTTCGCCGCGTGGTCAGACCCGCGCTGAGAGTTCACCTCGTAGGATCAGGCCCATCCCTTGCAGCCGTTGCACACCTCCTGGCGGCGATAGGTTTCGGCACGGAGATCGCGTGCCCCGATGCAGCAACGCGCGAAGATATCCATTCAATCGGCCTCAACTGCCATGCCCTCACCGATAAAGCCATCGAACGCCTGCAGGGCGATCGTTGGTCGGCAGCCATTCTCGCTTTCCACGAGCACGATTGGGAGATTCCTCTCCTTGAGAGATTGCTTGATTCTGACTGCTTCTACATAGGCGTTCTGGGCAGCAAGGCAGTCGCAGAAAGGCGCGTTGCAGAACTCAGCCAAAGGGGAATAGCTCCGTATCAGCTAGCAAGACTGCGTGCGCCGGTCGGCTTGATAAAGGGTGCGAAGAGCAAGCTTAGCTTTGCCGTGAGCGTTGTTGCCGAGCTCGTCAGCGCGGCCAAAGATCACGCAATTATTGAATGACATCCGAAGCTACTATATCGATACTTGAGCGACTGACGCTCTACCTCCGACACCGGACGTGGTCGGCGGCGTTCCCCGCGTCGATCGAGCAGAACGCGACGGCAGCTATTGGGACATTTCGGCCATGTGCGGCGCGCTATCCCTTCGCTCCTCCTCGGCCGCTTCCTCTACGAAGCCGCCTTGGATGCACGCCTATCGGTACCCTGGCTTAGAATGAACATCCTGCTGCTTGGATTACTCAATTCGCAAGCTTGAGTTTGCAGTGCCTCAATCCGCCGGCACATGACGGACCCTACTTGCGCAGCAAATAGAAGGGCCTGATGAAACGTCATGCCGCGCCCTAGCGCATCAAGAAAGATGTGCGCTCGACCGAGGGTGGCCTCCTTGGCCACCTGCCAACGTGCTCAGGCGTGAGGCCTGTCCGTCGAATGCTTTGAGACCGTTTAGCGTTTGAAAGACTGTAGAATTGCGATCAGGCCGCCATTTGAATCACCCCAGCACGCGGACGGAACTCATCTTGCAACAATCCGACGCTCTGCGCCTATTCTCCGAATAGTGTGTGACAGGCAGAGAGGAGCTTCTCAGGGAACTCTAATGCAATGGAGTGCGAGCAATGAGCAAGCAATGCCACATCCGCTTGCGGCAAAGCGTCCGCGATCCGCATCGTAACGTCAGGTGGAAATGCTATGTCATTTCTCCCATGCAGCATAGAAACCGGAATTTTGATCCGTCGAAGCTCATTCGACGACAGCAGCGTCTCGTTGACAAAGCGCTGTCGATCGCCTGCAAACATAGCCATAAAATAGTCCCGATAAGCTTTGTCCTTCCACAGCGTCTCAATCCTATTATCTATATAGGCTTCAGTGATGTGCTTCCGGTCATAGATTAGCGTTTCTGCTAAAGCGACGAGTTCGGCGCGATCATTTGGGAAGCTCCAACAGCGGATCGTGCCTTCGTTGATCGCAAATGCGGCTCCCATCGATCCGGTTGTGAGGACTTTCGAAATGCGAGGTTCCTCGGCAGCGAGCTTCAATGCGAGTGCGCCAGATAACGAATGCCCTACGACGCCGATCTTTTCCCCCGGCATGCGATCAATCATCGCTCTGCATTGTCGAATCCAGAAATCGATATCGAAATAAGGAGGAGCAGCCCGTCGCCCGGAGGCACCGAATCCGATGAGGTCCATTCCAAATATTTGATATCGCCGCATCAGCGGCTCGAGTACGAGACGCCAATTCGCATAGGTCGAAGCTCCTGGGCCTGAGCCATGGATCAGTAGTAACGGGAAACCACTACCACCGGTGACAACGTGAACGGGAACACCTTCGAACTCGAATTTAATTCCTTGGCAAAATAGCACGAGACATCAGCTCCGCATTCCTCTGGAGCTTCCATTAAATCCTCGTGTCGCTAGGGAGTGGCATCTTTCCCAGATTGCGGAAAATTCAGTGAAAGAGCGTCGCACGCGCACGAATGCAGTACGATAGCTTTTTCGCATCCAAATTTTCGGCGATATTAGAAGCTGTTCTTTCGACGGAGATACCCGCCGGAACTGCGCGTAATTTCCGCAGCAGCAGCCGCAACCTGCGCACTCAGATTCCGAACAGCCTCGTCGGTCAGCTGCGAGCTTGTGTCTGTGACCGATACAGCCGCGACGCAGTCGCCCAGTTCATTGTGGATTGGGGCGGCGATGCAGCGCCGCCCCATCATGCTCTCTTCATCGTCGATCGCGATGCCGCCTGCCCGAACGGTGTGAAGCTCTTTTGCGAGAACGGACGGATCGCAAATCGTACGGTCGGTCAATCGCGCCAGATTGCCGAAACCGAAGCTCGCCGACGGACGCAGGTCCGATGAACTTGCGAGCAGAACCTTTCCCATCGCCGTTGCGTGGACAGGTAAGCTGCTTCCTGGAGGAACCGCCGGCGTGGTCTGCAGGCGCTTCGCCTGCTTCACAAGAAGAATGCTGCCGCTTTCAAGAACCCCGAGACTGACCGTAGCGCCTGTTTGCAGCGCCAGGCATTCAATCCTCGGAACAGCAATGGACATGAAGTGCTTTCGGCGCAAAAAGCCCGCTCCAATGGCGAAACAATTGCTGCCGATGTCCCAAAGGTTTTCCTCTCGATCGAAACGAACGAGACGTTTCTGCTCAAGCGTTGTGAGCAAACGATGAGTGGTCGAGGGTGGGAGGTTGGCGCGCGCCGAAACATCCTTCAGCCGACAGCCTCCTTCCGACAAAATTTCGAGAATGGCTATGGCTCGGTTCAACGATTGAACAAGATCGCCGTCAGCGCGCCTCGCCTTAGTCGGGCGAGCGCTCAATGGCTGCTCTGTGTCTTCGAGTTCGTCAGGCCCCATATCTTTGCCTACCAGGACTAATACCGACGACTTCCTCTCACCTAGCTGCGTACAGTCTGCTTTGAATTTTTGAAAAGGATGTCGTGGATTTGGAATGATGTCAATTGAACGACGGGGCGATCAAGTCGCACATTGGTAATTTCCGGGATGCAGAAAGCGTTCCCACCGCGAGGTGAGATCAGTGCATGCCTGTGCAGTAGGCAAATCGATGCCCGTGCTGCCACTTAAGTTGGCGGTTCATAGCTTCACGCGCACAGGACACGTTATGGCTGACATCAAAATCTTCACTCCTCCGACGCTCGGAAAACCCCTCGGACAGTACTCGCAGATCACGCGGGTGAAGGCATCGGAGTACATCTTTATCGCCGGCCAAGTTGGCATTTCCACCGATGGCATAGCGGTGCCACCTGAAGATTTCGATGGTCAGTGCGTACAGATCTTTGCGAACCTTTTTGCCGCCCTGCAAAGCTGCGATGCGGATTGGTCCAACGTCGTGCAGTTCACGACCTACATGGTCGATCCAAACGAAATTCCGAAATTCATGGCCTATCGCCTTCGCGAATTTCCGAAGTTTTTCGCAAACGGCGCCTACCCGCCAAACACACTGCTGATGATCAATCGGCTCGTCCACGCCGAGTTCAGGATCGAAGTCTCGGCGATTGCCGCGCTTTGAACCAACAAGAGCCGCCCGCCTCAATCAGACGCGATAAGGTCTTCAGAGAAAAATGAAATTTGCGACGATCAAACGCCAATCGAATGACGTCATAGTTCTTTTGGATGCCACCGCCGAGACGTACTATCCACTCGGCGAGGTGCTCAAAGGGATGCCTGCGGGCGCTATGAGCGATTTTGCGGCGGCCATTCCGCTTCTTATGGAAGCGGAGCCAATAGCGAATTTGCCTCCGGGCAGACCGCTTGATTTTGGCGACCTCGTGGCCCCGATCTTGAACCCTCCGCATAATATCATGTGCGTGGGTAAGAACTATCGCGCTCATGCCAACGAGTTTGCCAAGAGCGGCTTTGACTCGAGCAGCACCTCATCGGCCGACGCAGTGCCGGAATTTCCGATCATCTTCACGAAGCCATCGACGACCATCAGCGGGCCGGCGAGCGACATCCCTTTAGTTCCAGGGCTAGATCAAGCCGTCGACTATGAATGCGAACTTGCAGTCGTTATTGGCAAAGGCGGCCGCGCGATACCTCGCGATGAAGCCATGGCGCACGTATTTGGCTACACGATCGTCAATGACGTCACGGCCCGCGATCTTCAACAGCGCCACAAGCAATGGTTTCTCGGAAAAAGCCCCGACGGGTTCTGTCCAATGGGACCCTGGATCATCACCGCCGATGAAGTTGATTATCGCGACATGCGCGTCATTTGCCGTGTGAATGGTGAGGTTCGCCAGAACGCGAGTACGCGGGATCTGATCTTCGATATTCCGGTGTTGATTGAAACGATCTCGAAAGTCATGACACTTTCGCCAGGTGACATTATCGCGACGGGCACGCCCGAGGGCGTCGGCATCGGCTTCACGCCGCCACGCTTCCTGCGCGATGGCGATGTCGTGGAATGCGAAATCTCCGGCATCGGAAAGATCCGCAATACAGTAAAACGCGCCGGTTGTTACCGGCGCGCTTCCTGATTTTTCTTCTCTTCACGTGCTGGCGACGCGCCTCAAGCCAACGGCATGTGGCGCGCACCGCGGTTCAAGGCTTCGTCAAACCATTCCGTTTTCGACATCGCGCTCAGAACGTCCGATCGCAAAGATTCGAAGCTCCTCGGCCATCGGTTAAGCACATAACCGTAGAGATAGGACCACCATTGAACATGATTGGTTAGTGCGCGCTGATGTCGCTCCCAGGCGACAAGCGCTGACGGCATATCGTTCGCCTTATCGGCCGCGAGCGCCAATGCCATGACGTTCGTGAAGGCCGTATTCGCAGCCTGTCCGAGATTGGGAGGCATAGCATGAGCGGCGTCGCCGATAATCGCGACCTTTCCTTGCGACCACCGCCGGCAACGCACATTGACGAGGCGATCCCAGCGGCTGGCTTCTGAAAAACGCTCAACGAGGCCGGCCGCGGCGGGAAATTTCTCGGCCCAAAGCGCACGATCGACCGGCAGAACGCGGGCGCGCTCATCGTCCACGGGTGCGCTCAGGAAGATATAGTTCTCGCCCTCGGTGCAAGGGTTATAGAGAAGCCGCCACGGGCCGTTCCAATATTCGGTGATGACATCCGTCGGATCATCCGGACGGTTGCCAATCATCATACGTATTCCGGCTTCGACACCAAAATCCATCCATGCAGTGCCGAGAATTTGCTCTCTGAGCACGGAATACGCGCCGTTTGCGATTAAGACGAGATCGGCCTGCCGCTCGCCGGCTTCCGTCACCAGAGCACCTTCCGGACGAACTTCCGTGACGATCGAAGAAGTTATGATTTCAACACCATTAGCCACGCAACGATCAATGAGAGCTTGATAGAGATCGGCGCGCGGAGGAAGCAACATACGGTCATGATCCGGCATCGGGCGGGACATCAGCGTACGGCCTCGCGAATCGACGATGCGCCATTCGTAGATGCGGCGCGCCCTTGCCACGGCTTGATCATATGCGCCCAGAATCGAGAGCGTTTTGAGGCCGCTTTCCCATAACCAGATCCCGGCACCGAACATGCGAAGGTCTTTGGCGCGCTCGTGAAGTGTCACCTTCCATCCGAGCTGAGAGAACCGGGCGGCGGCGCATAGACCAGCTAACCCGGCGCCGGCGATTTCAACTGTCTTTGCCATTTGCGGCCATCTCCTTGGATGCGGCCCTTCGCAAACGCCCATCGCTTGCTCGCCAATAGTGACGCCACCGCATCCTCATTTCGCTGTGGCATACCGCGGCGAGCAACCGCCGCACACGGCGAATTCCGCTATCCGGAAACTCGGCCAGCAGTCCGCGAATGCCTCGTAATGTGACCGCAAGCGTGAAAGACACCGCGACACACGACGCGAATTTCCATTTGCCAGGAGGTCACGATGGCCGCTGACACGACCCGCTCGGAATTCGATGAATCCAGCGACGACATAAAACTTGTGAATGAGAAAGCTCTAAACTGGTTCGACGTCTCGGCCATCGGTACGGGCGAGATGCTTTTCACTGCAGGCTTTGCATGGATCGTTTACATCGCAAGCCTCTACGGACTGAAATGGAGTATTATCGGCTTTGCAATTGGCGTCGTGGTGATCCACTGCGCCTGGTGGCTCTACCGTGAGATGATCACGGCTGTTCCAGAACCGGGTTCGATCCAATCGTATGGACGCGAAGCCGGTCTCTTCTCTCTCGGAACGACCTACTTCGTCGGATACGCCCCTGTTTACGGCGTCTTCATGTGGCTTGAGCTGCAAGTGGCCTCGGGCCTATTCCAAGGTCTTTTTCCAACCGTTGCGACGTGGATCTGGCCATTTGTCGTCATCGGACCCGTCGTTGGCCTGAACCTCTTGGGCAATCAGGTAACCGGTAAAGTCCAGTCGCTTCTCGTCGTTCTCACCTTGATCGGTGACGGCATCGCTGCAGTCTGCGTCTGGTACCTGCTCGCGAATAAAGTCGATTTCGCCGCCAACTGGGGCCTTCCCGCAGGCACAACGGTCGACTGGCTGACGCCCTTCACGGTTGCCGGCTTCTGGATCGGCATCATGGCTGCTGTTCTCGAAGTGCAGCAGGTGCTCGTCGATGAATGGAGCGACTTCACCGTCTCGCGTGACGTGGGGCTTCTGTCTGCAGCCTGGCAGCTTTGGGTTCGCCAAATTCCTTTAGCACTCGGCATTCTGGCAGCCGCACCGGTGGCGGCACTAGTTGCAATGCCGGTTCCAACCGTCGGCCTCATCCATGAAAAGCTCGGCGACGGACCGGTCTTCTATCTCGCCCTCGCCAGTATGCTCATCGCGACATATACGACCCTGAGCGTCTACTTCATGGCAGAAGGCAAGGTGCTGGCGCTCTATTCGCAGCAGGGCGCCCTGCCCCGTCCGGTCGGACAATACTCCTCCAAGGCAGTGCCGTGGGTTGCGATCCTTATCCTCGCGGTTCTTGCACTCGTCGGCGCCTATATCACTGACACGCTTTTCATCATCGAGATGCTCTCGAATTGGTCAGCGAGCCTCTATTTCATCATCGCGCTGTTCTTCATCTGCATGCGCCAGCGCAAAAATATGGATCGTCCGCTGAAAGTGCCGTTCGGCATGCCAGTTGCAATCTTCCTTCTCGTGCTTTCGGGAATCATCGCCTTCGCGATCTTTATGACGAACTGGAAGGCAGGCTTGGCTTGGTACGGAACGGTGCTCGCCTTCATGGCTTACGATCACTTCATCGTCCCGAGGACGAAACGCGGCGGCTTCTATCGCGATCAGGTCCTTAGACAACGGACAAGTGCCGCACGTCTCTAACGAATATCCGACGGGTGGCCCTGCCACCCGTCCTTCTGATCCAACTCGAGGATACGCCCATGGAAGCATCCGCCGCCTACGAATACCTGCCGAAGCCGACCGATGTGACGGCGGACTACATGCGCGAGGTGATGGACCAGTACTACATGCGGAAATGGAACCCGAACAAGGACACCGTCATTTCGGTCAAGTCTTGGCGGGACTGGCCCATGATCGTCCGCATGCCGGATCTACAAAAGGATTTCACGGTGATGATTGACGAAGGCCGCGTTCTGAGCGTTACACCGGGCCTAGCGGAAAATCCCCGGATCCTCACCATCATGCTCTCCGAGACTATGCAGCGCATCTACTACGACGAATCGACCGCCGCGATCGAGCTGATCGCCGGACGCATTAAAGTGCGCGGTAACGAAACGGAGCGTCGGCGCATGCTCGCCGCAATATCCTACCTGACGTGGTGACGCTCATGGACAAAAAAGTCGAAGCGACTCTATTGGACAAATCGGACCGGCTCGTCGGTACATCCGTGCCCCGGACTGAAGACTTAGCGCTGCTAACAGGTACAGCACGTTTCATTGACGATCTGCGCTTTCCTGGAATGCTTTACGCTAAGATCCTTCGCAGCACGCATGCGCACGCCCGGATCAAGGTCAATTCATCTGCCGCGGCAACGATGCCCGGCGTTCACGGCGTCTTGGCCGGACCGGAGCTTGTCGGAAAGGTCAAGCCCTGGGGCGACCTGATGCAGGACCTGCTCGTCGGCGATCATTTTCCGTTCGCGACCGACAAGGTCCTGTTCGAAGGTCAGGAAATCGCGGCAGTCGTCGCAGATACGAAATATCAGGCGCTCGATGCGCTCGAAAAGATCAGCGTCGAGTACGACGACCTTCCGGTCATGGTCGACGCCGAGAGCGCGCTCGCCGATGACGCTCCGCTCATTCAGGAGGGCATCAACTACGAGTTCGGCGAAGGCAACATTTTCGATCGCTACCGTGTCCGCATTGGCGATATTTCAGCAGCTGAGGACGAAGCCGATCTTGTCGTCCGTCAACGCTTCTCGTCAAATAGACAGGCAGGTGCTGCGCTTGATCCACACGGCTGCGTCGCGAGCTTCGATTCCTTCACCGGAATGTTGACGCTCTATTCTTCGACGCAGTCGATCTTCATGCTCCGCGACAGCATCGCCGACGTCTTACAGCTTCCGCGCAACAAAGTGCGTGTTGTTGCGCCCGAAGTCGGAGCGGGCTTCGGCTCCAAAGTGCAGATGTTTCCGCATGAGGTCATTGCGTGCATCTTCTCGATGCGGCTCGGGCGCCCGGTCCATCTCGTGCTGTCGCGCGCCGATGTCTTTCGCGTTGGAACGGCGCGCAATTCCCAGATCAGGCACGCCGAGATGTTCTTCAGGAAGACGGGAGAAATCATCGGCTATCGCGACTACATCATCCAGAATTCCGGCGCGCTGTCGTTCTGGGGCAATCAGGTCGTGCATATCGGCACAAATGTTGGTCTGCTGCCCTATCCGATCCCCAACCTTCATATCGACGGAGAAATCGTCCACACCAATACAGCTCCTGGTGGCGCGTTGCGCGGCTTTGGAATTCCGCAGATCATCTGGGCCAAAGAACAGCTCGTCGATATGGCCGCCAATGCTCTGGGTCTCGATCCGCTCGATGTCCGCGCAATCAACACGATCAGGGGCGAGCAATGCCCTGTGCGCACGCCCATCGGCCAAGAAGTGGATACGACGTCGATCGACGAATGCTTGCAGCTTGCTGCGGCCGAGATTGGATGGAAGGAAAAGCGCGCTAACCCGAAGCCATACGAAGGCGTCGGCATGGCGATCTCGATGAAATACACGAGCTGCCGCCACCCCTCCTTCGACACGGACCTGTCTGCCATTCGCCTCCGTCTCGAAACCGACGGTACGGTCACGATCTTTTCGAGCGACGTCACGCACGGCCAAGGCCACGCGACGTTTCTCGGACAGATCGTCAGCGACGTCCTCGGCGTCGGCTTCGAGAAAATCTTCCTTGCGCCGCCGGACACCGCCAACGCACCGTTCGGCTTGGGCACATACGCAAGTCGCGCCGCGGCCGTTCTCGGTACGGCATGCCGCACAGCGGCCGAGCGGCTGCGCGAAAAGATCGTCGCCATCGCTGCGCACGTCTTGGAAGCCGATCCGCAGGATCTCGAAACCGGACAGGATCGCGTTTATGTCCGCGGCTTGAGCGAGAGCGGCCTTTATCTCGAAAACCTAGCGAGCTTCTCGGCCTATCGTACGCACCAGTTGCCGCCAGGCTTCGAACCGACGCTTGAAGCCGTCGCGACTTACGACACGCCGACCGATCGTGAGGCTCCAGACGGTTCCGGCAATTTCTCCGTGACATACGCAGGCGCAGCGCATGCCGCGCACATCCGCGTATGTCCGGAGACTGGACACATCGATGTTCTCGACTACGTCATGGCGCACGACACTGGGACGGTGATCAATCCCCTCATCGTCGAAGGCCAGCATCAGGGCGGCTTCCTGATGGGCATCGGCATGGCTCTTGGCGAAGACTACGTCTACGATCAGATGGGCCACATGGTGAACGCAACGTTCGCCGAATATCAGGCGCCGCAAGCTGCCGATATGCCGGAACTGACGAAGCTTTTCGAAATACCGGCGCCATCGAAAACGATTCCTGGCGGCCAAAAAGGTGCAGGCGAATCCGGCACAGGCCCCGTCCCTGCCGTTATCGGCAATGCCATCGCCAACGCAATCGGCGTCCGCTTCACGGAACTTCCGATTACACCGGATCGCGTGCTTCTTGCCCTTCGCGAGAAGGAACGGAGCGGCAAAACAGACTTCCGCTACCCCGACGACATGCCGGACTACGAAGGTCCGCGCGATGCGATGTCGTGGCCGAAACCCAAAGGCGAATTGGAGCTCTTCTTTTGACCCCATTCAATTTTTATCGGCCTGCCACGCTCGACGATGCCATTGGCGTTCTCGCGCAGGCAGGATCGGATGCAAAGATCATCGCTGGCGGACAAAGCCTCCTCCTGGCTCTCAAAGAGCGTCAGAAGCGGCCGAGCAGCGTCATCTCCATAGCTGACGTCCCCGGACTGTCTGGCGCTACCGAACTGGAAGACGGCTCGCGCGACATCGGTCCGTGCACGACTTACGCTAAGCTCGCAAAAATGACGCTCCCAGGCTGGCAAAGTGAAATTTCTTCTGTCGCCGGGAATCTTGCGGATCGATCCGTCCGCAACATGGGGACGATCGGCGGCGCTGTCTGCGAAGCTGGAATTCGCTTCGACGTCCCGACATTGCTGAGCGGCATCGAAGCAATGTTTAAGCTCACTTCGGTGCAAGGCGTCCGCATGCTTAGCGCCGATGCCTTCTTCAACGCATCGGGCGGGACCAACATCGCGCCGGATGAGATCCTGACCGGAATTACGGTTCCTCCACTCCCTTATTGGAGCGCAGTCGCGTTCGAGAAATTCCGGTTCCGGACATTTGACGCGGCGATCGTAACGGTCGCGGGTGCCATTGCGCTCGCAGCCGACGGTACAATCGAGCGTCTGCGCCTGGTCGTCGGTGGCGTTGCAAAGGCTCCGAGCATCGCCACTGGCGTTACCGAAACGCTGAAAGGTCAGAACCTCGCAGCCCTGTCGCTGGCCGAAATTGCCCAGCGCGTCTCGGCGGAAGTGCTGCCACCGGATAAAGCCGTTACACGTGCTCAAAAGTATCAAGCCGAACTGACTATTTCGCTCGCGACAAGAGTATTGACCCGCCTGTCTACGGGAGCCCTTCCAGCATGACCAAGATAACCATGACCATCAACGGAAAGCCTGTAATGGGTGATGTCGACGAACGAACGCTCCTGATCGATTTCATCCGCGATGTCGGACACCTGACCGGCACACATGCGGGGTGCTACGAAGCGCGTTGTGGCTGCTGCGCGGTGGATCTCAACGGCTCAACGGTCAAATCCTGCAACCTGTTGGCACTGCAGGCCGAGGGAGCGACCGTCTATACGGTGGAATCTCTGTCACAGCAGCGCGTCGCGCCCGTAACCCACATCACGACGCAAACGCTCGCGAGCGTGTATAAGCCGCTCGATGCAATGAGCTCGCATGCCGTCGACCTCCATCCTCTGCAGGCTGCTTTCCATAGATGCCACGCGCTGCAGTGCGGTTTTTGCACGCCTGGCATGCTGATGGTTCTGAAAAATTTCTTGGAAGAAAATCCGAATCCGACCCGCACCGAGGTTCGTGTTGCGATTTCCGGAAATCTCTGCCGCTGCACTGGCTATCAGCACATCGTCGACGCGGCGATGGAGGCCGCCCGCGTTATGAGAGGTGAAGCAGAGACGACGTCCGCGCTCGAGACGGCGTGATGGTCATGACGTCACGTCAAATCCCGGCCGACTACGAAGCTCTCGGTTCCGAACTTGAAGCGGTCGGATATTTCGCCGAGGAAACCGTCAGTGCGTCCGTCTTCCTTGCGCTGCAACTCCATCGCCCGCTCTTCTGCGAAGGCGAGCCGGGCGTTGGCAAGACCGCGCTTGCGCACGCCGTTTCGGAAGCTTTCGGTTGGCCGCTCTTCCGGCTGCAATGTTACGAAGGTCTCGACGAATCCGACGCGCTCTACGCCTGGGATTTCTCACGTCAGCTCCTGCACATGCGGGTTGCAGAGACCGTCGGACGACAGGATGCGGACGGCCTCGAAAGCGAGCTTTACGACCGGAAATTCCTGCAGCCGCGGGCTATCCTCAAGGCTTTCGAGACGACGCCGAGCGTACTTCTCATTGACGAGGTCGACCGCGCCGACGATGAGTTCGAAGCGTTCCTTCTCGAAGCACTGTCGGAATACGCGATCACCGTTCCCCAACTCGGGACGATCAAGGCCGCTATCCCCCCGTTCGTGATTGTCACCTCGAACCGAACGCGCGATGTTCACGACGCATTGAAGCGCCGCTGCCTTTATCAGTGGATCGAGCATCCGAACATAGCCCGCGAACGCGCCATTATCGAACGGTGCTTTCCAGCGATCCCAACTCGCCTCGCGGATCAGATTCTGGCGGCGGTCGCGCGTCTCAGAGGAGCCGGCATGCTCAAGGCTCCCGGTATCGCCGAAAGTCTCGACTGGGCGCGGTCGCTTCTTGCGCTCGGCGCGACCGAAATGACGCCCCGAGAAGCTGCACTGACGCTCGGCACGGTTCTCAAATACCATGAGGACCAGGCGCGCGTGATCGCAGGCAAATACAGTCTATTGGTGCCGCAAGGGGCCTGACCAGATGCACGCTGCGCAGGAATCGGTTCTCGGTTTCATCAACACGCTGCGGGACGCCGGCCTTTACATCAATGCGAGCCGCATCGAAATGCTGTTCGAAGCAACCACGGCCATCAAGGATGGCGGTCTTTACGCATTGTTCCTATGCGGTCGCACGACGCTCTGCGGTTCGCCGGGAGATGTGGCACGATACGACGCGTGTTTCGCCCGCTACTTTTTTGGCCACGATACGCTCGCAACAGAGATCCTGCCTGATCCTGATGCCGCGCCGATGATCCCAGGCTCGGCCGGGTTCATGAAGAAAACCTTGGATGAAGAAGAAGATGATGATCGCGAGATCGAGATGGGCGCTGCTAGCGCCGTCGAAGTTCTGCGCACGCGGAAACTTTCGGCGCTCTCGGCAGAAGAACGGGAATTGATCTTCCAACTCATTGCCCAATTGCGTTCAAACGTGGCGATGCAACGGGGACGACGGCGAAAAAGTTCGAACCGTGGACCTATCGATATCCGACGAACGGTGAAGGCGGCGTACGCCCGTGCCGGCGAGCCCGATCGCCTGTTCATGAGCCTGCCGCGCTCTCGTCCGCGCAAGCGCATCCTTCTCCTCGATGTCAGCGGCTCCATGACGCCGTTTGCGCCCGGTCTGCTGCGCTTCGGCTATGCAGCCTATTCGTGCGCACGACGGAGAACGGAAGTTTTCACGGTAGGGACACGGCTCACACGCATCACGAAACACCTTGATACGAAAGATTCCGAGGCCGCGATGCTTGCGGCTTCCCGTGCCGTTCCTGACTGGTCAGGAGGAACGCGGCTCGGCGATCAGCTACGCGCGTTTCTCGACATCTGGGGTCAGCGCGGCATGGCGCGCGGCGCGATCGTCGTAATCGCTTCAGACGGATGGGAACGTGGCGGCGCCGATCTGCTTCGCGAGCAAATGCTACGGCTGCAGGCGCTGAGCCACCGGGTCATATGGGCAAACCCGCACAAATCTACGCCCGGATTCGAGCCGCTTACCAAGGGCATGCAGGCGGCGCTGCCGATGATCGACGATTTCGTTGCCGGCAGCTCGGCTGCAGAATTGTCGAGCTTGATCAACTTGATGGGTGAAAATTTTGGGCACCGACGTGGCCGGGAGGTGAAGAATTCCACCATCCGATAAATCCCTCCGCCTCGAAGTGGCAGGAGCTACCTCTAAACCCAACGGCTGGGGCCGCCCGACGAACGTGGCTTTATTGAAGGACGAAAGATAGGAGTCTCCTATGGCAAAAGTCGTAACAGCGCTGAGCATGTCGCATGCCCCAGGCGTACTTGGGTGGCCTGATGCGCCAAGCCAAGAAATGAAAGATAGCGTCGCCGCGGCACATGCCGAATGCGCGCGCCGACTCCAGGAGGCCAAGCCCGACGTCATCATCGCCTTCCTGGACGATCATTTCGAGAACCACTTCCGTAACCTGATGCCGACGTTCGCAGTCGGGATCGCGCAGACACATAGCGGCCCTGCCGACTACATGATGGAAGCACTGAAGTTCGATAAGAAGGCCGTCATCGATGGGCAGCCGGAACTCGGTGAAGCCATGCTGCGCGGTCTTGTCGGTCTGGGCTTCGACGTCGCGCGCATGGGTGAGATCGAGTATGGCAACAACCTTCTCGTCCCCCTCAAATTCTTGACACCGAACTTCGACGTCCCTGTGCTGCCGCTTTACATCAACGTCTTCTCGCCGCCGTTGCCGACGATGAATCGAGCCTACGATTTCGGCGTCGCAGTCCGTAAAATCGTCGATGGCTTGCCAAGCGATTTACGTGTCGCGTTTCTGGCGACAGGCGGACTGTCACATTGGCCGCCCGTATGGACAGAGGGCGCCCCAGAAGACGACGAGTTCCTGATGCGCATGAAGCGCTACCAGACGGAGGGCCGCCAGGTCGCGCTCGAAGATCCAAGCCTTTATTCAGATCTTGCAAGCTATGAAATCGAAATGGCTTCAAAAATGCAGTGGCCGCTGCGCATTCAGCACCCTCTGGTCAATGCGCATTGGGATCGTGAGATCATCGAAGCATTCGCAAAGGGCGACGCCGAGAAGCTTCGGGGCATGACCTACGAGGAAGTGGAGGAAGGCGGCGGCCACGGCGGCCACGAGATCCTCAATTGGGTTGCAGTCATGGGCGCCATGGGCGGCGCACCGGCACACATCGTCGGTTACGAACCTGTGATGGAGTGGATCTGCGGCATGGGTTACATCGCCTACGATCCGCCTCTTGCTCAGGCCGCGTAGTACCGGGGGTTTCTTAGGTCAGGACAGCTCTTTGCGAGTCCTCCGCCAGTTTTCGTCATTTTGATCTTCGCTCCGAGGCACGCGGTGTCTGCTTTCGTGAAACCCATGAATCCGCAGTTTCAGACGCAGGCGATTGAGCGCAATCTCGTCACGGGCGAAGATGTACTGCCAAGCTTTCTTGCTTGGCGGCGTATGGGCCTCAAGTGCGCGCTCGTTACACTGGTCAACATCGAGGGCGGTTCACCACGTGCTCTGGGCTCCATGATGGCGGTCTCGTCAGAGGGCCATTATGTCGGCTATCTCTCCGGCGGTTGCCTCGAAAGCGCCGTCGCGATGGAAGCGCAGCTATGCATCCGCGACGGCCAAAACAAGCTCGTAAGATATGGAAGAGGCTCTCCGTATTTCGACGTGCAGCTTCCGTGCGGAAGCGGCATCGATGTATTCATAGATCAGGCACCCGACGATCGGATTATCGAACGCCTGATGGAAGCCAATCGAAATCGCGAGTTCGTGTCCCATGTAACCAATCTGGAAACAGGCGAAAGCCAAGTCGATCGGCTTCCCGGCGCTCTGGAAATAGCAAGCCAAAGGGATGGCCCGTTCTTTCGCCGCACTGTTATCCCGACCGTCAAGGTGCATCTGATCGGCGCCGGGCCGAGCATGGCGGCGATTGCGCATCTGCTCTCCTCCATCGGCTTCATTCTCGACATCGCGACGCCCGATCAGTCCACCTACCGCGATATCCAGAGCTTTGGCCTTCCGGCACGCCAAATGTCTGATCCCTCCCATGCCATCGACACGAATGTCGACGCCTGGTCAGCCGCGATATTGATATTCCACGATCACCACTGGGAAATCCCAGTCATCCAAACGCTCCTGCACTCCGCCTGCTTTTACGTCGGCGTGCTTGGAAGCAATGCAGTCGCCGCAAAACGGATTGCAGAGCTTCATAATGCTGGCGTGAGCCCCGAGAGCCTGGCGCGCATTCGCGCGCCAATTGGCCTCATTCCCGCAACGAAAAGCCGCCTTAGCCTCGCAGTCAGCGTGGTCTCGGAACTCGTGAGCGAAGCTAAGCTGCGCGGCTTCGTCTTGTGATGTTGAGGACATCGAGCCGATTAGCATTACCGGAGAAATGAAACGCAGTTTTGGGTCATCTCATCAGGAGAAGCGCTTTGCCTGTTCGCGGTCTCATCCCACTCACGGCTCGGCAAATACTGATCTCAACTATGGCCCTCGGGCTATCGCTCGTCGCGGCAACGGGATCGCATGCCGGCGAACCAGACCGCCTCCGCAACATCGTTGCTCCCATCGTCGCTAAGAAGCCGCTAAAAATCGGCGTTACCTTGGTCCATCTGCACGACGACTTCTGGAAAGGCATCGCCTACGGCATCGTCGACGAAGCCAAACGCTCGAACGTCAAGGTGCTGCAAGTCTCGGTCGCCGGAGGCTATGGAAACGTCAAAGAACAGTTCGCTCAGCTTGAAACCTTGAAGTCTCTCGGCGCCGACGTCGTCGTGATCGGCGCCGCCGCCTTCGATGGCTACAATGCAATCCTTCGGAATCTGAAGTCTTCCGGCGTCAAAGTCGTTGCCGCAGGCATTCCCGTGAACAGCTCTGCGGTGGCCTTCGGAGTAGGCCAAGACGACAAAGCGATTGGGTCTGCACTCGAAGATGTCATTTGCAAAACAAAAGGAGCGGCCGACGCATCCGTCATCGCGATCCCAGGTCCGGCTGGCGCCGAATGGGCGCATCTCAGGCACGTCGGCTTCGAAGAGGAAGCCAAGAAATGCACCGGCCTTAAAGTCATTGATGGCGCCGTAGGCGGCGGTCTCGGAATCGAGCAGGGCCTCTCGCAGGCGGCCGACCTTCTTTTGAAGAATCCGGACGCAAACTTCATCTACACGCCGGAAATTTCTTTGGGCATGGGTGCCGTCCAGGCCGCCAGGCAGCTCGGCAAAACCACGAAGGTCGTTTCGAGTTCGGTCGTACGTGAAGCCATTCCAATGCTGAAGGACGGACGCCTTCTCGCCATATGCTCGGAGGCCGGAATCATCATGGGGCGCCTCATCGTTCAATATGCGATCCGCGAGAACGAAGGTCTCCCGACGCCCAACCTGACAAAAGCCGGAACGCCTTATCCTGCATTGATGGTCCCCATTACGATGATCACGCAAGAGAACGCAGATAGCTATCCTTTCGATATGTACGAACTTCCGCCCAAAGCGTGGTCGGTCCAGGCTATGCAGTGAAGTAGCCTCGATGCCAAACCAATCAGCATCCGATTGCGACAGAGTGCTAGAAAGCGCGCCAAACGCTCTCGCACCGGCCGTTGAAATTCGCAATGTCTCGAAGCGATTTGGTGCGACGCAAGCACTACGCGACGTATCATTGAGGTTTCTTCCGGGCGAGATTCACTGCCTGCTCGGTGAAAACGGAGCAGGAAAATCAACCGTCGGAAAGATCGTAGGTGGCCTCTATCGCGCCGATGACGGCTTCATCCTTCTCGATGGCACGGCAACACGCTTTCGATCCATTGCCGACGCCCGAAAAAGTGGAGTGGTGCTTGTCTTCCAAGAACTCTCGCTCGCGCCGGATCTGACCGTTCGAGAGAACATATGTTTGGGCAACGAGCGCGGCTCTCATCCATTCTCGCTTCTAAGAACGGCGAAGGAAAGCCACCGCTGCCGGGAGCTTCTTACTGGTCTCGGATTGAGCATTGACCTAGATATACCAACCAAGCATCTCCCGATTGCCATGCAACAGTTGATCGAGATCGCCAAGGCGCTCGCGCTGCGCCCACGCGTTCTCATCTTGGATGAGCCGACAGCAATGCTCGGGGCTGTCGAGAAGCGAAAGCTCTTCGAAATCTTGGAACGGGCAAAGACATCCGGCATGACAATCGTGCTCGTCACGCACCATATCGATGAGGTTATCGAGGCCGGAGACCGGGTAAGCGTTATGAAAGATGGCGCCTTAGTCGACTCTTTTGCAGTCGATGACCGCGTCGATGCCGCTTACGTGTTGCAGAAGCTTTCGGGAAAGCAGGACCGTCCGCTCAGCACTCCGACGCGACACAAACGCCCCAAGGATGAATTGCTGCTTCTGCACGACTTGCCCAATCGTCAGGGCTGCGCTCCCGAAATCCGCATCGCCCGCGGGGAGATCGTAGGGCTCTATGGCGTTGTCGGCTGCGGACGCGAAACAATCGTTGCAAGCCTCGCAGGTCTTCAGAAGTTTTCCGGTCCGAAAGCAAGCCTGGAAGGCCGCGAATATGCGCCACGCTCGGCCGCCGAAGCAGCTGCAGCCGGTGTCGGATATTTACCTTCGGGGCGCGCTAGCAATGGCGTGCTGTCCACGCGCGCCATGCGCGAGAATCTCACACTTACCCAACTGCGCAGCTTCAGCAGGGCCGGAGTTATTTCGATAAAGGCAGAGCGCGCCGCGGCTCAACATCAGCTCAGAAAACTTGGCGTACGTTTCGGCGACGACGACGCTGCAATCACCAGCTTGAGCGGCGGGAACCAGCAAAAGGTGCTGCTCGGCCGGTGTCTGAACCACGCGAAAAAGCTTCTCATTCTTGAAGATCCGACGGCGGGCATCGACGTCTCCGCGAAGAGCGACATTCATGAACTTCTTCGCCAACGTGTGCGCGAAGGCCTGTCAATTCTGGTTGCATCAAGTGACCTCGGCGAAACCATCAGACTTTGCGACGTTATTTTCACGATGTTCGACGGTTTGGTCGTTCACGAATACGTTGCACCCACCTCGGCGGACGAAGCAGCCATTATAGGCGACGTGCTTGGAGACGCGCGATCCGACGTAGCCGTACACCATTTGAGATAGGACCGGATGAGCCATGAAAATCGCGCAACCGAATGCATCGATGATGACGGCGCGCCTCAACCAAATTCCAGGACTGTCTGCCATCAAGATAAGAGATCTGGCGCTTCCTATCTTTATCGTCCTGCTTGCCGTTACGGCCGGCCTCATCGAACCGCGCTTCTTTAGTTGGAGCAATTTCGAAAATCTCGCGCGCCAGGTCGCTCCGTTGGCGATCGCATCGACCGGCCAAGCCTTCGCCATTATCAGCGGAGGTCTCGACCTTTCCATCGCCGCAGTCATGTCGCTGGCCGGCGTGGCTGGCATCACGGCATTACCGCACGTCGGGATTGGCGGCTGCATTGCGGTGATGCTTCTGACCGGCGGACTTGCCGGCCTGACCAGCGGTTTTATCATCGCTTATTTCAAAACGACACCGCTGATTGTCACGCTCGGAATGATGTCGATCGCGCAGGCGATCGCGCTCATCCTTTCGAATGGCGTTCCCATCTACAATGTGCCTGATGCATTGACGGATACTATTGGCTTTGGGCGAGTGCTTGGCATCCCGTCTACAGTCATCATCAGCAGTGTGACGATGATCGCCGGCGGTTTCCTGCTTCGTCGCACAATTTTCGGACGGTATGTCTATGCCATCGGCTCAAGCCGATCCGCGACGGAAAAATCCGGGATCGATGTTCCCTTCTATACGATGCTCGTCTACACCATCACCGGTCTGACATCGGGCATCGGCGCCCTGGTGATGACCGCATGGGTCGGCGCGGCACAGCCCGTCGCAGCCCCAACGCTGACGCTTCAATCACTCGCGGCAGTCGTGCTCGGCGGCGTTGCTTTGACAGGCGGCAGCGGCAGCATACTGCAGGTATTCTACGGCGTTTTAATTCTCGGCATGCTGTCGAACGCCATGAACATGATCGGCATCTCGGATTTCTATCAGACGCTCACAGTTGGAATCGTTATCATTCTCGCCGTCATCCTCGACCGCTTCCGACGCAATCAGGAATAGAGAATCTTTTTGTCTTCTATCCCCAAGGGACAGTATTGACGACCGGACCTCCACTGTCGGAATTATGCGCATGCGAAGGGCTTACGGCGCCACCAGCAGCTAATAGCGAGCAAATAAGAAGAGTGTGCACTGACTTGCGCCGGGCGTTCGAGATAAACTCGCTCCTCAACATTTCTTCTCCGTGATGATTATATTTTTTCAACTTCGTGCGACTAAAGCTTCAGCTCATTTGTGAGCTGCCGCATTCAAGCGCACTCCGTTTTTTACTTCGTGGTAAGCGCCAACAATTTGGATCGAGCGCCAGGATCTTATTTTTTTCCGTAGTCAGGCGCCTCTGCGCGCCGTGGGTATCGACCTGTCTCTGGCTAACAATTATCGAGTAGATTACTCGTGCAGACTTGACGGCGAGCGCACCGTTCGTCCGTCGATCGTGGTTCCCGGGAACCCGAGTACGGGGGCATAGGTCGCATTGTTGTCGGCTGGGAAGTTCAGCCTTGGCTTGGAGACCGCGTCGAGTTTGGCGCAATATTCGGCCGACAGCTCCACATCCAGGGAATCGAGATTGGCTTTGAGCTGGTCCACGCGTCTGGCGCCGATAAGAGTAGAACTGACGCCCGCGCGTGACCTGACCCAGGACAGTGCTACCGATGCGGAGCTGACGCCAAGCTCCGAGGCGACGTCGGCGACCGCTTCGATGATGTCGTAGTCTGCCTCGCTCGGAATGCCCACCATGCCTGTGCGCTTGGTGTCGACATTGCCTTGACCGCCGCGCCTGAACTTTCCACTCAGGAAACCGCTCTTGAGCGGGGACCAGGGCATGACGCCCATTCCCATCCCCTGCGCCATCGGGAACAGTTCGCCTTCGCTGGTCCGTTCCAGTAGCGAATATTCGAGCTGCAGCGCGATGATCGGTGTCCATCCTCGAAAATGGGCGATCGTCTGGGCTTGGGCCGTCTTCCAGGCGGGGATATCGGAGAAGCCGACGTAGCGGATTTTGCCGGCCGCGACGAGATCGTCGAGGCCTCGCAGCGTCTCCTCGATCGGCGCCGTCTGATCCCAATTGTGCAGCCAATAGATGTCGATGTAGTCGGTCTGGAGCCGCTTCAACGAAGCTTCGCATTGCTGGATCAATGCCTTTCGCCCTGCTCCGCCACCGTTGGGATCGCCAGGAAACAGGTTGCAGTAGAACTTGGTGCTGAGCACGATCCCGTCACGGCGAAGGCAGTTCTGCCTCAGATGATTTCCGACGATCTCCTCGGAGTGTCCGGCAGTGTAGATATTGGCAGTATCGATGAAGTTGCCGCCACGGTTGCGGTACTCGGAGAGCATCGCATGTGACTCCTCCTCGCTGGCTCCCCAGCCGAAGTCTTCGCCAAAAGTCATGGTGCCCAGGCATAGCGGGCTTACGCGTAAGCCCGAGCGCCCAAGGGTAATAAAGTGGTCCAATGGCATGTGAGGACTCCATCCATAATAAGATTTTCGCAGACCTAGACCACCCTCTTCGAATGATGAATGATTGATAGTGCGGTATTTCTGCGCGATAGTGCGAAAATGCACTTAGATCCCCTCTCGGATGTCCTTGATCTCGCTGATGCTCGATGCGTCCTTACGGGGACGCTCCTTGCAGGCGGAGACTGGTCACGAAAGTTCCGACGCTCCGAGGCGGTGAAATTCCTTGCCGTGGTGAGAGGACATTGCTGGCTTGCGACGGAAGCCAATGCTGCGGAGCCGGCTCGCTTCGAGGCAGGTGATGTCGTGATCACCAATGGGGCGCCATCGATTATCCTGGCCAGCACCTCAGAGGGGCTTGGACATGCCAGCGATGCTCCTCTCGACCATGATGCCGACGGGAACTTGCGAGCCGGCGAAGGCTCCGATTTCATGATGATCGGAGGCCTACTGGAGGTCGATGAGCAACGATGTGGCTTTCTTCGCGAAAGCCTCCCTCCTGTGATCCATGTAACCGGTCAAGACGCGGAGGCTGCCAAACTGCGCTGGCTTCTGACGGAATTGGCCGAGGAGACCCTGTGCAAGCGCGCCGGTTCGACGACTGCGATCACGCACCTCGCAAAACTGCTGTTCGTTGAAGCACTGCGGCTCCATATCGGAACCGCGAAATTCGGGGGTGCCGACTGGCTGACCGCCCTCGAGGACAAGCGCATCTCGATTGCGCTACGTGCTATCCATGCCGAACCTTCACACTCGTGGAATCTGGAGGAATTGGCGAAACTGTCTGGAATGTCTCGAACATCGTTCGCGGTCAGGTTTCGGGAGGTCGTCGGAGTGCCCCCTTTGACCTATGTGCTCAACTGGCGCATGCGGTTGGCGGAAAGAGAGCTAAGTGAAACCGACCATTCGGTTGCCACCATCGCATGGTCTCTCGGTTATGGTTCCGAGAGCGCGTTCAGCAACGCTTTCAGCAGGGCGACCGGCCTTTCTCCGGGCCGCTTCCGGAAGGAAGCTATGCAAACCTATTCGGAGCGTCGCCGTGCCGTGAAACGGCGGGTATTCGAACCCGAATAGGATTGGCATCCAAATAAGCTTAGCCGATTTGTCTAAATATACGCGCTTGGATTGCTCACTAGCTCTATCACTTGTTGGAAGCAGCTCAGCTCGCGCTGCTTCCAACACACCAAGCCAGCTCAGCCGCAATCCCGGCGGTTAGCTTTGGATGGAAATCTTGGTGATCTCCTCACTTTTGCGCCAAAGCTCCTCGGCCGCATCCGGGTTGACCGCATAGGCTTGGACGCCGGTGCCGCGATTGGCACGATCTTCAGTCAGATCAGACGAACCGCCTTCCGGCAATATGGGCGTGATATCGGAATCGGCGCAGAATACCCCGCCTTTGCCGTCGAGCTGCTGACTGACCGCGCACCAGACGTGCGTGGCCGCTCCCTGCGGCACCGATTTAAGGTCACGGGACAGATCGACGACCGGCCGATCATTCTTGTCGATGAACCCGGTCTTTTTCAGCATTTCCAACCCGATGTGCGCGCCGAGATTCGTTCCTGCGATCCCGCCGGGATGCAGCGCAAACGCGCGAATGCCCGCGTTCTTGCCCCGTCGGTCAAGGCCGACCGCGAAGAGGATGTTTGCTGTCTTCGACTGACCATACGCTTTGAAAGGGTCATAGCTGCGGCGCTCGAAGTTAATGTCGTCGAAAATGACCGGCGAGAAGCGGTGTCCCGCCGACGATACCGACACAACCCGCGCACCACCGGCTCGCTTGAGCGCTGGCCAGAGCCGGAGGGTAAGCCGAAAATGACCGAGATGATTGGTGGCAAACTGTAGCTCGTTGCCTTGCGCATCGCGCTTCAGTTCGGGCAGCGCCATGATGCCGGCGTTGTTGATCAGGAAGTGAAGCGGCAGGCCGGTTTCAACGAAGTCACGCGCGAAGTTATCGATCGAGCCGGGATCGGTGAGGTCCATCGATTGAACCTCCATGCCGCCGCCCGCTTCCGCGGTGACTTTGCGTGCGCGTTCGGCATCACGCGCCGGCACGATGATCCGCGCACCGGCTGAGACAAGGGTGCGCGCGGCTTCAAGGCCAAGGCCTGAGTAGCCGCCCGTGATGATTCCTACCTTTCCGACCAGATCGACTCCCTTGATGATGTCGACGGTCGTGGAGGCGCGACTAAATCCTGAGCCAATGGGCTGCTGGGGTGTGAGCATACAAGTCTCCTTTTCTAGGAGAGAAGTAGGCGACTTAGTCTGTACGATGAATGCTAGATCATGCGCGTTTCTTGATCGAGAGTTCGAAAGTACCATCCTATGCGGCTCCGCCATCCATTCCACGGCGGGACCGCCTACCCGGAGCTTTGCACCGGGGCAGCAGAAGGGGTGAACCGCCTTGGATTAGGAGAGGGATCGTCGAAATCGTTAACCGGCGAGAAGGGTCAGTTCCATCCGCCCAGTACAGTTCTTGTCGCCAGGGGGCGGGCGCCATTTCATCTGATCTCGACGACCACCCGCGTTCGCACCGTGCCTTCGATGATGGCGCTCGCAGCAGGTATCACTTGGTCAAGTGAGATCGTCCGGGTGATCGTAGCTAGTTTGTCACGATCGAGGTCGTGGGCTAGCAACAGCCAAATTTGACGCTCACGAAGTGGATTTCGCCGATTTTCTCTCGCCTTCAACCAATGCCTTTGAGCGCCTGGTCGGAGGAAGCTAGGCCGTTCAAATCAGCCAACTAGCACGCGGTAAAAGAGCTTGTCGGCTACCCATACCGGGGTATTCCGCGCGTCTTTGCTATAGACGCGAACAATCTTTCAGACCGAGCTCGCACTGACATTGAGCAAACGAGAAGGAAGTCCATGTCGAACAAGGATGTGGCTGGGGTTCGCGCCACCATAGATGCATGGACGTTCGGCGAGTATCCGTGGAGCATCGAAAAGTTCGAGAACCTTCTCGATGAGGATGCCATGGTTATTGACGACTACGGCGGCGAGCTATCCCTGCTCCATGGGCATAAGGATTACCGCTCCGTATGGGGCAGTCTTGTCAACGCTACGATGCGTCATGGGCAATCAAAGCCGAGGAAGACAGCATCCAGATATGGACTGATGGCGATATCGCTGTTGCTTCTTTCATTCTGCGCGGCGGCGGCTTTCTTACCGACGGTTCCCAGGCGAAGCTTAGGCAATTTTGCACATTCCCGATGGAACGTCGCGACGGCCGCTGGATCATTCTCAAAGAGCACATCACGACCGATCCGAAATACTCCACCTGGCGTCCATCATAGGCCCGCTGCAGTTATAGGATACGAGATGTCGCTGAACTGCGCACTAACGTTCGACTTTGACGCCACTTTGGGCGAGACTGCAGAGATGCGACAATGGCATCTGTTAGAACTCGTGTTTTCGATGGGCTATTCCAACTTACGGTGACGGTGACGGTGACGACCTTAGATATTTCCGAGGCTGCTGAGTGAAATTCCTGTTCGCGAATAGTCATGCGCGCTTATCTCTTCCGTGAATTATCCGACTTTTCAAAAGCAGGCCGTTCTTAACCCGCGATAAGATGACCGAAGGCGCGGAACGCTTATCTTTTTTTCTTCTATGCTATTCATCAAATTTGTGCTCTTGAGCTGCTCATATCCGACGCAGACATCATCCAACTCATGCTGACAAAAAAAGGAAAATACGGGCTCAAGGCCTTGGTCTATTTGGCGCGTCTCAAGCCGGGGGAAGTCGCATTGATCACCACCATCGCCGAGACCAACCAGATTCCCAAAAAGTTCCTTGAGGCGATTTTGAGCGATCTCAAGAAGGCGGCTGTGGTCCACAGCAAGAAGGGAAAGGGTGGCGGCTATTTTTTAGCTCGCCTGCCAGAGGAAATTCATATTGGGCAGGTGATCCGCGTTCTCGATGGCCCATTGGCGCCCATAGCCTGCGCCTCGCACAATTTTTTCCAGAAGTGTGAAGACTGCGTTGATGACGATACCTGCGCCATTCGTCTCACCATGCTAAATGTCCGAAACGCTATCGCCAGCGTTCTCGACAACCAAACGCTGGCGGAACTTCGCGACCTGCCGCGGCAGCAACGCAAAGCGAAACGAACAACCCGCTAGGGTTTGCCAGCTTCTATCCACGCGACAAGACGATCAATGCCGACGACTGCCGGATTCTCAGTCGTGATATCCGGAAGGTCCTCGGTGAAGTCATGGATCAACCGGATAGCACCGGCGTGGAACTGTCCTAGCTCCGCGATGAGACGCTCGCCTGCAGCTTTGAGATCGGCTGCTGGGACGACCCGGTTGAGAAGTCCAAGCCGAACCGCCTCGTCTGCAGAAACATCACGTCCTGTGTAAATCAGCTCCTTCGCGACCTTCGGGCCGACGTATTCGGACAAATAGGTCAATACCACCAGCGGCGCGAGACCATGCTTGATCTCGTTAAATCCAAGCACCGCATCATCCGAGCCCACGGATATATCCGCATGAAGTGCCAACCCGCTACCGAACCCCATCGCACGGCCCTGAATAAGCGCAATGCTCACCCCTGGAAATGACTGTAACCGGCTGTTGGCTTGAAGGATAAGCTTCAGGCTATCTCGGCGGCTCACATTTTCAAGCTTTTCGCTTTGATCGCGCCCGAGCGTAAAGTCGGGTCCGGTCGCATCGAGAAGTAAAATCGCGGCGCCGCTGTTCTCGGCAGATGTCAAAGCCGCGATGAAATCGAGCATTAGCTGATAGGTGAACTTATTCCCCGTCTCTGGTGTATCAAGCGTAATACGAGCGACGCAGTTGGCGGTCTTGTAACGTATCATGGAAATCCCTTAGCCCAAGGTTTGAGCGAAGCGTATCGCTGCGATAGTCAAGTTGAAAAACGTTGCGTCGTTGCAGCAACGGAACGACCTCATCGACGAAAGCGCGAAGCCCAGAAGGCAATTCGTCGATCATCAGGTTGAAGCCGTCCGCGGCGCCGACGCGATGCCAATTTTCAATAAAATCGGTGACCTGCTCTGGCGTCCCGACAACCTGCGGATGACCGCCCCCGTTGCGATATAGGATGTCGCGCACAGTAAGGTTTTCGGACGCACCGAGCTGAATGGCGGCGGCTTGGAATCCTCGCGATGCATTGAATTTATCATTGGCCTTTATCCGTTCGACGGGTAGCGGCTTGTCCAACTCAAGCTCCGACACCGGCAAGCCGACGCGCGACGCAAGTTTCCTGAGCTCTGCGTCGCCAGCGAGTTCATCAAGCTCTCTTTTGCGTTGTTGTGCCTCGCGCTCGGTACCGCCGATGATCGCTACCAGCCCCGGCAAAATTTTTATGCCGTTGGGATCGCGCCCTAGCAGAGCAGCTCGTTGGCGAAGATCTTTTCGAAACGCAATCGCGTCCGGCAATGTATTCTGTACGGCGAAAACAACATCGGCGACGCGGGCGGCCAAAGCTCGCCCCTCGTCAGATGAACCCGCCTGATAAAGGACGGGTCGGCCTTGAGGTGACCGCGGCAACGTGCTCGGGCCTCGCACCGAGAAAAACCGCCCAATGTGGTTCAACGCGTGCACCCGATTTCGATCGGCGAATAGGCCGGAATCTTTGTTGCCGATGAGTGCACTATCATCCCACGAATCCCATAGCGCATTGACGACATCTACAAATTCCTCTGCCTTCGCGTAGCGTTCCGCGTGCGACGGCAGTGGCCCTTTACCGAAGTTCGCTGCGACGTCGGGTATGAACGTTGTGACAATGTTCCACGCCGCACGCCCCCGACTGAGATGATCGAGAGATGCGATGCGACGTGCGAGATTGAATGGTTCATTGAACGACGTCGAAGCGGTAGCGACGAGGCCAATTCGGCTTGTCACTGCGGCAAGAGCGCCGAGGACCGCCGTGGGATCCATCGCCCCGAGATTAGGCCGCTCGAAGTTCTCTTCGCTGACCGCGAGCGTATCCGCCAGGAAAAGCGCGTGGATCTTGCCGTACTCGGCAAGCTGTGCGACCTGACGATAGTAGTCGATATTGAGATAGTCTGACGGGTTTTCGGATCGATGTCGCCACGCTCCCAGGTGCATACCGACACCCATGATCGTCGCATTTAGAATGATATCAGAACTCATGCTCGTGGCTTTCTCAAACCGCGCTCCTCGAGAAGCGGAAGAACAGCTTTGGCGAAGAAGTCCAGGTCCGGACCGTAGTCGTAGAAACCAATCTGGACGCCGTCTAATCCTGCTTCATGAAGTTCGCCGATGGCGTCGGCAACGTCGGTTGGATCACCGACGATCTGAATATGTCCGCCGAGTACGCGATCGGCAGGTACGTGCTTGGGCCAGCCGTGTGCATCACCCTTCGTATGACGATTGGTGTAGGCGGCAATCGACTCAAGATCTGCGCCGGCGACGATCGCATCGCGGTATGCATATGCCTCGTCACGCGTCTTCTTGCAGACGATGAGCGGGAAGATGATAACCTTGGCTGTGCGGCCGGTTTTTTCATACGCCCGCTTGATTTGCGCCACATGCTCCGGAAGCGCGACGATGGCATTCTCAAACACGGCCCCAGCGGGGCTTGACGTGAAGACGATATCTGCATGGCGAGCCGCATAATCAAATCCGGCCTGAGACGCGCTTGCGGAAACAAGTATGGGGCGTCCAAAGCGCGGCCGCGGCGAGATGTATGCCCCCTCGAGGTGATAGTAGTCGCCATCAAAGGTGAGATTTTCGCCTCCCACCCATAAGTCTTCCATGATCGAGGTGAACTCGTCGGCCTGCTGATAGCGTTTGTCGTGCTCAACCCGCGTCATGCCGAACATGAGCGGCTCTTTGGCGTCGTAGCCTGTGACAATGTTGAGGCCGAATCTGCCTCCAGTGATGTGATCGGCAGTGGCGGCGAACCTCGCGAGATAGAGCGGGTGTAGGCTGCCATAAAGAATGTGGACGGTTGAAATCGTCACAATGCTTTTCGTCAACGCGCCAATTGCAACCGTGGAGATGAAAGGATCGAGAAAATTCTCTCGATACTTTATTTCTCCGCCGAAGCCGCCTTTCTGCACCCACTGTTGAAGACCGAAGACAAAATCGAAGCCGTAACTCTCCGCGGTCAATGTCAGATGCTTGTTGTATTCAAAATTCCAGTCCGTTCCGCGCGGCAGCTTCGATTGCGAAAACCCTCCGGTCTGAGTGGGTAGAAAAAGACCGATCATCATCGGTTGCTTGGCTATCCGCGACAGCGGACTGTCGGGAAAGGACAAAGGCGACTTGGCCTGATGCAACCGGATTTTTTCCAACGTATGCGACGTCATTTGTGACCTGCTGCTGCGGTTTCGAGTGGAATCCATGTCTTGTCGTCGGGAACTTCGGAGCCAGGGAGAGGAAGGCCTTTGGTCTCAGGTCCGATCCACGGCGTGACCAGCAATCCGACGATGTAGCCGGAACCTAAGACGGTCGCCGCGACGCTTATACTTCCGAAGAAATGGATCGCAGCGGCGCTGAGCAACGTGCCCGCGGCAACGACAAAGCGCGTCGTGTTGAATACGAACGTGATTGCCGTGGCCCGTACCTGCGTGGGGAAGAGTTCGGCCGGGTATAGAGCCACCCAAGTCCACTGGCCCATCGTGAAAAAGCCGTTGATTGCCGCTAAAACAACGAAAAGTTGCGGAGAAGCCGGAGTGAGGAAGAGCAGTGGCACCACAACGAGTGAGCCGGCAAAATATATCATCATCGCCGGTTTGCGACCGAGCCAATCGGCCAGCACACCCATCAAGAAGTAACCTGCAAGGCCAACGACATTGTAAGCGACGACAACGGTGGTGATCGCGGTCGAAACGTTTGGAACTTTGCCAGCGAGCTGCTGAGCGGAGAAAAGCGGAATCCAGCTTGAAACGGCCCACCAGCCCATTGTCGTGCTTAGCGCCGCCAAGAAAAGTAAAATGAGGCGACGACGTAACTCGGGCGATTGAAACAGTTGGGCAAGCGTGGATTTCGTAAGTTGACGATCGCCAGCGCCAACCAGCTCGCCATTTCGAATACGCGTTCGAACATCACGTCGTTTTCTGTCGGCCGCGACCCAAATGTCGGGATCCTTAACGCGCCGTCTGACAAACAAAGACACGAGGGCGGGCGCGGCGCCGAGAATATACATCCACCGCCAATCATCCGGCGATCCCTGATTCACCGCTTGCCACGCGCCGGCGGCGACAAGAAAGCCAACGCCGAAGCTTCCTTGCAGCAAAGCGATGCCCTTGCCGCGATGTTTATCGTCCCAGATCTCGGAGACGAGCGAGCTACCCGCCCCCCATTCGGCGCCCATTCCTACGCCGGTGAGAAAACGAAGGACAAGAAACACGGCGTAATTCTGTGAAAACGCGGCAGCGCCAGCAAAAATCGAATACCAAAGAATCGAATACATCAGCACGCGCCGTCTGCCGATGTAGTCAGCCAATATTCCTGACAACAAACCACCAAAACCCCACGCAACCAGCGTGGTCGCCAGGATACCCCCGACATATATTGGGTGTGCTTGCGCTGTGCCAGGTCCGATCAACTGATTGACGATTGCCGGCGCAACTAGAACCGTCGCGAACGTCTCGTAGCCGTCGAACATCCAGCCAAGCGACGCACCTGCGAAGCCGTTGCGCTGAATCCTACGCTGATAAAGGACGGGTGAATCACTGATAGCCATGTGACGATGGTTTTCCTCTCGAGATTTGCTTTGCGGAGTTTCACCGCTTGATGCATTGGCGCGAAGCATCCCCGGAAGCGACGCGTTTCGTTTCTTTTTTTGCAGCCGTTGAATCTGATCTCGGCAAAGCGACCGTATGAGCTCGCGGCATCACATTTGCGCAACTTAACGGACGAGCCGACTACTTCATCAGAACTCAACGAAAGCGTCGCATCTCATTAGTCTACTAAATCTGTAGAGTCTATTGAATAAAAGATAGCACGATGTTAATCGCGATCTTGGGAGCTGCAGAAATTCATGCGCAGCGAGAAGTTTGGGAACACATATCGAAATGCAGAAATTGGATATTCGCCGTCCAGGAATACTCGTTCCTCCGCTGACGCCGTTTACTGCCGATTGGAAAGTTGACTACGCCGCCCTAAAAAACGGCGTCGATGCCGTTGTCGAACACAGTCAGCCAGCACTGATCATTGCGGCGGGCGTCGAAGCGCAAGAGTATCAATTCTTGCCTTTTGATGAGCGTCTCGACCTTATTCGAGCCACGATCGACGCTGTCGACGATCGTGTTCCAGTCGCCGTCGGCATTTCGCATCCATCTTTTAAAATTGCGGTCGAGCTTGCGCATTTCGCAGAGAAACACGGGGCGAAAGCTGTGCAATTGCTTGCGCCACAAAAACCAACAGGCGGCGCGGCGGCGACATCGGAACTCGTGCGCTATTTTGAGTCGGTAGGTCGCGAGACTTCCCTCCCCTTCATTCTCTACCTGAATGCTGGGCCAGGCGCGGACGTCTCGATTCCGGCGACCGTTGAACTCGCTAAACTCGAGCATATCAAACTCATCAAGGAAAGCTCCCGCGATCTTGCACGCGTCTCTCGGCTGATTGCCGAAATCGAGCACGCAGGCCTCGCCCACTATTTCACAACGATGCAGATGCTGCTGATCACACTTCAGCTCGGCGGAGCGGGCGTCACGTTACCTCCGCCTGCCTCCGAGATCGCGCATCTTCTCATCAATGCTTACCACCGTGGCGATCTCTCTCGCGCAACAGAATTGCAGCAGGTCTTCGCGACGTATCCTTCAAGATGGATGTCCTACGGGCTCGCTGCTGTCATGAAAGCGTCGGAGAACTATCTCGGCGTTCGGATTGGGCGACCATTTCCGCCCTACGACGCCATCGACGGCGTGCATTTAGAGGAACTTCACGCGTTCCTTTCGTCTCATATCGCTTCTCTCAAGGGTTATGCGCATGCTTGAAGTTCGACGGCTTTCGCTTGCCGACGCCGCTATTCTTATCCATGGCGCGATAGCGGCTTCTAATGACATCAAGGTCCCGATGTGTATCGCGGTCGCAGATGATTCCGGCCACCTCATCGATTTCAAGCGGATGGATGGCGGCAAAATCAGCAGCATATCGATCGCAGTTGACAAAGCTTTCACGGCTGCCGTCGCCCGCAAGGGAACGCACGTCTACAACCAACTTTGTGTCCCTGGCCAACCTACATTCGGCATTCACATCACTAATGGCGGCCACTTCTCCATCATCGGCGGCGGCCTGCCAGTTTTTGTGAGCGGCGAGATCGTCGGCGGAATTGGCGTCAGCTCAGGCACTGCCATTCAAGACCAGGACGTAGCCGAAGCGGCGCTCACCTACTTCTACGCGCACTCCGACTATCAGCCATGAACTACACGCGCACCATCATCCAATCGAACAATAACGCACCGCAATCCGCCCGTGGGGGGCATTTGAAAAACTTTTCAAGGGGACAACGATGACGAACAACAGACTATTATCGGGGATACTTGGCCTCGCGGTTCTTTCCGGCTCGGTTGCACCAGCCGCTGCAGTTTCCTGGACACCGCCCGGTGTCACGATGGGCCTGCCGCTGGGAGCTTCGTTCTCTCCCGGGATCTACGTTTCGAATCTCACACACTATGGCGACGGCCCCGACAAAAGCATAACAGCGGATGTTCCAGCATTCACTTGGTCTTCGGGCTGGAATTTTCTCGGCGCCTCGTACTCTGCGATAGTGATCCCCGAGGCTCTGCAGGTACAAAATAAAGTGACGTCGTCGACCAAGACCGGCCTGTTCAGTCCACTACTCATTCCCATAAGTCTGTCGTGGAATTTAGGACAAGGCTATTTTGTTTCACTAGGTGAAGGCATCTATTTTCCCTTCGATAGTGACGTCGCTTTCACGACCCCAAATAAAACGAGCGGATGGGCCGCCGAAACCCGTGTTGCCTTCAGCTACCTTAAAGACGGCTGGATCATTTCGGCGAATACGATCTATGGCGTTACCACGCCCGACGAGGTCAACCGCAGACAACCCAATTACTTCAACGTCGATTGGACAGTGGCACACGCGTTTGGCAAGTGGCAGTTCGGCGCCGTCGGCTACGGCGCGTGGGATTTGGAAGAGACCGTTACAAATGCCGCCGTCGGCCAAGGGCACATCGTCGGCATCGGCGGAATGGTCGGCTATGATTTTGGCGGAGCCAAACTTTTGTTGGAGGCGACACGTGCGGTCGACCAAGGCGGAGCAACAAATTATTCAAAAAATGACACCCACGTTTGGGCGCGACTGACTTTCCCGATTTGGAAACCGACGCCGTCCGACGCGGAAAAAACGGCCTCGCTGAAATGACCATGCGCATTCGGAAATGCGTAGCGAGATCGTTTTTCTCGTGTAATCAATAGCGCGGCAGCTACCGTTACCCAGTATCAGGATTTCGTCGCATGTCTGACTCAAGCATCGAACAAGCGGAAAGCAGCGCTGGCAGCGGTCACCTTTCACTAACTCCAGGCGAACACGAGGCGCTAAAAGAACTCGTCCGCTATCCCTTGACGGCCGCCATCTTTCAGCGCCGCTCACGTCGATTTTTTCGTGGCGCGGAAATTCCCGATGGGACGCTCAAATTTAAGTCTCGCTTCAAGCCCGAGCCGTTATCGGAGCTTGAACGACTATTGCTCGTTACGACAGTTGCAGGAAAAACCGGCTGGCATGAGAGCGTCACGAGACACGATCGTTACGCACCGCATCTGTCGAATTATCCCGGCGCTGCCGGCGGAAGAACGTTCCCTTCGGCTGCTGGGTTTCACACCACCGAAGTTTTCTTCACCGACGACAGCGGCACCTACATTTTCGAAACGCGAGATACGCCGGTGCCGGTCGAGCGCGACGCTGATGGCAGCGTCGAGCTTGAACGTCTGCTTGCAGCGCACAAGTCTCAAATCCGCCAGCTATCAGACAAACGGATTTATATCCCGAACCGCGAGCCGTATATGGAAGGGCATAACACGTGGGTCGGCAATGCGCCGGGCTCACTGCTGATCTTTCCCGTTGGAGATCTCGCACAGCATGTTCTGCTAAACATCGCGTTTTATGCGCAGAACGGTTTCACGATCTACGATGACATCAACAAACGAAAGATCCCAGGGATCGAGAAGTTCAGAGATATCGTCGATGTCGATAATCCCTATCCCCTTTCATTCCTCGACCAATATTCGTTGGCGGAGCTCTCAGCTGAACTCGCGATCGGTCCTTTTGCAGGCCAGCTATTATTGCAGGCGCTTGGTCTTGGCGGATGGATCTACGATGGGATCGACCGCCTCACCGTGCTTGGTGCCAGCGGCGATCCTCAAGTTCCAGGTCTTGGCTTTCGCTACGATACCGATCCGCGATGGCCGCAGCCTAATCCCACGGGTCTCGAAGGCGTCTTTACCGCATTCGCACCACCGCACTACAAAGATCTAAGCGAAGCGGTCGACGCGCTCGTCCTGCGCAAATTTGGCCCTGGCGGTCCCTTCAATCCCGAAACGCCGGGACCTTGGAAGGATAGCCCGACCGTACGCGCAAGCGCACAACTTCACGACGAACGCTTCAAGCGTCTCATCGCCTTACAGGCACAGTATATGTACGATACGTTTGGAAAGTTTCCGGCCACGATACCATCGGTCTATACCCTGATGTATCTGCAGGCCCATCACATCGATACTGAATACTACGATGCGCTCTTCAAACCTGGCGCTTATCTCCCCACACACGTACACCATGATGCGCATTGGCACGGCGGAGACCATCAATCGTGACGTCAAAGAGCGAGCCGCGGAACAAAAGAGCCCAGCCTTTTGCCGGGCTTCTTTTGCTGAATTTCTAATTATTGAGCGGATGCCTGCTTATCGAGCGACCAGACCTGCGCTTCGCTGGAATTAATCCGCTTTGGAAGAGCCCGTTCTGCAAAGAATGTGTCAGCTATTTTCTGTTCTTCGGTAAGATTGTCGGACGAGACAGAACGAATCTCGTAGCTCCGGCGGCTATTTGCTACCGAAATGACAGCTGAATCGAGCCCCCATGCCGGCGCAAGAATTTGGGCGGCAGCTTCAGGATTCTGCTTTACCCATTCGCCTGTTTCTTTGAGTTTTGAGTAGACAAGCTTGAGAACGTCGGACCTTGCCGCCGCGAAGCTTGACGACGCGAGATAATAGCGTTGATAGCTTGCGATACCCTCGCCGTTGGCAAGTACTCGAGCATCGGCCTGCTTCTCAACTGCCGCGACGTAAGGGTCCCAGGTGACCCAGGCGTCGACCGCACCTTTCTCAAAGGCCGCCCGGCCGTCGGCGGGCGTGAGATAGGCAGGTTGGATGTCCTTGAGCTTCAGTCCGGCCTTTGCGAGCGCCGCAATCAAAAAATAATGACTTCCCGAAGCTTTCGTGACGGCGACTTTCTTTCCCCTCAGATCGGCTACTGAATGGATTGGTGAGTTGGCCGCTACGATGAGCGCCTGCGCCGCCGGCGATGGTCCTTCACTGGCATAGTACGTCAACTTCGCACCGGCTGCCTGTGCAAAGATCGGCACAGTATCGGCAACGTCTCCCGAAAGATCTATGGCCCCGACATTGAGAGCTTCTAATAGTGGAAGACCGCTGGAGAATTCCGACCACTTCACCTTGACACCTAGTCTAGCGAGGCTTTTTTCGAGCTCCCCGTTCGCCCTTAGCACTGTGATCAGTGTTGAGGATTTCTGATAGCCGATGCGCACGGTCGTCGGTCTGTCCGCCGCTGTCGCGTTAAGAGCGTAAAAGCTCGACGTTATGCCAAGCGCGAATGCAACCTGCAAAAGCCGACGACGATCCATATAGCGATTCCTCGAAAATGTGTGCGTGCACCACTGCGCATTGAATCTTGCAATAGTAGTCATGCCCTCCCGACCGAGGACCAATACGAAAAACAGAAAAGCTAATCGCATTTTCTTGTTTGGTTTCGAGCAGCCGTCCATCCAATATGCCAGATAGCGGCGATCAACGCTCGGTGCGCAAGGCAAAGCGAAAGCTTTCCGGCGCCTTCAGCATTGATCGCCGCGGTTGGTTTTGGAAATGTCTTCAGGGTTTCTTACTTGTGACGATCGCACCTGCCGACAACGCAAATATACTTTGGTTCCTTCCGACGCATGGCGACGGCCGATACCTAGGATCGTCTGTCGGCGGCCGTG
This sequence comes from Hyphomicrobium sp. MC1, assembly GCF_000253295.1. Classification (NCBI taxonomy): domain Bacteria; kingdom Pseudomonadati; phylum Pseudomonadota; class Alphaproteobacteria; order Hyphomicrobiales; family Hyphomicrobiaceae; genus Hyphomicrobium; species Hyphomicrobium sp. MC1. The sequence continues at coordinate 156,812 of NC_015717.1, read as the reverse complement.
ACGTCGATCTCAGCTATCTTCGCCAGATCGCTGAAGCTTCCGACAAGCTGGGGTATTACGGTGTGCTTTTGCCGACGGGTCGAAGCTGCGAAGATTCATGGGTCATTGCCTCGGCGCTTCTTCCTCAGACACGTGATCTTCGCTTTCTCGTCGCTGTGCGGCCGGGGCTTTTGTCGCCCGCCGTCGCCGCACGAATGACGGCAACGCTCGACAGAATCTCCGATGGCCGGCTTCTGATCAACGTCGTCACTGGCGGTGATCCCGTCGAGAACAAAGGCGACGGCATATTCCTTGACCACGACGAACGCTATGCGGTCACCAAGGAATTTCTTGATACCTACAAAGCGCTTCTCTCTGGCGGTCGCGTCGACTACGAAGGCCGACATATCAAAATCGAAGACGGAAGACTTCTGTTTCCGCCACTGCAGAAGCCGCACCCGCCGCTTTACTTCGGTGGCTCGTCTGATGCCGGGATCGCGGTAGCGGCCGAGACAATAGATAAATATCTGACTTGGGGCGAGCCTCCGTCCGAGGTTGCGAAGAAGATCGTTGCGGCACAGAAAGTGGCCAATGCCAAAGGCCGCAGCTTTTCCTTCGGTATTCGCCTGCACGTCATCGTCCGCGAAACAAACGATGAAGCATGGCGGGCCGCTAATGATCTTTTGAAATATCTTGACGATCAGACGCTGGCATCCGCGCAAAAGACATTCGAACGGATGGATTCCGTCGGCCAGAAGCGCATGCTCGCGCTGCATGGCGGAAGCCGGGAGAAACTGGAAGTCAGCCCCAATCTTTGGGCCGGTGTCGGGCTCGTACGTGGCGGCGCAGGAACGGCTCTCGTTGGCGACCCACAAACAGTTGCAGAGCGCATCAAGGAATACATGCGCATCGGGATCGATACATTCATCTTCTCCGGCTATCCGCACCTAGAAGAAGCGTACCGGTTCGCCGAGTTGGTGTTCCCGCACCTGCCGCTCGCGGAAACGACGCCGGGCATTCGCACACGGCGTGGCCCAATCGGAGAAACGATTGCCAACGACTTTGCTCCGGCAGAACGTCAGCGGGGCCAATCGTGACAAGGTCTGGCCACTGGCGCGCAACGACAGAGCGCCTCGTGCCCTGGCTGCTTCCGGTCGCCCTGCTGATCTTGTGGGAGGTGGGCGCGCGAACCGGCTTCATCGAAACCCGAACATTGCCCGCTCCAAGCAATGTCGCGATTGCCTTCTGGGAAAGCGCGAAAAGCGGCGAACTCGGCAGCAATGCCCTGATCAGCTTCGAGCGCGCAATTGTAGGGCTAGCAATCGGCGGCAGCCTCGGGTTCGCACTCGGCGTCCTTACCGGAGTATCCCGACGAGCGGAACTCCTTCTCGATTCCGGACTTCAGATGCTTCGGAATGTTCCGCACCTCGCCATCATTCCTATGGTCATTCTCTGGTTCGGAATTGACGAGACGGCCAAGATCTTCCTGGTCGCAATCGGCACGCTCTTCCCCATCTACCTCAATACTTATCACGGCATTCGCACGGTAGATCGCGGCTTGATCGAGATGGCAGAGGTGAACGGGCTGGGATCGTTTGCAATATTCTGGCGCGTTCTGCTTCCCGGCGCGATGCCGTCTGTGCTCGTCGGACTTCGCTACGCTCTCGGCATCATGTGGCTAACCCTTATCGTGGCCGAAACGATCTCTGCGTCGTCCGGCATAGGATACATGACAATGAACGCCCGCGAGTTTCTGCAAACAGACGTCGTCGTACTCGGCATTCTCGTCTATGCGCTGCTCGGCAAAGCCGCCGATACCGCAACGAAACTCATCGAGCGACGTGTACTCGCGTGGCATCCGGCCTACCACAATGGCGCCTCTTCCAATTAGCCAAACGTGGTATTGAAACAGGTTCCTTGATGATGCTGAAGCTACTGAATAACGCCGATGGCGTGTTTTCCTCACCGATGTCCAAAGCGCAAAACGGTGCGCGAGAACCGGCAGCCTTCGATGCCGGAAGGCATCGGGGGAAGCGCGTTGATCTCAACGATCTGCACCTTTCGTACGGTGACCGCCACGTTCTAAGGGGCTTAAATCTCGCTATTCCCGCTGGGCAATTCCTAGCAGTGGTCGGCAGATCGGGCGTCGGAAAATCGAGTCTCATGCGTCTGATCGTTGGCCTTGATAAGCCGACGAACGGCAACATTTCGATTGATGGATCCGTCGTTCAAGGATTGCAGAAATCGGTAAAGCTGCTGTTTCAAGATGCGCGCTTGCTGCCATGGCAGACGGTTCTCAGCAATGTCGGAATCGCTCGGGCGCCGGGTTGGCGCGATGCTGCGATGAATGCTCTCCGCGACGTAGGCCTCGCTGAGCGCAACAACGAATGGCCGGCAGTTCTTTCAGGCGGCCAGCGCCAGAGAGTTGCCCTTGCGCGCGTGCTCGTCGGCGAGCCCAATGTCTTATTGCTGGACGAGCCGTTCGGTGCGCTTGACGCATTGACCCGCGCCGACATGCATACGCTTCTTGAAAAACTTTGGCTTCGCGACCGCTTCACAACTGTGTTGATCACACATGACGTCGCCGAAGCTGTCGCGCTGGCAGATAGGGTCGTCGTCATGCGCGAAGGCCGCGTGACGTTCGATGTCGATGTAAATGCCGAACGGCCGCGACAGCGAACAGATGTAGAGCTTGCTGCGCTTCAAGAGCGAATATTGCGAGAAGTTTAGCGCTGCGAAGTGGAGCAATGAGCTTGGCGAAAGCGCGGAATGTCCTGATCCTTGGCGGCGGCGCAAGCGGGACGCTGTTAGCTATTCAAATTCTGCGAGCCAACACAAATATCACAATCACGTTGATAGAACGGGCGGCATCTCCAGGCAAAGGGATAGCCTACGGGTCCGGAGATCCCATTCATCTCCTCAATGTCCGCGCCTCGAATATGAGCGCCTATCCCGACATGCCGGATCACTTTGTTCACTGGCTGGACAAAAACAGCCAGGACGCCCGGGCCATAGGCGGCGAAAACTTTCGGTTTGCGTCGCGTCTGGCATTCGGCAACTACTTGAGCAGCGAATTGCAGCAGCTCAGTGCGACCACACAGCGATGTACGAACATCCAAGGCGAAGCCGTTGCGCTATCCAGATCCGCGAGCGGCATCGCCGTAACGCTTGATAATTATCGGCGCGTGAAGGGGGACGTGGCGGTCATCGCAACCGGTTACGAGCCGCCGACGATATCCGGGTTGCCGGGCGATCTCATTCCGTGGCTAAGCGTCGATGGCGCCTCCCTAAAGAAAGTTGAAAGCATCCTCCTGCTTGGGACGGGGCTTTCGACCGTCGATCAAGTGCAGTCACTGATAGCAGCGGGATACCAGGGCAAGATTTACGCGATCTCGCGACGAGGCCTGCTACCCCATGCCCATCGGCCGGTTGAACCGGCCGCAATTGCCGACGCGGACGTCCCGTACGGGCGGCGCCTCTCGAAAATATTTAGATGGTTTCGCGCACGCTCAGAACAAGCGGCGAAAACTGGCTCCGATTGGCGCGCCGTTCTCGATGGTCTTCGCCCGTACGTACAGAAAATCTGGCAGAGCTTATCCTTAGAGGATAAGGCGCGGTTTGTGAGACATGCGCGGCCCTGGTGGGATGTGCGCCGGCATCGTATGGCGCCTAAGGTCGCAGCGGCCATCGATGATCTCATAGCGCACGGAAGACTTATCATTATTCCGGCCAAGATCGTTTCGGTCACGCCGCGGGATAACGAAAACGGCTCTTTCAAAGTTTTCTTTCGCCGACGCGGAACGCATGCCGTTGAGGCCATTGAAGTCGAAGGCATCACAGACTGCACGGGCTTCAGCGTTGATGTCTCGAGAATAAAAAATCCGCTTATTCGCAGCCTTCTCGATCAGGGCCTCGCGCGTCCCGATCGTCTCGACCTCGGATTCGACGTCGACGGCGCAGCAGCGCTGATTGACCTTCGTGGCGATGCCGCTTCTGACATATTCGCCCTCGGCCCGCTGACGCGCGGAGCCTTCTGGGAAATCACCGGCATCCCGGATATTCGCGAGCAATGTGCGCAACTCGCGGCAAGACTGACCGACCCCTTGGATACGCGTGCAGTCGATGAGGGCACTCGCGCGAGTTCGGGCTGAACTCATCCAATTACAAGTCTTGTGGCTGATCGCTGTCGGCTATTCGTATGGCCTGCTCGGTAAGCCTTGGATTGCAATGCTCGATAAATCGATAGGCATAACGCCGGAGAAGCCGCCCACGGCGCACAGCGATGCTTGACGTGCTTGGTAGAAACAAGTTCGGAGCGTCTATCCTCACCAGCTTGCGATCGTGCTCGCGATCATAAGCGACGGACGCGATGATACCGACGCCCATTCCAAGTTCTGCATATGCCTTGATCACGTCAGCATCGAGAGCCGTTATCGAAATGTCGGGGGTTAAACCGGCCGCTTCGAAGGCCTGATCGATCCGTCTCCGCCCCGTCAGCCCGTCGTCATACGTGATGATCGGCCATGCGGCGATTGCAGCCAATGTCAGAGTTTTTTCTTTAGCCAACGCATGTCCGCGCGGAACCACAACAGCATGGTCCCATGTGTGATATGGGAAGGCGATGATACCGGGGTGATCATCAAGAGTATCCGTCGCGATCGCTATATCGGCATCGCCTTCACGCAGAATAGTCGGCAGATCCTTTGGGTTTGCCTGTTGCAGGTTAAGCCGAACGTCCGGAAACGTCTCTTTGAATCTCGCAATGACGGCCGGCAACGTATAGCGCGCTTGCGTATGCGTTGTCGCCACGCGCAGAATTCCTTCGTCGCCATCCGAGAAATCAGCGACCACGCGCGACAGGTTCTCGGCGTCGACGAGAATGCGCTCAACAATTTTGACGACCTCCTTTCCGGGATCTGTCAAACCAAGAAGTCGCTTTCCGTGGCGCACAAAAATCTCGACGCCAAGTTCTTGTTCGAGATCACGTATATGCTTGCTGACGCCGGACTGTGAGGTGAACAGGATGTTTGCCGCCTCGGTCAGGTTGAATCTGTGCCGCACCGTCTCACGGATAATTCTAAGTTGTTGGAAATTCATTTTCTGAGTGACCTCTGGCGTCGCGACCGGTGAACGTCTGAGATCCTTGCAAGCTATCTGCGTTTGCAGAGTCGTGAATAAACAAATTCTTCTTAGCTTATGAACGTTCCTGCTTAAGCGTTCCGAACTCCGTCGCGCCGTTTTGCATTTCGGCAATCTAAGCTTGTGATTTTTTATTCGTTTGCTTGCGCTGTTGGCTTTGGAACAACAAACACAGGCGCGCTTCTAAAATCGGGAAAACTCTTATGATCAGCCGACATATCGTCACCGGCCTCAGCCTCGCATTTGCTCTCCTCTCGGCCGCTTCAGCTTCCTCGTCGGCCGAAACAACGATATTGAACGCGTCTTATGACGTTTCCCGCGAGCTCTATAAGGACATTGACCCGGCGTTTACCGCGGAGTGGAAGCAGAAGACCGAAGAGGATGTGTCGGTCAAGCAATCGCACGGCGGCTCAACCAAGCAGGCCCGAGCCGTTGCCGAAGGTCTTGAAGCCGACGTCGTCACGCTCAATCAGCCAACCGATCTGGACTTTCTTGCGAAGAAAGGCGTCATCAATACGGACTGGCGTAAGCAGTTTCCGCATGATGCTGCTCCGTACACCACGACAAGCGTCTTTCTTGTGAGAAAAGGCAATCCCAAAGCCATCAAGGATTGGGATGATTTGATCAAATCCAGAGTGTCCGTCGTTATACCCAATCCTAAGACGTCGGGTAACGGTCGCTATACCTACTTGGCCGCCTGGGGGTACGCGAAAGAGAAATTCGGCTCTGACGAAAAGGCTCGCGACTTCGTCGCCAAACTCTTTGCCAACGTCCCCGTCTTTGACGGCGGCGGTCGCGGCGCAACGACAACGTTCACGCAACGCGGCATCGGTGACGTGCTCGTATCGTTTGAGAATGAGGCCGCACTCATCAAAGCAGAAGTCGACGGAAGCAATTTTGAAGTCGTTTATCCCTCGCTAAGCATCGAAGCAGCTCCGCCTGTCGCCATCGTGCGGCAGGTCGTCGATAAGCGCAAAACCGAGAAAGTCGCCAAAGCATACCTTGATTTTCTCTATTCCGATGAAGCGCAGCAGATCATCGCCAAGCATCACTTCCGGCCGCAAAACGCCAAAATTTTAAAAGCAGCGCACTTTCCCGAAATCCGAACGTTCAAAGTCGAAGACAAGATCGGGCCGTGGGCGGAAGTTCAGAAAGTCCACTTCTCGGACGGCGGCATCTACGACCAGATCACGGCCAGGCAGAACTAGTCGGCAAGTGTCCATATAAACGCAGTGAATGTGAACGTGACGAATAATTCTACGATCGATGTTGTGGGCCACAGTGCTCTCGACGGACCGAGTGTTCTGCCATGGGATATCGAAGCGATTGTTGCCGGACTGCGAGAGGCCCGGCGCAGAAGTCTACGGGTCGCATCCGCAGCCAATCGGCGCACACCAATTCCGTCGCCCGAGCTGCTTCAACAAGTTATCGATAGGCTCTTTGCTTCACTCTTCCCGCGCCACGCCGGCGCCGTCGACCATAGCGAGGAGGGATTGGCATTCTTCGTCGGCAGCACGCTCAACGAGGCCCTGCTTCTTTTGGTCGAGCAGATCAGGCGCGAGCACGGTTTCATCGATCCCGCACGACGCTTGGATGAAACAAGCCCACGATCCGCCGAAGGGATAGTTGCGAACTTTGCCCGCGAACTTCCGAGAATATACTCGCTTTTGGAGACGGACATCCGCGCCGCGTACGATGGCGACCCTTCTGCGAGAAGCACCGAAGAAGTGCTCCTGAGCTTTCCCGGTGTGAAAGCGATCATCTATCACCGCATTGCGCACGCGTTGTATTCTTTAGGCGCACCCGTCGTCGCGCGTATCATCGCCGAGCTCGCGCATTCGCAGACGGGAATCGACATTCACCCTGGTGCCCAGATCGGCGGAAACTTTTTCATCGATCACGGAACGGGCGTTGTGATTGGAGAGACAGTCATTATCGGTGAGCGCGTACGCATCTATCAGGCGGTGACGTTGGGGGCAAAGCGGTTCTCCGTTGATGAGCAAGGCGCGCTTGTCAAAGGAGAGCCGCGCCATCCGATCGTTGAAGACGATGTTGTGATTTACGCCGGGGCGACAATTCTCGGCCGCATCACCATTGGGCGAGGATCATCGATCGGCGGCAACGTCTGGCTCACACGAAGTGTCCCGCCTTTAAGCGCGGTGGTTCAGGCGCAAGCTCGCAGTGAAACCTTCGATCACGGAGCCGGTATATAATTCCAATATAACGTCGTTGACTGCTTATTCGTTCGACGAATAAGCAAATACCTAGAATTTGTGTTCTCCAATTTGGCAGACAGCAGGTACGTTATGGCAGACGAAGTTCAAACGGCTCTGGGCGATATCGCCGCTAGGCAATTGGCCAATGCGACGAAAACCGTTCCGCAAATGTCGAGCATCACACCGCGATGGCTCGTGCATTTCCTGAACTGGGTTCCGGTCGAAGCGGGCATCTACCGCGTTAACAAGGTCAAAGATGCAGATAGCGTTGAAGTCGCGTGCTCGCTACGCGACGAACGCATCTTGCCGCAAACCTTCGTCGACTACATCGATAATCCGCGGGAATATCTTTTGAGCGCGGTGCAGACCGTTCTCGACATTCATACGCGCGTCTCGGACCTCTACAGCGTCCCGCACAATCAGATCAAAGAGCAGCTTCGTCTCACGATCGAGACCGTAAAAGAGCGGCAGGAAAGCGAGCTGCTCAACAACAAAGAATACGGCATCATTCCGAATACGGCTCCCTCTCAGAAGATCAAGACTCGCACCGGCGCACCGACACCTGATGATCTCGACGAACTCATCGCGAAGGTCTGGAAGGAACCGGCGTTCTTCCTAGCCCACCCGCAGGCCATCGCTGCGTTCGGCCGCGAGTGCACGCGGCGCGGCGTTCCCCCGCCCACCATCACGCTGTTTGGCTCGCCGTTCCTCACCTGGCGCGGAATTCCGCTCGTTCCCTCCGACAAGCTCGAAGTGAAAGGCGGCAAGACAAATATCCTCCTTATTCGCACAGGCGAAGCAAAGCAGGGTGTCGTCGGATTGTTCCAGCCGGGTCTCCCTGGCGAACTTTCGAAGGGACTTTCCGTCCGCTTCATGGGCATCAACGACCAAGCCATCGCATCATATCTCGTCTCACTCTATTGCTCGCTCGCTATCCTTACGGATGACGCCGTCGGTGTGCTCGAGAACGTGGATGTGACGAAGTATCATGCCTACAGCTGATCTTGGACGTAATGCGAATCTCGACGACCTCGCCTCTCAAGCGTTGGGGCGAGGCCCGAGCATTCAGCCGCCAGCGGGCTTGCCGGACGTCGGCACGCTCACAAAAATGGCAAACGAACTGTTTGCCGCGGTCCCTGGACAGGCTTCGGCCTGTCCAGCAGGTCCGTCGCAGGGCGGGTTCGGCGCGTCGCCAACCGACGTCGGCGGAAGCGCCGCGCCACATATAGCGGCGGGACTTCCGCGGACGCCTACTCCCGAACCCTCGCTCAATTCCGCATCAGGATTTCACTCAGGCCAAGGCCCGTCACTCGATCAGGGAGTGTTGATCGGACTGATCGGCGGCGGCGTCCCGTCGCTCCCGACGAGCAGCCCGTCTGGGCCTTCGCTTCCCGGTATCGGCGCATCGCCATACATTCACGGCGGCCAAGTATCCGAGATTTCGCTGCCGACCTACTCAGACTCTCCTGGAATCGCTGCACCGACCTTGGGCACTCAATTTGGTTCGCCGGATCGGGATATTTCAACGCTCACCCTTAAGAGCGGCGACGTTTTGCTCGGCACACCAGAGGGATCTCTGCCCGCAAGCATCGATGCAGGGCCGTCTCTGTCCGGATATGGCGCCTCCAAGGGACTGCCTCCGCGCCATGAAAGCGCGCGTTCGGTTGAGGCTCTTCCCGGCGTTGACCGCGCGTCGCCTCCTCAGTCGCCTGCAGCAACTCCACCGCCGCAGATTTTGAATGATCATACGGGCGTCCAAGCACCGAACTCCGGCGGCCAAACGCTCGATTACAGCAGCGTCACCATTCCGTTCGAAGCCGAGCTGAAGTCGTTGCTTGCGCCTCTCGCAGCCGACCCGATAAGCACGTTGTTGGGGGATGCCGGTTCGAACTTATATTTTCTCAACTCGGGCGCAGTTCCGGGCGAGACCATAAATCGCGGCGCCGCCTCACAACCGACGGCGAATTCCAGTGGCGGGCGTGGTTTTGACGTCCAAGCCGTCCGGCGGGACTTCCCCATTCTCAATGAAACCGTCAACGGCCGACCGTTGATCTGGTTCGACAACGCTGCAACGACGCAGAAGCCTCGCTCTGTCATCGAGCGTCTCAAATATTTCTACGAGCACGAGAACTCGAATATCCATCGCGCCGCTCACGAACTCGCTGCGCGCGCCACAGATGCTTATGAAGGTGCCCGCAACAAAGTTGCTCGCTTCCTCAATGCGGGCTCGGCGGAAGAGATCATTTTCATGCGCGGCGCGACGGAAGCCATCAACCTCGTAGCGGCAACGTTCGGACGGCAACACATCGGACCCGGAGACGAAATCGTCGTCACCCATCTCGAACATCATGCCAACATCGTCCCTTGGCAGCAGCTATGCCTGGAGAAGGGAGCGAAGCTTCGCGTTGCTCCCGTTGACGATTGTGGCGCGCTGCTTCTGGACGAATTCGGCAAGCTGCTAAACGCCCGCACCAAACTCGTCGCATTCACTCAAGTATCGAATGCACTCGGAACGATCACGCCGGCAAAGACGATCGTCGATATGGCGCACCGCGTTGGCGCACGCGTGCTCGTCGATGGTGCACAGTCGGTGTCACACATGAAAGTCGACGTCCAGGATCTCGACGCAGACTTCCTCGTCTTCTCAGGTCACAAGTTGTTTGCCCCAACGGGCATCGGCGCCGTCTATGGCAAGAAAGCTTTGATGGACACGCTGCCACCTTACCAGAGTGGCGGCAACATGATCCGCGACGTCACATTCGAGCGCACCGAGTTTCACAAATCGCCGCAAAGGTTCGAAGCGGGCACAGGCAACATCGCCGATGCCGTTGGGCTCGGCGCGGCGATTGATTATGTTGAGGCGATCGGCCTTCACAACATCGCAGACTACGAGCACAAGTTGCTCGTTTACGCGACGGAACGGCTGAACGAGATACCGGGCCTGCGCATCATCGGCACGGCTCCGGAAAAGGCGAGCGTCATTTCTCTTACGCTGAAAGGTATCCCAAGCGAAGAGATCGGGGCCCGCCTCAACAAATACGGCATCGCCGTGCGCTCAGGTCATCACTGCGCGCAGCCCATACTGCGCCGCTTCGGACAGGAGACAACCGTTCGCCCGTCATTCGCTTTCTATAACACGTGCGATGAAATCGACGTGTTAGTCGGCGCTCTGAAGGATATTCAGACTAAGCGAGCAATCGCCGGCTGAAGGAAAACAAAGTAACTATCGCTCGCACGCCACTTTCAGAAATCTGTTCTCAGATCCAGCGCTGAGCTACCCACTCCTTAACCAAGAATTCGCCCTTTCTCGTCGGTTCAACAGCGACTGGACTTCTCCCCGAAAGCACGCATTGCTGTCGCGTATAGATGACCTGGCCGCGGACTAGGCGAGAGACAGGCAAAACCCCGCTATCGCCGGGGCTTTAGGTGGTGCAAGCGCCAATTCTGGCGCCGCAAACCCGGAGCCCCCAATTATGCATTCCCTTATTATTGAAACTGAATCGAAGTCCAGGCCCATCTTGCCCAAGAAAGACACCCATAAAGTGAGGGTGTCCTCGCGCCCTAAATCCAAGGACACGCGCGAGGTCCGGCAAAATCCAAAGAAACCCGGCAATTTCGAGAATGACGTTACAACGACGAAGCAGGATCGCGTATTGGCGCTGCTGCGCCAACGCAATGGCGCGAGCATCGAAGAGATCATGCGAGCGACGAACTGGCAGCAGCACAGCGTGCGCGGCTTCTTCGCGGGAACTGTGAAAAAGAAACTCGGTTTGACGTTAGCTTCATCGAAAGCCGACGGCCAATCACGCCGGTACCGGATCGAGACCCGGCGCGGTCGCTAACGTCATGATCGCAACCAAAGTCGCCTCTTTGGTGGGAAACGTGGTGACGGCAGAACAAGGTGCTGCCGTCACCGCCACTACCACATCCGCCGAGGCAAAACGGAGCGCAAAGCAGAAAGACCTCGCCCAAGAGATCGCTGCGTTGAAGGATCTGGATTATGCCGAACTTCACACGATGTGGAGTCGGCTCTTTCGTTACCGCGCACCGAAAAAGTTCGCCCGCGATAATCTGGAGCTTGGCATCGCCTGGAAGCTGCAGGCGCAAGTAAGCGGTGGCCTGAATAGCGCCACTCGGCGGCGGCTCGATGAACTGGCCCACACGCTTACGACGAAATCCGATCTCACACAGAAGCGCACGACAGTCCTGAAACCAGGAGTTCGCCTCCTCCGAGAGTGGGCGGGCGAATCCCACGAAGTCCTTGTCACTGAGAAAGGTTTCGTTTGGCGCGGAAAGACTTGGAAATCCCTGTCGGTCATTGCTCGCGAGATCACGGGCGCCCGTTGGTCTGGTCCGCGCTTCTTTGGTCTCAGAATCGCTGTGAAGCGAGACGGAGATATCGATGCGTAGCCGAAGCTCTCCTCCTACGGCCAAGAGCCATCGCTGCGCGATCTACACCCGCAAATCCTCCGAAGAGGGTCTCGAGCAGGACTTCAACTCCCTCGATGCTCAACGGGAGGCCTGCGAAGCCTATATCAAGAGTCAGAAGTCCGCCGGCTGGGTTGCATTGCCCACGATGTTTGATGACGGCGGCTTCTCCGGCGGCAATATGGAACGGCCGGCCCTGCGCCGTCTGCTGGCAGACATCGAAGCCGGCCGCATCGATACCGTCGTCGTCTACAAGGTCGATCGTCTGACACGCTCTCTTTCCGACTTTGCCAAGATTGTCGACGCCTTCGACAGCAAGAACGTATCGTTTGTGTCGGTCACCCAGCAATTCAACACGACCACATCAATGGGTCGATTGACCCTCAACATGCTGCTGTCGTTTGCACAGTTCGAGCGCGAGGTGACGGGTGAGCGCATTCGCGACAAGATCGCAGCGTCCAAGGCCAAAGGCATGTGGATGGGTGGCATGACACCGCTCGGCTACGACGCGAAAGATCGCAAGCTTGTCATCAATTCGGAAGAGGCCGAAACGGTCCGCCATATCTTCCGACGCTATTTGGCCCTGAAGTCGGTTCGCGCCCTGAAAGAAGACCTCGACGCCTCAGGCATCGTCAGTAAAATGCGGATCTGCGCCAACGGCACCCGACGCGGCGGCCTGCAAATGGCGCGCGGCGCGCTCTATCTGATGCTGCAGAACCACATCTACCGTGGCCAGATTGTTCACAAAGGAACCGTGCATCCCGGCCTGCATGAGGCCATCATCGAAGAAGATCTATGGAATGAAGTGCAAGATGCGCTGGCCAAGAACCGCATCGAGAGGGCGACACAGTCAAGGGCGACAGCGCCGAGCCTGCTCGCCGGCTTCGTCTACGATAGCAATGGCGAGCGGATGGTACCGACGCATGCCAACAAGGAGGGTGTTCGCTATCGCTACTATATCAGCCAATCACTGATCAAACGCGGACGCCCAAGGACAACCGACACCGGCGCTCGCGTTCCAGCGGCCGACCTTGAAACTCTGGCTGAAAAGCGGATCCAAAGCCTTCTGAAGGATCAGACAGCACTCGTCGATGCCGCCGGATCTTCAACGGTCGCGGCACGGAAAGCGTTGATCGAGCATGCGGCCGACCTCGAGCAGCGTTGGCCGACTCTGCCTTTCGCGCAGAAACGCGTTGTGATTCATGCGCTCGTCGCGCGGATCGACGTGATGCCGGACAGCATGGAAGTCGGAATCCGATTCGCTATGCTACAGCAAGTCACGGCGCCCGATCTCGACCTGTCGCGACCGCTCGAGCCGTCGGCGAGCCCGGTCACTGTTCTCTCTATTCCCGCGCGCGTGCGACGAACCGGTATGGAGACGCGGCTATTGATCGAAGGAGCCGAGGAACGTCGCGATCCTGATCGCAGTCTCGTGCGGCTGTTGGGACAGGCCCGGACCTTTCACGACATGGTCGCGCGAAACACAGACATGTCTCTGTCAGAACTGGCCGAAGCTGCCGGCGTCACGCGGTCGTACTTCACCAGAGTGTTCCGCTTGAGCTTTCTCGCGCCGCGTATCGTCACAGCTATTCTTGAAGGCTCCCAGCCGGTGGAATTGACCGCCAACAAGCTGAAGCAAACGGGCATGCTCGATCTACTTTGGTCCGATCAACTTAATCAGTTGGATTTTTTGTAGGCGCACATCTCTCACGCCTACGGCGATAAATAATATTGCCGGGCTCGCGCAGCGAAGGCGGCCATCTCAAATGTTGCCGCCCTGTGGCTGAGATCATAGACGACCCGCGGAAAGCTGGGATTGAGCTGCCGACCGAAAATGCCAGCATCAACAGCATTGTTCACGGTGATCGAGAGCTGAAATCGAAAGAAATGATGGTGTTGTTTTGCAGGTGAGAAAAACGAAGACCGCTACGAAGATATTTGTTCTGCTACGCCGAGAAAGCAGACATCCCTCTTCGCATGATACCAAACCGGTCACTTGGCTGCGTCCGCGCGTCCTATCCGCCACAGGCGGGCAAGATTACAACTTCTGCTCAGCGACCAAAAGAGGACATTACACCAAACGGTTTTAAACTACGGCAGCGCGTAGGCTCGTGCAGCTTCGCGGATGTTTCCGGCAATCATTGCAGCAAATTCCGTCACTTGAGGAAGACCCATGAGTTCGCCGACGCCGGCGCGAGCCAACGGACCAGCGATCCAGAGCCCGTCGCTGACTTGCCCGTTGCGATTAAGAGCGCGGCCATGCTGATCGCAATCGATGCCAAGACGCAGGGGATCCGGACGAACGTATCCTTGAGCTTTCAGCTCAGCGAGAAACGGTTGGCTTGCAAGAACGCGCCCGTGGTTCGGGCCGGTGGCGAGAACAACTGAGTCAACGATGCGAGAGAGCCGCCGATCAGAGCGCGACAAACGCAGCAAGACCTCTAGGCCATCGTGACGCGAACTTAGCTTCTCGATCTCCGCAGCAATGAAGTGTAGGGCTCCTGCTTCGACACGCCGCCGAATGATGGATTCCGGCTGAGGCGCAATTCGGAAGCGATGCACATCCCAATATGGTCGGAGATGACGAACAATTCTGCTGCGTTCTGCGAGAGAGAGATTGGGCCAGAAAAATTTTGCTTGGGCGCGAACGGCATCAATGATGGCGTGCCAGGATATCCCCTTGGCTTCGGCATCGGCGATCGTTCGTCGAGTGCGTCGAAGGAGTTCGATGGCACTTAGCGGGAGTGGATCTATAAAATTACCGTACGGAGCTACGGGCAATGGTGCGTGGCCTTTCGAGCGCAATCCGTGACGCGAGATCGCGATTATCTTTCCATAGTGACCGCGGTTATCGAGCGATGCGACTATGTCTGCCATTGTCAGTCCGGTGCCGACGATAAGGATTTTGTCATCGGGTCGCAGATCGTCGAGCGCGCCTGCGGTCGTGGCGTCGGCGATGATCCTGGAGTCATCCGGCAGTACACCCGCAAGAGCCTCCGGGACACGTGGCTCGGGATGCGTCGTCGCGATCACGACAAAATCAGCTTGGACACTTCCGTGCTCCGTCCGAATGATCCAGCTGCTATTCCAGCGCTGCATAGAGCGAACGAGACCTCGAATATGCACGATGGCACCGCTCGCTAGAAAAGGTGCGATCTGGTTGTGCACATAGCGTCCGAAGAGGAAGCGCCGTGGATAGGCAAACCCGTCCCCGGCCAAGGCATCTGGGTCGTCTGCCAGCGCGTTGGTGTCATGGATCCAGTCGAGGAAATGTGTTTCCTTCTCCGGAAGCAGGCTCATTTTTGCAGCGGGGACGTTCGTTCGGTGCTGGGGATCTTCGCTGCCATACGCAAGTCCCGATCCGAGCAATGGTCGGGGTTCGAGGATCACGATCCTCGCGAGATCTTTATGTGCAGCCAGATGATAGGCAACGGCAGCACCGGAAAAGCCACCACCGATTATCGCAACGGTCGAACGCCCGCCGAGTTCGGTCACGATTGCCCCACACGCGCCGCCGGTCGGTGGTCGCCCGCTATGGTCTCGCCGAAGGGTCCCATGTTCACGACGTTTGCGCTGGATCGCGTTGCGTGCGCCAGAGGCAACTTGGGCAAAAGAAGTTCTGCCACGCGAAAGCATTCCTCTAGATGCGGATAGCCGGATAGAATGAACGTATCGATGCCCAACTGGCGATACTCTTCTATGCGTTCTGCGACCGTTTCCGGATCTCCGACCAGGGCAGTGCCGGCGCCTCCTCGTACGAGTCCAACTCCGGCCCAAAGATTGGGACTAACTTCGAGCCTGTCACGGCGGCCGCCATGCAATCGGTTCATGCGTTGCTGACCGACGGAGTCCATCCTGGCGAATACTTTCTGCGCAGATTCGATCGTCGCATCATCCAAATGCTCGATGAGCGACGCCGCCGCCTCCCATGCCTTCTCGGTGGTTTTCCGCACGATGATATGAAGCCGAATACCGAATGTGAGTTTACGGCCCGCCGCTGCAGCCAATCGCTTAACATGCTCGATTTTTTCCGCGACGGCGGCTGGAGGCTCACCCCATGTTAGGTATTTATCGACCATCTGTGCCGCAACACTGTTCGCCGCTTCGGAAGACCCACCGAAATAAAACGGCGGTCGCGGCGTCTGCACGGGGGGAAAAAGCAGACGGGCATCTTCGACGGCGACGTGCTTACCAGCTGCGGTTACATTTTGACCTCGAAGGATACGATCGTAGATTTCTAGAAATTCTCGAGTGAGTTCGTACCTCTCCGAGTGATCGGCAAAAAGACCGTCGCCCTTGTTCTCGGCGGGATCTCCCCCGGTCACTACGTTGATCAACACCCGGCCGTTTGAGATTCGATCGAGCGTGGCCGTCATACGCGCGGCGACGGTTGGTGACTGCAGCCCCGGGCGCACGGCGACCAGGAAGCGCAGTTTCTCGGTGAGCGGCGCAAGCGCTGCGGCGACGATCCAACTATCCTCACAACTTCGCCCGGTCGGAAGCAAAGCTCCATAGTAACCGAGCGAGTCGGCAGCCTGCGCTATTTGCCTCAAGTACGGCAGGTCAACCGACCTGCCGCCAAGCGAGGTGCCGAGGTAGTGGCCGTCCCCATGAGTCGGAATGAACCAGAGGACGTTGATTTTCTCCGGCGCTTCATCCGCGGCAGCCGCATGACCCAATGGATGATCAATTGTGCGTAACGTCATTGCCAAGTCTCTCTTTAAGATCGAGCGGCGAACGGGCGCGCGCGCTCTGGAGACCTCTGCAGCGCGACAGAAGGCCGTTTAGGAATTTCGACCGCCAGTCCGCGCGGGATCTTCTTGTCCTTGTCATACAGGGGAAGATTCGAGAGCACGGCTGCGTGGGGCTTCAGATCGCGGCCGGTGACCGTCACTCGCGCACCTTCGGCAATAGGCTCGTTCAGTCGGACAATCGCGATTCCCGCCTCGAGATACGGCGAATATGCCGCCGCCGTCACGAAGCCGAGGTCCTTGCTGTTCGCCGTTACGCGTGATTGGCGTAATGGCTCGCCCGATTTGCTTATGAGGCCGATCAGGCGCGGCTCCCGGTGGGCGGTCTCAAGAGCCGATCTTCCAATGAAGTGATCTTTCGAAAAATCGACATATGCGCCGAGACCCGCATCGAATGGAGTGAAGGAATCGTCGAAGTCCGAGCCATTGTTGAGAATGCCGGCCTCGATCCGGCGGATTTCCATTGAATCCAGGCCGCTCACTTGAAGTCCGTGGCGTCGGCCTGCTTCGAGCACGGCACGCCACAGCCCTTCACCCTCGTAATTCGCTTCTTTGGGCAGCGTATAGAATTCGAAGCCCAATTCGTTGGTCCAGCCGGTTCTAGTAATGACGACGTCCTGACCTTTGATCCGTGCTCGGCGAACAGCAAAATATCTGAAGTCGTCAGGCACGCCGCCTTCGACGAGTTCGTTCAAGATATCGAGAGATGCAGGGCCTTGGACTTGAGCGACCCACGAGCGAGGGTCCGAAATTTCGACATCCAAACCTTCGCTCTGAGCGACGAGCCAGGAAAATACTGGTCCGTCCGCCTGCACGTACCAGAAGTGATCTGCCTCGAAGCGCAGCAGTACACCGTCACAGAGTAACGTGCCATTCGGATAGCAGAGCAGAGAATAGGCGGCGCGTCCGGGCTTCAAATTTGAGATGTTGCGAGTGAAGACTTTGTTGGCGAGTTTTTCGGCGTCCGGCCCCTTGATTTCGATCGGTCGTTCGCCGGTATCGAAGAGCGCGGCCGTCTGCCGAAGAGCCCAATAGCCGTCAATGCGATCGACCTTCTGTGTCACCGGCATGAGACGATTGTTATACACGCAGTACTTGGCGCCGTTTGCGATGTGGAAGGTGGAATACGGTCCGCGATCGGTACCGTAGTCCCAGCCACCTTCCTCATCAGCGGCGACAACGAGGCGAGTTGTGCTGAGAGACATCTAACGTTCCTGCTTTAAATTGCTCGGATTGATCGGGTTAACTTCAGTGTGTGAGGGTGTCCTATTGGACTCCGAGATCTCTTTTCGCGCGCTCCGGCCACTCGCCTCTGTCGACGATGTAGTGGCGATAGACAAAGAGCAGCACGACGATAACCAACACGCCCAATCCGTAGAAAAGTGCGTTGGGTGCAAACGTGTTGGCGCCGAAGAGGATGAGTCCGAGGTTAAAAAGGGCGAGAGCAGGGCCGACATAATTCACAAGAAAATCAGGCGCTCGAAAGTGCCGTTCGCTGGTCGGATACTGGCTGCGCAGTAACCTGACGGCGACGAGGTCCATCGAGATGCTCAAAAGGTAGGAGACCGCTCCGGCCGCCAGAACGAACAGTGGAGCACCGAGCAGCATCAAAACTCCGTTGACAACGATGTCGGCCCACATTCCGGCGACGGGCGCGCGGTGACCATTGAGACGCGAAAGAAACTTCGGAAAAACGCCGTCAACGGAGCCCTGATAAAGTGTTCTCGAGCTCACCGCCAACAGCGTTCCAACCGACAGCAAAAGAGCAAGGATTAGAACGATGGTGACGACCTCGGCGGCCTTGCTGCCAAAAGAAATCGTCGCGAGATCAGAGACTGCTTGCTGCGTATAGCCAGCGACGAAATCGGGTTGGGTGAGCGTCTTGAGACCGAGAACCCCCAGGAACGTGAAGGGTAATACCACGTAGCACACGAAGGCGATCAGCCCCGTCGATACGATTGCACGAATGTTATCGCGATGCGGGTCCTTGAATTCGCTGACGAAAGATACCGCCTGTTCTGCCCCATAGGTGCTCCAACCGGCGATGAACAAACCGCCTGCCAAAAGCGTCAGCCCCTCTTTGCTGAACCAATCCACGCCACCCTTCAGTTCGAACGGCGTGAAGTTCGCGTAGTTGATCGTGCCGTTGAACAGCGGAACGATGGCGATCAGGACCAGTGGTATTAGTGCGAAAAGCGCAATGATATGCTGGATTTTTGCGGCACGGAGGATGCCTGTGTGCTGAAGCGCGAACACGAACAGCAGAACAAGAATTCCCGTGATGATCGTCGCATTAAGTTGGAATACGATCCCCGGCAAGACGGAGGACAGATCGAGCAGAGTTACAGAGAAGGATGCAAACGAGGTGCCTTGGAGAAAAGCTGAGACGATGTAGCTTCCGCAAAGCGAAGCCAGAACAGTCAGCGACGTCGAGGTTCCGAACCAGTAGGCTCCCATGTTTATCGGAGCAAAGAACTTGCTGTACTTGATCCAAGCGACTGAAGCATAGACGGACCCACCGCCAGTCTTATTGGGGAACACGCCGGCTAACTCCGCGTATAGAAAAAGCTGGACGAAGCCGATGACAGACGAAATTGCCCACACCAGAACGGACGCCGTTCCGAGAGTGTCGGCCATGGCTCCTATCGAGAAGAGGACCCAAGGCGAGGCTCCGGCTGTGATCCAGAACGCGTCTTTCCAGGTAATAACGCGGCGCATTTCGGATTGCGGACCGGCGGCTGAGATCTGCGAACTCTCAAGGCTTGAAATGGACATGGCTGTTCCTTTGGCCAGATGGCCTTAAAGATGAAAGTCAGTGATGTTGGGAAGATTGTCTCTGCGCTAGCTCCAAGCGTGGAGTGGCGGCTTAACGTCATTGAGAAAGTAATCGCCAAGAATCGCGTACTTCCAACGCACAGGGTCGTGGAGCGTGTGCGTCCGCGCATTCCTCCAATGCCGATCAAGATTATGTTCGGCAAGAGTCGAGCGTGTTCCTGCAAGTTCGAAGAGCTTATTCGATGCAGCTAGAGCGATTTCTGTGCTCAAAACTTTCGCCTCTGCGACAGCAATTTGCGCTCGAGCAACGGTGTTCGCGGTGGCGTTGGCGACGGCCTCGTCAACCGCGTGACCCGCTTTCTCCAAGAGGGCCTGGGCGGCATGCAATCGCAGTGCGAGATCACCGACAGCTTGAATTGTATACGGATCGCCGGAAGCGCGATCGATACCGCTATCCACCCAGGGCCGGGATCTCGTTTTCACGAACGCGATCGTATCGTCGATGGCGGCTTTAGCGATGCCTGTATCAACCGCAACCTGAATGATCTGAAAAATCGCACCATCGGCAGTTGGCCTCTCATAGCCCTTGTAGCCCGGCACGAGATGCGTCTTCGGTATGGAAACGTTATCAATGACGACGGTGCCACTGAGTGTGGTTCGCTGTCCGAAGCTGCTCCAGTCGTCAATTACAGTAAGTCCTGGCGCATCCCGTCGAGCGATTGCGTACCAGGCGCGGCCTTGATCGTCTAAAGCGACGATCGGAACGAGATGTGCAAGAAGCGCACCGCTTGAATAGAACTTACGCCCTTTGACGATCACGTGGTCGCCGGCGTCGGTAAACTTGGTTTCGAATTCCGCTGCCTTCTTCGAACCGAACTCCGAAAAAGCATTACCAAATCGTACGCCGCGCAAGGCCAGATCGAATAGCAATCGCTGCTGACCCTCGTCGGAAACCGTTCGTATGGCAGCGAGAACGCCGAGATGATTTTGAGGGATCTGTCCGAGTGACGGATCGGCGGCGGATATGATTTCCACGACCTTGCTCAGCGTCACGTACGAGACCTCCGGCCCGCCGAATTTCTTCGGAACGTTGATGGACCAAAGACCGCTCTGGGAGAAAGCGTCCAACTCCTGAACTGGCCAGCGCCGCGTTCGATCGCGCTCAGATGCGCCTTGCGCAAATTTCGCTGCCAGATCTTCGGCGATCTCAATTGCTTCCTGGTCAGACCGAATGATGTGAGCGGCTCTTGTCGGCCAGGGCAGGGCCGGAACGGCTTCGATGTCGGCCTTTGGCGCATTGATGATATCTGCTGCAGTCATTTCTCGATCCTACGAATTTGGTGTTTGGTGCGAATTCATTGATGATGATTTCTTGTCACTGAGCCGCCTCAAGCACGCGTTTAGAGGCCTCAAGCTCGCGAACGATTGGAATGACATGACGTCCGAAGTACTCGACCTCTTCCTGAAAATGCAGAAAGCCGAGAAGGATGAGATCTGCGCCCGCATCCTTGAGCGCTATGATGCGTTCCGCCACCTGTTGTGGCGTGCCAATGAGATTTGAGCGGAATCCGTCATTATACTGAACGAGATCTTCAAACGTGGATTTCGCCCAATTGCCTTCTCCTTCGGGCGATGCCTTGCCGGCATTCTTCACCTCGTGCCCGAAGGCCTTAACGGCATCGGGGTCGGCGTCTTGGATGATTTCATCGAGAACCTGACGCGCTTCCGCTTCCGTCTGACGCACAATCGCAAATGCGTTGATTCCGACTTTTACCGAGCGACCGTATGCAGACGACTTCTCGCGGATATCAGCGACTTGTTGCTGAAGACCGTCCGGCGTATTGCCATTGGTGAAGTACCAGTCGGAGACACGCGATGCCATGTCTCGAGCTGCGCGCGATGACCCGCCCTGAAAGATTTCCGGAAGAGGATCGAGCGGCTTCGGCTTCATGCTGAAATTATTGAAACGATAGAAATCGCCGCGCAGCGTGAAATCATCTTCGGTCCATATCCCGCGTAAAGCGCGGATGAATTCTTCAGACCTTCGATACCGTTCGTCGTGGTCGAGCCAGTGTTCACCGATGGCTGCAAATTCCCCACGGAACCAGCCACTGACGATATTGACCGCGATACGGCCGCCATAGAGATGGTTTATGGTCGCAATCTGCTTGGCAGCGACGGCAGGCGTCCATGGTCCAGGCAGAAGCGCTGCGATCACCTTGAGATGTTCAGTTGCTCCGAGCAGAGCTTGGCTGAAGGAGACGGGCTCGTGCTGAAATTCGGCACCATAGCCGGCCGTAAAGCGAATTTGACTGAGCGCATAGTCGAAACCCGACTTTTCGGCGATACGTGCGAGATCGCGGTTGTACTCATAATCCCATCGAGTCCGCTGGGGGACCTTACTGATTACGAGGCCACCCGAAACATTTGGCACCCAGTAGGCAAACTTGAGCCCTTCGCGCGGTTGCAAATTCTCTCTCGGCAGGATCGTCATTTCGGAATCTCTCCAGTGCAATTATCACCGTTCTTACGCGTTCGAAGCCGCGCCGACTGATGAAGAAAATGATTTCGGGATTCGGTGGCGGGTCAGCTGGATGACGGCCTCAGCGACCGATCGATCGATGCGTTCGCGTACGGCATCGTTCGTGAGACGATAATTCGAGAAGTCGCTTTCGATGGCATAAATTGCCGTCGGCAAGGTGAGCGCGTTGAGAAAGCCGAACAGCGGCCGCAATTGATGTTCAATTACCAGACCATGCAACGGGCTGCCGCCCGTCGCCGCCAAAATAACCGGCTTGCTAGCAAATCGCTTGTGATCAACGAGATCGAACAGATGCTTCAGTGCACCCGTGTATGACGCGCGGTATACCGGCGACCCAACAACGAGCAGATCCGCATCCTCGACGGGTTCGACGATGGCGCGGGCTTCTGAGTTCAGCTTTGCCGGACTGCTCGCTGCAAATAGTCCGGCGCTCGACGTGGAGAGATCGATTTGTATGGTATCGAGGTTCGTCTCCCTCGCTATAGCTTCGAGGATTGCCGAAACCAGCCCCGACGTTCGAGAGGGTTCCGAGAGACTTCCCGATATTCCCACCACTGAAATTGACAAAGTAATACCCTCTTCGCTTGCTGCGTGCGCGGCCGCAGACGCGCTCGTTTGTTCGAGAGGGATTTAATGTCTCGGGCTGCGCGAGAGGCAATGATGCCGAATGGCACTAACGGCAAAAAAGCCCGCAAACACGGCTTATATCTTCTTCGTATATTGATTTCAGACACTAAGCCCAACGTGCGCGCCTGAGCTGACGCACTTCAGCTGACGGACGTCTTCGCAAACAGTCCGACAAGCTCGCGCTCGGAATTTACGGCGAACTTTCGATAGAGCCTAAGCTTGTAGTTTTTGACCGTACCCTTTGCGATTTGAAGTTCGCTTGCGATTTGGCCGGATGATTTTGACAGCTTTATAAGCGCAAGAATGTCTCGCTCCAATTTAGTTAGCGGAGCAAGCGCACGTCTTTCTGCCTCAGCGATAAAGCCAATCGGCTCGACCGGCGACCAATCCAAAGCGCACATCCGTCCTCCCGGAGCGATTGCGAAATCGTCGAGGAGAGGGATCACCCGCAGACGCATGCTGTCGGATACGCCGAACTCGGTGCGGCCTGTCGTACGAATATCATTCTTCAAGTCGACGAGACGGCGTTCGGATAGTTCTGCCTCTCGCCAGCTGGCGCTCTGGTAAATCGCGTTTCCGTGCCGATCGAAAATGGCAATCGGAAGTGCGCTGACGTTTCGACTGTCATTGGCGATGCTGATAAGCTTCCCATAGGTTCGCGCCAGGTGTGCGTGGTGAAGGCCCTCAATCGCAGGGAACACTTCATCAACGCGAGCACCGACAGCGTTGGAAAAGCCGATCGCTTTACTTTCGAGAAATAGCGCTATGCACGAACCTCCGGGTGCCGGGAGGACGATGCCAACCTCATCGACAATTTTCGCGCGCTTGAGAAAAACATTTGTGTAAAGCTGGGTCTCTGCGGTCTCGTTGATTACCTCAGAGGAACGTACAAATCCCTTCCTGCTGGTTTTTCGCCAGTAATTTCCGAACGGATCAACCTCGTGAAATATCGTTTTGTATTGTTCGACGATGAAGTCGGGATGGCCCGTCGTATGTAGAACATCGGTGGTATTGGCTTTTCCGTAACGGACAGCAAACCCGTAATCGTGCTCTACGGAACAGCCGAGCAACCGGAGCAATTGCCGATAGAAATCCGATGAGCCGATGGATTTGGCCGCAACTCCAAACGTTGCGTACCAGTTAGCGGTTTCTAGCGGCCCGGACGTCGTGATCATCCCCATGAGAAGCGAAGTCGGACACAGGATGGGCATCCGCCAGAGCGCTCACCCCTTATTTGATGGCGTAATATTGAGTTGCCGGAGCTAGCAGGTCCACAAGACGGCGCGAAATAAGAATTTTTCATTTCCTTATTTCGGGGAAGCGCGGGAAGTCGGGGGCCCTCTTGCAGAGCTTCCCTTCCCACTGGGCCGCGAACCTGACGCTATCATATATTAGCGTCGGCCGGTAACGATTACGAGTAGCCGCAAAAAATTCGCCGACGCCGTCAGCCGGCGTTTTTAGGAAAACGCCTCGCTTGAGTTTTATGTCCGCCTCGGGCCAATGGCGTCGGTCTTCGTTTGATCCGCGAGGTCTAACATTGACATGAAAGCAGACGTTCTTCGGTGCCGCCAACGTTTTCATGCACTTTGGACTTAGATGTCTGCAATTGGGACGAAGCGGACGTCCTATAACTTCCGCAAAGCCGAGTTTGCTGACGTTGACGTCGGCTGCGGTCTAGGTTGCTGAATCAAGGGACCTTATGACCGCATACAGCCAACGAGCGGACATAGCCTTCCGACGCAAACGGCCAAAAACAGTCGGACCGCTCGTCAGTGTTGTCACGCAGCCCGCTGCATGCGTCTCTAAATGGCCGGCGATTTTCTATTTCTATGTGCAGGCTCTTTATTTGCGTTCCAGTTGGGCACATTCTCGCTCATTTGTCGTTGACGCCATTGAGTGGGCGTCTCGCCGGTTGCCTTTCGAAAGAACGTCGAAAAATGCGCATGGGAGTGGAAGCCTGCCTCTAGAGATATCGCGCAAATCGACTGATCAGTGGTTAGGAGCAAAAATTGAGCGCACTCTATACGGCGGAATTGAACATACGCGTGGGGACTTTTGCCGGTGGCCGCTCGGAATTTTCGCGCGAAGTACATCCGGCTCATCCCCGCAACAGCAGCTAAATCAGAAAGACGGAGCGGCTCCGAGAGTTTTTCGTCGATGTAAAGTAGTACTCGCTTTAATCGCCATTTCTGCAGGGGCGACGAGGGCACCAGACGAACCTGAGATTCCGCATTGGGCGGAACATTCGACGGAATGCCGACCGAGTACGAGTTCGTCACCGCGAGCAGGGTCTGCTCAGGCTTCGTGGAAAGTCCTGGGCAAACGTCAGCGTCTGACAGGTTTTTCTCCAATCTCGATGGAATAAACCGTGACCGGCCAATATACCGCGTCGACGCTGTCATTTAGCCCGGCGACGCGATTAAGTTGCGCAGCCGGCATCCAAAGCTTCCTGCTGTCATCGATCCACATTGCGTCTACCCAGGCGAGCCGCGGGTCCGCGATAAGCGTCGAGATGCTGCCGTCTTCCGCTATTTTCAAAATGCGCGAGCGATTGGTATCGCTTGAATAGATTGTGCCGTTCGCATCGATTGCCGTGCCTCCCGTCGAAGGGGTATCGGCAAAACTTTGAACATTCCTGTCCAACGCGTCTGGCGTCAACGTCGGATCGTCCAGATAGCGCGTTTCGATCCTCGACATAGGCCCTGTGCAGGGTTGATAGAAAAGCCATTTGCCATCGGCAGAGACTTCAAGCTGATCGGCATGGATGATGATCGGTTTGCCTTCGGAGTCGCGGAGTTGCTTGCCTTCAGCCGTTAGGGGGCGATGCGCCACCGTTGAAGGATGGTTTTCCAGAATGCGGCGCGCGTTGCCGGTTTCGAGGTCTAGAACGATAATTGCCGGGCGGCCTGCGTCGGTCAGATAAGCATGCTTGCCATTAAACCTTACGTCATCGACGAAGCTCTTGCCTTGGGCGACAGTCGAAAGGTCATAGATACGCGTCACCTTGTTGTTCGCCAGATCGATGCGAATGAGTTTTGGACCTCCTGGAACGAGGGCTTTTCCAATCCCCGGCGCCCCCCGGTCGACAACCCACAACATGCCATCGGGGCCAACACGCAACGAATTTACGCCTACAAAACGGATACTACCGTCCTCGCTTGGCTTCCTGCCATTCCAGGCAGCATTCGGATAGGCAATCGGCTCGCCTGTAGTGATTTCCGCTACCTGCGGCTGCTTCGCCGTTAGGGGCTGAATAACGACAAATTTCCTCCCGGACGGAGTCGTCGTGATGCCATTGATAATTAGCGATGGCGATTGAAATTCAACGGTGAGATCGCGCATCTGTTGTGCGTTGGCCGCCGACGCCCCGCAAGACAGAAAAAACAACAATACCGGCCCCAACGTGGATGCCGCAACGCCACGTCGTCTTCCGGCGATTGAAGTTCTCTTCATGACGCGGTCTCTATGGATGCTCACTTCAGCAACACGGGACCGGCACCAATTTTGATGCGGAATAGCGTGTAAGGCTTTTGCCGCTGGTCCTGTCCTTCATGAAATTGAGGCTGACGATGAAGCTGGTTGGCAGCGAAGTAGAGATAGCCATCGCGCGCCACCGAAAGTGTGTCCGGCCACAGGATGCGAGGATCGTGGGCGATCGTGATCCATTCGCCATCGATCTGTCTTTGCCGAATACTGTTGCGCTCGTAGTCGCCTGCGTAAACGTGACCTTGGTCATCCGCCTCAAGACCGTCGGAAGCACCTTTTTCGCCGAGATCTTTCACTGCTTTCGCGACGTCCCCGTCGTTAACAGACCGATCTCGGAGCAGTCGCGTCGGGACAGAAAAGAGATGGCGACTGGATAGGGGACAGAAGAACAGAGTTTCGCCATCCGCTGACAACGCGATTCCGTCGGAGGCAACTGCAAATGGCGAAGGCTTGCTACCTTTCGCACGCACCGCTAGGCGTTCTCCCTCAACAACCGGAATAAAATTTGGATCGGGAGACGTGGATTTATCGCCTGTAAGTTTTCGCCAACTTTCTCCACTGTCCAGATCGACGACGATAATGCCGCCTGGACCGCTGACGGAAGAGTCTGTGATATATGCGAATCCCGCCTTGCCCTTGCGGAGATCGAAGCGCACGTCGTTGATGTACGTTGTTGGCAGAACCGAGGAGGAGGATAGCGCGATCGTCTTCACAACCTTGTTCGTCTCAAGATCGACGGCCATCAGCTTCGCAGCACCGATCAGGGGCTTGGAGAATTTTGGAGCGGCGGTATCAAGAATCCAGAGCTTGTCATCGGGACCGATAACGACACTTTGCACGCTGCTCAATGTTTGGGCGGCGCGACTGGGATCGAAGGTGTTCGTAGCCAAGTCGGGAAATGCAACGACTTTGTCGTTGCGAATTTCGCCAACCGTGAAGGGAACATTGTCACCCCATCTGGGAAAATTGATGAACATGCGGCCTTTCGCCGACACAGTAACACCGGTTGGCATGGCTTCGCGGAATTCAAAAACGGGTTCGATCGTGCCGATGGTCCGGTCGCTCGGAAGTGACGCGGAAGCGTCTGTGCTTTCTATTGTCTGCTTCTCGCCGGCTATGCTTGCGCCTAGGGTCGCACAGGAAAAGAAAATTGCAATCGTTGTTGCTTGTAGAGTTCTCATGCTCTGTCTCGCCCGTCAGGTTTCAGATGCCAGTGCGTGAAGGACAGCGTCGCGTCCGGCCGTTGCGACAGCTATATCTTGTTCGGTTGTCCCAGAACCGACGCCGATTGCACCGATAATCTCATCCTGGAATATGATCGGAAGACCGCCCCCGAGGTTGACGATATCGCCATGGCTTGCAAAGCTTAGATTTGCGCCAAACACAAATGGGATTTGTCCTGTCGGAATTCCCAGCGACGCGCTTGTGACAGCTTTTGAAATGGCTGGGTCTCGCGCTAGCGTCGCTGCACCATCGACGCGTGCGAATGCTAGAAGATTGCCGCCCGGGTCGACGACTGCGATGCATTCGGGGGCGCCTATTTCCTTTGATTTGGCGACAGCAGCCATTACCGCCGCGGCGGCGCCCTCATATGTGAGCTGTCGTTTGGCTTTCGAAAGCGACATGCGCATAATTTCTGCTCCAAGCTGAAGTATCGATGCGCGCCAAACGGCGGCACTTCACTTTCCGGTGGCGGCGACAGAGGGCGCACCGTCGATCCAATCCTGCCGTTGCGGTGAAAAGAAATCCATGTCGACGGTATCTTCGGGGCAGACAAACTCGTGAGGGATGTTCGGAGGAATAACGAGAAGCGTCCCGGCTGTTAAAGTGAACTTCTTTCCCTGCGAATAGACATCGCAACGCCCCTTGAGAATCCAAGTGATCTGCTCGTTGGCGTGGTGATGAAGCGGAACCGTGCCGCCCTTTTTTACAATCCATTTCACGAACGTGGACTGTGTTCCATGGATCACTTGCCGTTGGATGAGAGGCGAGATCTGCTCGACGGGCTGATCGTCCAGCTGATAGGGGATTGGCATCATAGCGCTATGGCTAGTGATACTCGGTTGAATCCCTCGACCCGGCGCATTCGATACGGCGCTAATCAGCGATCGCGCTGGCACCATCTCATCCGCATATACAGGCCATTGTGATGAAAGGCTGAAGGCAAAAGCCAACACCGCTGACCGACGTGAACAAGACCATCTTCTGATCTTTGGCTTTTTGACATGCGCACACACGGCTCAGAAACCCTCCAGAACCGTCTTGCCGAACGCTTTCCCGCTCTCGACGATCTGATGGACGCGCTTCAAAGTATCGGCGTTTATCGGACCAGCAATTTCAGAAAGCGTCGTCTTTAAAACGCCGGTGTCGACGAGGTCCGCAACGTTATCGAGCAGCTTGTGCTGCGCGACCATGTCAGCCGTCTGATAGAGTGGACGCGTAAACATCAGCTCCCAATGGACGGAGATGCTCTTTCGCTTGAACTTCACGATATCGAGCACAGCAGGATCATCGATGAGCGCAAGCTTGCCCTGCGGCAGCAGAACGCGTTCAATCTCCGGAAGATGCTTGTCCGTCGCTGTCAGACCCGCAACGTACTCGACACCAGAAATCCCAAGCGTCGCTATTTGCTCCATAAGCGGTTTGTGGTGGTCGACGACATGGTGCGCACCCATCGTCTTGCACCAAGCAATTGTTTCCGGCCGGGAGGCCGTGGCGATAACTGTCAACCCGGTCAGCTTACGAGCGATTTGGGTCAGGATGGACCCCACTCCGCCCGCGCCGTTGATAATGAGCAGCGAACCCTTCTGGTTCGTATTTCCAAATGCGACGCCTAGCCTATCGAACAAAAGTTCCCACGCCGTAATCGAGGTCAGCGGCAGGGCTGCAGCTTCGGCAAAATTCAACGTCTTTGGTTTTCTGCCGACGATGCGCTCATCGACGAGGTGAAGTTCGCTATTGGTGCCAGGGCGATCGATCGTGCCCGCATAAAATACCTCGTCTCCTGGCTTGAACATGGAGACATCCGAGCCGACGGCTTTCACAATTCCCGCAGCATCGAAGCCAAGAATTCTTGCTTGGTCGCTCGGATGTTTGCCATCAAAGTCAGGTGGCGACACAGCCGCGCGCAATTTGACATCTGCTGGATTAACCGACACGGCCTTCACCGCCACCACAATATCTCGTGGACGGGGTATTGGATCCGGAAGTTCGATATCGATCAGC
This sequence comes from Hyphomicrobium sp. MC1, assembly GCF_000253295.1. Classification (NCBI taxonomy): domain Bacteria; kingdom Pseudomonadati; phylum Pseudomonadota; class Alphaproteobacteria; order Hyphomicrobiales; family Hyphomicrobiaceae; genus Hyphomicrobium; species Hyphomicrobium sp. MC1. The sequence continues at coordinate 127,644 of NC_015717.1, read as the reverse complement.
GCATCCTTAGCCGTAATCGGACCCGCAACCCTGTAGCCAATTGCCTTCATCGGAATTTCCAATAAATTCGTTTCGATGCGGCGTATATCGACGCTGCAGCAGTGCATGTGAAACGCATAATTCTAATATGGTCAGTAAGGCTGCTAATGACATCCGCCACGCCTGATCTCGAAATCGATCTCCTTCGCGCGCTTGTTGCAGTCGCGGACGGCGGCAGCTTTACCGCCGCTGCGGACACGCTGGGGCGTACGCAATCTGCAGTGAGCCAAAAGATCAAAAGACTTGAGGATCTCGTCGGGTTGCCTGTGATTGATAGGAACAGCCGTATTTTGTCGCTCACCGCAACCGGTGCTCAGCTTCTGGTAGGGGCACGACGATTGCTCGAACTCAATGATGATATTATTCGCTCGCTGCGGGCGCCAATATCCAGCGGAACGCTTCGCGTTGGTATCTGTGAGGATTTCGTTCCTCATCAACTCTCTCGCTTACTACTGCGTTTTCAGCGGCTCTATCCCGATGTGCATCTCAACATCAACACAAGCCTCACTCACGAGCTCATCGAAGCATTCGATAACGATTCACTTGATCTCGTTATCGGAACCAAACAGTTTGATGACAGAGGGCGCATTATTTGGCGGGAGCCTATGGTCTGGTTTGCCGCCGATGATTTTCAATTCAATCTCGATCGCCCGGTTCCGCTCGTCTTGTTGCGAGAGCCGTGCATGTATCGCGATTTGATGTTCTCGACCCTCGATGCCGCCCGCCAAGAATGGACGATAGCTTGCACCGTCAGCAGCTTGATGGGCGTGCAGGCCGCGGTTGAAGGCGGGCTGGGTATATCGCTTCTCGGTCAGTCCTTCATCAAATCCAATATGAAGATTCTGCGCGTTCCCGACCATTGGCCTCCTTTGCCGAAGACGGAAATCGTCGTTCTTGGGCAAGACAACGCGCGCAGAGATCTTGCCCAACCACTCATTCAGTTTCTGATCGACGGCATGAAGGCGCCGGCGACGGTGGTCGTGTAGTCGTTCGGTCGATTGCTCCAAAGCCAAGCCTACGCTCCCTCGTACACAAGCTGCGTGAAGAAGTCCGGATCTATGATGAACTGTCCCCACTTGGCGTCGAATGCAGCAGTCGGCTTCGCCGCTATTGTTTCGTCGAGCGACTTACCGCTCTGTTTAAGCTTGGCGACATTTTCATGGATGGCTAGCAGCATATCGCGATAGGCCTGAAGCTCAGTCCGATTGCTGACGGGGTGGCCGTGCCCCGGAACGATAATGGTTTTGTCCGTTGTGGCGGCGAGGTTTGCATCAGCCGCTTTGATCATTCCCTGAATGTTGCCACCAGTTGAGTAATCAATGAACGGATAGATCCCGTTCCAATACGTGTCACCACAGTGAAGAATGTCGGCGTTGGAAAACATGACCGAGATATCGCTATCCGTATGTGCCGGCCCATAGTGCTTGAGCGCCAATGTCTCGCCATTCAGCTTCAGGGATTTCTCCGACGAAAAGACCTCCGTCGGAATGGCCGCCAAAGGCGACTCTGGGAAATTGAAGTTCCAGTCTTCGACACGTTGCGCCGAGAGAAGATGCTTGTGCGTATTTTCATGCGCAACAATTGCGGCACCCTCAGCGTTCAGCCAAGCGTTGCCATCGGCATGATCGAAGTGCCAATGCGTATTTATCAAATAGCGGATGGGCTCACTGCTGAGAGCGTTCGCCGCGTCGAGGATGCGCAGACGGGAAGCGGTAATGCCGGCGTCGATGAATACCTTTCCATCTTGCCCATGCAAAAACGCGATATTTCCTCCAGATCCTTCAAAAACAGCAACGTTCCCGCGGAGTTTGTATGTCGAGATCGGAGTCTTCGCGGCCGAATCTCTAATGAGGTCGACGAGACTGCGAGAAGCTGCAAAGGCCTCTCTTGGCGACAGCCAACCTTTGGCAAGGACACTGGCCGCACAGCACATACAGAAGCCGCGCCGTGTTATCGCGCTCGTGATTGTCGAGGTTGTCACCGAAGGTCTCCGTTCACAGGGATATTTGCGATCGACGTGGCCATGGATGCCACCCGTAAGGCAGTCCGGTTTGGGTTGCCAGCCAGCCAAATAAAAATGTTATAGGGCTGACAATTTCGTGCTTGTTCGCGCGGTGGAGGTATTCATTTCGCCAAGCAATCGCCGCGCCGTATCGACAAGCACCAACCAGGCACCGGCAAGAATGACCGTGTCTTTCAAGACAAGACGGCCTGCACCGGACAAAAATGGAAATCCATGCTCAGCATCCCCGAGCGCCGGCACCCAAGCCTCAGGCGTGGTAAGCAAGAACGACAGCGTTACGAATGGTGTGGCGAAAGCGAGTGCTGTACCGACAAGGCCCAGACGCATTGAGAATAGTCCGGCCAATGTCAGGAAGCCGATAACAAGTTCTACGGTGCCTAGCCCCTTGGAAAAGCCGTACGTGTTATTTGATGTCTGCCATGCACGTTGCTCTGGCTTCAATTCACCCTCGTGTGTGAGGTGAATTTTGTAGTCTGCAGGATGCTCATAAAAGAACGACATCAGGGGGCTGTTCGCGACGAACGGCGTAATGCTATCGGCTTCGTACGGCACAAATTTCAGCGCGCCGATCCAAATAAACACGATTGCTATTGCGATTTTTGTAGCTGCGATCCCCATACGATAAGAGAGGGGGGATGCGATGAACTCCAAGATAGACCAGAAAAAATTGTACATCGCCGAAAGCTCCGAGTGAACGAGACAGACCATCTCTGCTTCGCTCATCGCGAAGATACGTGTCTTTCAATTCCGCATCCAATTCTTGAAGAGCCGACGTCCGCGAGTGTTTCTAGGCGACAGAATTCATCGAGTGGCGAGCTTTTGGATGAGAAATACACTCGACTTGCGGGCTTCCAATCTTTAGATCCTTGGCAGACGCGTACGCTTTCTTGGCCGAGCGCTGCCTCGAGCTATAAGGTGCTACGTTTGCGTGATTGCCGCTTAGGGTCGAAGATACCTGGATCGTTTGTGACGTCGGCTCCTAACCCAAATGCCGACGTCTGCCAGTGGAAGCCGACGGTAGCTCCGCATACCAAGCCGATGTCTGTAATTGGGACGAACCGACGGCGGCGCCCTATGCCAGCATTCTTTCCATTTGCACCAATTGGCGATGCTACCTGTGCTACAGACAACACGTTTGGGGGCGTTAAGCTGTCCGTGAGTATTCAGCGATGGCGTACGGCTGCCATCGCACATGGCATCCGGACCGCCGTGGCTTCGATGGTTTTCCTATGCCTGCTCACACACCGTTACTTCCGCAACCGCTGCATCATGCTGGGTTTGAAGATCAGCCACAGCGGCAGCTTCTCTGCCTCGCATTTGTCGATGGCAATCTTCGCCTTCGCGGCAGCAGCATGCATCTTACGTTCATGAGCAGCGGTCCGGCCTCACACCAAATCGAGAAAAGTATCTAAGCCCCAGTTCAGGTCGAGCCCGATGAATCCGAGGCATGCCAAGAAAACACTGCCAACGATGATGCCCAGAAGCACGCTTACTGGGTCGCTGAAAAATCGAACAACTCTTTCTTGAGGTCGTGAAACACATCCGCAATCCGACGAAAACATCGTCGGGCGAGTGGTTCTGGTCACCGGTCAACCACTCGCAAGGAGTCCTTTCACTGCCGGTTTGCGTTTGAGCGCGTCTATAGGAGCAGCCGCAAACGGCGCTGACGGAGTGCTGATGTGCGCAAGCTGTGGAGAACATGCCGAAAGCCGGTGGGTGATTCAGAAACGTGACGGGATTTTGTCGAGGATCATGATTCCGTCCTGGTGGGCGCGCCGGATGATGCGGTTCGCGCGGAGGATGGAAGAGGCTTGATGGCGACATACCGATTCACGGCGGAAGAGCTGGAAGATTTCTACCAGGTGCTGGACAGCGTAGTGTGCGAGGTGGCGGACCGCGGTATCCCCCTCACAGTTTACGAAATGATCGCCAGGTTGTTCACAGCAGCCGAGCATGGGGTGGCCCATCCGCTCAGATTGCGTGAGGCGATCCTGCGCGGCGCCGCCGACGTCGTCGAAGACCTCTTGCCGGGGCGCAGATACGGCGATGGCGCCGACGCGAAACCCGTCAGACTGGAAATGCGAGCCGCGTGACAAGAAATGGCGCCAAGGCCGGCATCCGCTCAAGTTTCGCTTGATGGAATGACATGGCGCTGCCGCGATAGGGCCACCCGTTGTCCCTGCCGCCGCCGAAGGTTGCGAACCTCAGTAACGAGGACCTCAAAGTGATGGAACAAGTCTTGGGCGATCAGTTGGCCTGGTTCAAGGAGAAGGATTAGGGTGCCGGTCCCCGCCGCCAAAATGGGGCGAAGGATGACTTTGTTTCTTGATGCGGAATTCAATGGCTTTCAGGGGGAGCTGATTTCGCTCGGCCTGGTGTCCGACAACAGCGGCGAGTTCTATGGCGTCCGCCAGCTGCCGAAAAAGCTGGACCCCTGGGTGAAGGTCAATGTGATTCCTTGCCTTGGCCAACAGCCGGAATCCGACGACGCGCTCAGGGGCCGCCTCGCAGTCTTCCTCCAGACCCACCGCGGCGAGACGGTCATCGCAGATTGGCCCGAGGACCTCGCCAAATTCTTAGGCTTTCTCAGCAAGGGTAACCGCCTCGTGGGACCGGCCACGCTGGAGGTCCGGCTCGTGCTGCAGCAACCACTCTATTCCGAGACGCCGCACAACGCGCTGTCCGACGCGCAAGCGTTGAACGCAGCGTGGTTGGATGGACGGGGCGTCGCCGTGGGCGGAACGGTGCACTGACCTTTACCGACCGCGGTCCTTCGCCTCGAATTCGGCGTGAGCTCGCCCACCGTCTCGTAAGCAAGCGACTTCACCTCGCCGGTGTCGAACCAATTCCACCCGACACAGTGGTACCACCTGAAAGCCGATAGGAGACTTTCGGCACGACGGCCTCGTAATTGCGGTCCGAAATCCATCTCTCGGTCACGTGTCGGCGGTCACCACGCGCTAAGGCCCGGATAGTGCGCAGGAATACGCGACCACGGCGGGGAGACGAATTTTCTTATTTGTATTCAATAATTTATGGCGGAGCGAGCGGGATTCGAACCTTCGGTATCGCTAGAAAAAGCTCCCGAAATATCGCACTACTCTCAATGTATTGGGGCCAGAGATATTGTCTGCATACGCCTCTTTCCGACTGGACTTCCCTGCTGATTGGAGCGGTACTGTCGTCATGCCTTGCTGCTACGAGCGGCAAGGGTTTCCGCCTCGGTGAAGAATTCCGGGGCTTCGGGTGGTGCAAGGCCATGCATAGGGCGTGGCCGCACATGAGGATCACCCGATGGCCAAATCTGGCAATGCAAGCTCGAATGCAGCACGAAAACCGCCAGCCGCGTTGACGCCTAACACCGAGCAAATTCCTCCCCAGCCACACCCCGGCGGCAAACTCGGAGTGATCATCGACTGTCTGGCCACCAAGCGCGGCGCGACGGCCGATGAACTCGTCGAAGCGACCGGATGGCAGCGGCATTCGGTGCTCGGCGCCCTGAGCCGGCTCAAAGCGCGCGGCTTCTCTTTCAATCTCGACACAATATCCGGCCGCCGAGCTTATCGGCTGCAGAAGGGTTGAGATATGTCGAGGGCATCTGATCAAACCAGCAACGCGGTCGCTACGGAGGTTGCCGCGCTTGCCTCGCTCAGCCATCGAGAGCTTCGCCTTGCATGGCGGCAATACTACAAGGCCTATCCGCCGAAGTTCGTGAACCGCACCGTGATCGAACTCGGTGTTGCCTGGAAGATCCAAGAGCGGGCTTTCGGGGGACTTGGTACGGCGACCAAGCGCCAACTCGACGCGCTTGCCGACGAACTGGAGATCAAATCCGACATCACCAGACCGAAGCAACTGGAGCTGAGGCCCGGCGCCCGACTGGTCCGAGACTGGCGAGGTGAGACCCACGAGGTGGTTGTCACCGAGGACGGCTTTCTGTGGCGCGGTCAGAGTTGGCGCTCGCTTTCGCTGATCGCAAAGGAGATCACCGGGACCCATTGGTCAGGACCACGCTTCTTCGGTTTGGCCTCCGAAAGAAATACCGGAGGCGTGATGGATGAGTAGGAAGCTCGGGTCGCCCCGATCGAATGGCGCAGCGGTCATCCGCTGCGCCATTTACACCCGCAAATCCTCCGAGGAGGGCCTCGAGCAAGAGTTCAACTCGCTCGATGCTCAGCGTGAGGCGTGCGAGGCTTATATTCGGAGCCAGAAGGCCGCTGGCTGGATCGCGCTACAAGCGATGTACGATGACGGCGGCATATCGGGCGGTACCATGGAGAGGCCAGCACTCCAGCGCCTGCTCGCCGATATTGCTGCTGGCCGCATCGACACGGTCGTCGTCTATAAAGTCGACCGGCTGACGCGTTCGCTGCACGACTTCGCCAAGATCGTCGATGCCTTCGATGCCAAGGGCGTGTCATTCGTCTCCGTGACGCAACAGTTCAATACGACCACCTCGATGGGCCGCTTGACACTCAACATGCTTCTCTCATTCGCCCAGTTCGAGCGTGAGGTCACAAGCGAGCGCATCCGTGACAAGATCGCGGCGTCGAAGCAGAAGGGCATGTGGATGGGCGGCAATCCACCCCTCGGCTACGACGTCCTCGACAGGAAGCTCGTCATCAACGAGCCGGAAGCCGAGCGTGTCCGCGACATCTTCCGCCGCTACGCCGGCCTCAAGTCCGTACACGCCCTCAAGGAAGATCTCGACGCAGCCGGCATCCTCAGCAAGAGCAGCGTCGATCGCTTTGGCATGCCTCGTGGCGGGAAGCCCCTCGCCCGTGGCGCGCTCTACCTGATGCTCAAGAACCGCATCTACCGCGGCGAGATCGTCCACAAAGACAAGGCCTATCCCGGTCTGCACGACGCAATCGTTGATGAAGCTCTGTGGGATATGGTCCAGGCCGCACTCGCCGAGAACCGCGTCGAGCGCGTAACCCGATCAACAGCAGCCAATCCGAGCTTGCTTGCCGGCCTCGTCTATGATGCGAGCGGTGATCGCATGTCGCCGACACACGCGAACAAGAAGGGCACGCGCTACCGCTACTACATCAGCCAGTCGCTGATCAAACGTGGGCGGCCACGAGCATCTGGTGAAGCCTGTCGTGTTCCGGCATCCGATCTCGAAACGATCATCGATGACGAAATCATACGATTGATGCGAGACGAGGAGCTCATTCACGAGGTCGCGGGGCCTTCATCCGTCGCCCAGCGGAAAGCCCTGATCATGCAGGCCGTAGCATTTGCTGAGCGCTGGCCGAGCCAATCGCCATCGGATCGACGTGCCATCGCGAGCGCTTTGATTGAGCGCGTCGTCGTTGCTCCGAAAGAGGTTGCGCTGACCGTTCGGCTCGATGCCGTGCCGCACGTTACGGCCCCTGACCTCGACATCCGACGTCTGCCGCAGAATCTCGATGGGCCAACGAGAACCCTGTCACTCCCGGCACGCATCAAACGCACCGGCATGGAAACCAAGCTGCTCATTCAAGGCCCCACGGGGCCTACTCGGCGTAATGCCGATCGCAGTCTCATCCGTCTCTTAGCGCAGGCACATCGCTGTCGCCGGATCCTGGATCGTGCCAGCCATGATCGGACCATGACGACGCTCGCTGCAGAAGCAGGGACCAGCGCGACCTACTTCACGCGCGTCGTGCGCCTGAGCTTCCTCGCACCAGAGATCACAAAAATGATCCTGCAGGGACGTCAGCCTCCGGAGCTGACAGCCAACCTGCTGGTGACGCAAGGGCCGCCGCCTACATCGTGGGAAGATCAGAAACGTCGCTGGGCTTCACCTAAGGATTGAGCCCAACGTCATCATCACGGCCAACGCGGCACTCCGGAGAATGGTGAGTCTCTTCTCCATTCACGTCGTTGCCAAACACACGCGGATGCTCCCCGGACTTCCGAACTGCTTAAGATGCCATTAGAAATGTTCGGCGTGGCAAACGAAAGAGCCGACACCCAAGCGGCCTCTGGCACAGGGCGCTCGCAGCGCTGGCGGATAACCCACGGAAGACGAAGTTCCAATCAGAGCGTTCGGCATTTGGCTTGATGATGCGCCTTATACCTATAATGGCGTGTTGATCTTTCGGATGCTGGCTTCAAAAACCTTCGCCAGATCGAACGATAAATCCCTCAAGCCACGGTCCAATGAAAAGGTCTGAAGCGAATATCCATGTACGTCGTCGCTGTAAGAGGCGTACTTAATAGAGCCGAAGCTCGTGACCTCTGGTGGCATTTCGTGAATGTTGAAGACTTTTCTCTTTCCTTCTTCGTCCTTCTTTTTTCCCTTCTTTATTTCGCGTTCTATGTGGGTATGGTCGTTCCTAAAGTCCCAATACCAGCTTTTCTTGATTTCGTTTTCTTTTATTTCCAGGCGAGCGCAGACGATTTTCGTGGCTTCCACCAGATGTGTAATATTTTGAATCATGCCAAACGTCGCCAACCGCCCGATGGTCGCTTGTAGGCTCTCTTCCCGGCCAACAAGCTCGTATTCGAGGAAGACGTGGCCGGCACCTCGGATTGCTTGAAGCGCCGCTTCGATAGCTTTGCTCGCGGGGATGCGTTTTTCTCGCAGTGCGATCGCCATGTCGAAGTCGAAGATGAAGCATCGATAGGCAAGTTCCTTATAGATTGATCCCGAAAGTCCCTTTTGAACTTTAAGTCGCAATTCCTCTAATTCTTCTCGCGATCTAATTGGCATGCCTTCTCAGTCAGAAATTGGGCACTCATGGCGCTTCTTAGGCTCATCTGATGTCGGGTAAGCGACATCCTTCGCATCCGGGGTCGTTCTGGCTTGAGCTTCGGAGGCTTCCACCCGAAAGCCCAATCTTTCGTTATGCCATGTAAGCACTCAATGGTATTTCTGGCCTCTGTTATCGAAGGCTACCTTCGTGCCCTCGAGTACGTCGACAACCGCCCGATTTATGGTGCCGTTCTCGATAGAACCTGAATTGTAAGAGATGCGTGAGCCGTTCTTTCTGTCGAATACCGCATGGATGATCTGCTCGGCGTCGCACACGACCGCCAAGTTGGGGTTATGGGTGACCATGATGATCTGGCGGGACTTCTTTGCCTCGTTTAGTACCGGCACAAGCAGGCTCACTACGGTCTCGTTATCCAAGTTCTCCTCCGGTTGGTCGAGCACGATCGGGTTACGGCCCCTGTCGACGAGAAGATAGAAAATCAAAAGAAGTGCGCCGCGTTGCCCGGGCGATAGCTGCTCGATCTGTGTATCCTGAAATAGCAATGTGTATTTCGGCTCAAGATACTGAAGTCCAAAAATGTAACTATAGACGTCAGCCGGGTCCTTGCCCTTGCGCATTAGCGAACGAATACCTGGAATGTTGTGTATGATCCCAGCGCTCTCACCCAACACGGCGGCCATGTCTTCAGCGAATCCGACTGCATCTGCCGAGCTGTTGAATTGATACTTCTCGAATCGCGTGCGTACGGCACCGAAGCTTTCGTCTTCTCCCCGAAGCTCCCCTTTGCTCTGCTTGATCGCGCTGAAGAGGTTCGTTGCGATGGCTTCCGGTGAGCCCAACAGCTTTGCCTGGAACTGCAGCTTGTACTCTTCCCGGATCAGAGAATTGCTCTGTATGAGCTGCTGCAGTGGCGCGAACAGTGCCTCACGCGCGGCGCGCTGTTCATCAAGTACGAGGAATATCTGACGTGTGATCTGCTGCCTCGACGTCTGCTGTCGAGCAAGTAGGGTCGGCAGCTCATCGATTTGGGCCATGCGGCGTTGCAGGCCCTTGAGGCTCTCAGGCTCGGTATCGGAACCTTCGATCACGTCCAGCGCGGTTTGCCATTGGGTCAGGGCCAGCACGTCTGCCTGATATTTCTGTTGTGGTTCGTTTAATTTCTTTGACAATCTCTTCTGTTCTTCAACGATCGCGCCCTGTGTGGCGGCGGCGCTCTCGATCTTCTTCGCGAACTCGCTATCGCCGGCGCCAAGCGTATCCTGATGTTCCTTTAGCAAAGAGGTGTTCACGGTCAGCGTGATGAAATCCTCAGCCTTCAGGCCGACCAGGTCGAGATCATCGGCGATCTCGCTCACAAAGGTTGCGAATTGCTTCTCGAACAAGCCAGTGCGTTCATTGATGCTGCGAAGCGACCGTTGCTTCCTTCCGATAAGCCGTCGTTCTTCGCCGGCCTTCTTGCTCTCGGCCGTAAGTGTCTCCAAGACTGTAACAATTTCCGCGAGCCGCGCGCTCGCCTGCTTCTGATCGGGAGTAAGTTCCTCCGTGGGAGGCTCGGGTGCTGGCGGCTTGATAATATTGTGCTCTTCGATCTGCTTCGTTTTTAGTTTGATCTGTTCTTCGAGGTTCTTCCGGACATTGGGATGAAGTTGATCTTCGATGTCCACGATCTGCTCGTTGAGTGCGCGCAGCGACTTGCGAAGTTCGTTGACCCGGGCTCGAAAGACGCTTTCCTGCTTCTCGATAAGTTGATCGAAACTAAGTGCATCGAGTCGAATGTCGCTGGGAACGTGGGAGAAAATAACCTCTCGAAGCTCCTTCTCGAACTCATCGGTCTTGCCCGAGACGTGATCATTGCAGAGAGCTTCGAAGCGGCCCTGGGGTATGTACCGAACCAGTTCGACCCGTTCAGGCGATGGATCGTCAGCGAGGCCCATGACACATGGATCGCCAGCGAGCCAAGCTAGTTCGCCGGTGAACTGGCGGGCAGGTTCGCCGGCCTTGCCGCGGAAGCGATCTCGCTTGAGGAATGAGAAATGGGCACTCTGCTGGGAGTTTCCCAGCAAAGCGACAATGTCGGCCAACGCACTCTTACCGCTTCCCTTGTTGCCGATGATTGCAACGAGATCCGGGTTCAGAGGAATTTCAGTTCCGTGAAGCCAGGTCTCCGAAAGAGTGCTGCTGGCAGTTTTACTGATGCGAATGCGGTCAATGTAAAATGTCTTGCCTTGATTGATGCGGTCTAGCTTTGGTGGCCGCCCGCCCAGGAACGAGCGCTTGGCGGGTTCCTTCAAGACTTGCAACAGGCCCTTCCAGGTAGGGTCAGCCTTAATCCACGTTCGTTTGTCCGAGGGGAAGTCGCCGTAGCCCCGCTTATCGTTGTTGCCGTTCCCGCGGAAACAGTGCGCATCACTACCCGAGACGGCCAGCCGGGGAACCCCCTTCAGCGCGGCCTGGAAATTAGCGAGCCAATCCTTGTTCGCCTCGGTTTCGATCCCACAGAAGGCTGCCCACAGGTCCGGATTTCGCGTTTCGAATATCGGTGAGGATTCAAATAATCCCAATGCGTAAGCGTAGTGATCGCACCACTTAACCGAGGCGAGCCCGTCGTTCGTGGAGAAAGGCATGAATCCGATCGCTCGTCCTCCAGGCACGTGCCGGATCGCCTCCTTGTAGGAGTCGACGTTTACTTCTGCGATTTCACAGCCGGCCCTCAAAGCGTCTGCGTCGTCTGACGCGATCCGCCTCTTGTCAAACCCGTGCTTTGCTAATTTATCAGCTCCCGCGTAACGAGCGTATTCAATCAGTGCTGCGGGTGACAGGGGTTGATTGATGAGTTCGAGCGTCAGGCGAGATAGAAAATCTCTAAGATGCTGATCGTTGATCTCGTTTGAAAATAGAACGTGGGCGTTAAGTCGACCCTCCATTGGCGCCGACAGGCGCAGCTCTATGCCGGGGAAAACAGTCTTCGTGAGTGCCGGAGCACCTTGTTGCGTTTGCCGCGCCTTCAAAGCGAACCAGCCGTCGAATGTCCAATAGTCCATGAGACCGAAAGCTATTGGACGCGCCTCATCCAATGCGCGGATCATTTCATCAATAAGGTGGTTGTTGCGATCCGAGTCCGATCCGAGCCGCTCACCACCCCAATGGAAGGAGGCCGGCGAATGGATATGGAAATCCCATTCGCGCCATTCGGATCCTCTTGAATACATTTTACCCCCGCTTGGCTTTTGCTTATGGGCCGAAGCCTTTGTGTGCACAATACACGATCGTTCTACTACTAGACGCTCATTCCAAAATCAGTCACTCAGCCAGACCTCGTATTCCTGGTGAACCCATTGTAGTCGCCCCCGCATGGATTCACTGAGCTCGACGTGCAATCACACAAACTAGATGCGATTTGAACGGTGACTCTGTCCGATTAGGAGGATCGACGTTATTTGGGTGGAAGCTCCACCTCTTCCAGCAATCGCTCGGCGGCAACGGAGAGATCTCCGCGCGCGCCTTTTACGACGCTGTCGCTGTCACTGTGCGACCGGAGCCACTTAACTTCCTTAGAAATCTGTCGATGCGCATATAACGTCGCCTCATCGAGGTGCTCGACAAGCCGCCTGCCGCGATAGCTGGTGATATCCATATAGGGTAGTCGTTCTCGGAATAGCCGGAGCGGCGTTAAAACCTTTTCGGCAAGCTTCAGCAGCTCCTTGGGGTATGCTTCACCGTCTTCCCAATCCTCGCGATCGGCTAGGTCGCGCAGTTGCAGTGCGTATCTGAGTGCATCTTGGATGGCGTCTGTGATGAATTCTATAGCGCTCGTCTCGACGGAGGACACCGCGGTCGCCCGAGGCGGCTTGCCGGCGGTGATAAGCTTGATAGCCCTGAGAATACGGTCGGCATCGGTCAGCGGCACGGCATGAATTTGGCCGAAGGGTTTGGGCAAGTGTTCGGGCAGAATGTCGAAGTGATGCGCGTTGAAAAGCTTGCCCTGCCGCATAGCGTGATCAGCTTCAGACCGAACCCAATCGGAATTCGCGGAAGTGGCCGACCAAATGATTACTGCGGCGGAACAATCGTCGAGTTGAGCATCGATTTCGGTCCGGAACCGCTGTATCGGTAGCAACTCCGTATCCCACCAGACTGTTAGGCCGGCTCCTGTCAAAATCTTTGCCAAATCTTCGGTGAGTTTGCGCTCTGCTTTGGAATAGCTAATAAAGACATCTGCCATGCTAAAGCCGTTGGTTTCGAATCAAGTATGAGGTGCAGACGGTACCTCGTTTTGAGGCGCTCGCCGTCATGCAAAAGTATCTCGGCCAATTCGCGGGCACGCAGGACATCCATTTGTCTCCGAGTGCGTGCCAACCCATACTTTGCCCACCCATACTTTATCGTAGGCCCCTTTATCCTCCGCCCGGAATTCAAGTGTCATTGTTGCGAGCTGATCGGTTGGGAATTGCAACCGAAAGGCTTCAATGGCGTTCCGCTATCTGTGTCGAAATCTTGCTTAGCCTTGCCGTCCGGAACCCTTTTTCGGTCGCCATGAAGCGCTGAGGCAATGGGTGCGACGAGCTTCGCGGATCACGCGGGCGATCTCGCTCTCATTGTCGACGAACAATTCGGTGCCGACGCTAAAACACGCCGCTGCGGAGAACGTCGCGCCCCTTTCACCACTCGCGTAGCCGTCAAACGCGTGGACGCTCCCTAGACTTTCGGACCACGCAAAGTGCCGTTAGAGACGTTCGGCAATGAAGGACCAAAGAGCCCGCACCAAAGTGGTCTCTGACGCGAGCCGCTAGCACGACCGCACATAACCCCGCGGAACTACGGACGAAGTTCAAACTCGCCCCAGAAAATGAATTTTCTATGCAAAATCAATAACTTATGGCGGAGAGGGAGGGATTCGAACCCCCGGTACCCTTGCGAGTACTCCGCATTTCGAGTGCGGCGCGATCGACCACTCTGCCACCTCTCCGGAAGCCGTGGCGCCTGACGGCGAAGTGGGGCTTTTAGCGGCGCTCGCTTCCGGACGCAAGCGGCTCAGACCGCCGCATGCCATTCAAGGTCGAGGGATTGCGTCGCAGGGCCATCCGCCTCGTAGCCACGCGCCAGGAGGCGGCCGGTCTTGGCATCAGCAACCATCGCCAACCGCGTCTTAGCGTTGAGCACCGGCGAGGCAAGCCACGCGAAGCCGTCATCGAATGTCGGCGGAACGCTCCTAATGGCCCGGCACCGCTCAAAGCTGCTGTCCCCGCGCGGCCGTCCCCTCCAGCCCGCCTCGCTCCAATGGTTGGCAGCGACCGCATCGACACCTTTACGCACACGCGCCTCATGCTCCGTCCGTTCGATGACGACGGTCTCGTCGGGCGCCAGCCCCGCAAGCGTGAAGATGCCGGGCGTAGAAATCAGCGCATCCGTCAGCATCCGGCGCGCCTCGGCGAAATCTCGTGCCTCTTCCGCAACCCGGCGCAGCAGGTGCGCAGGCGTTGGAAAGGGCATTTTCCACACGCGACGTCGATTGACGGCCCAATCGACGTAAAAAAGCCCCGTCGGATCATGCATCGGCGCCTGGTTCAGCGCCGCCGAGAACCGGCCCGGCGCCATCACCTGCAGCACGCCCGTGTATCCCGGCCAGGTGAGAACGGCGAACGGCCCAGCGGACGAACCCACGACTTTTGCGCAAACGAGGTTCGCGCCAAGCCCCGGCGTCTGCCAATCGAGCACCCGGATCAAACGCGCCGAATGGCCATCCGCCGACGACGCCGCTCGGCAGGTGCAGCCCCACTCATAGTTGATCGAAAAGAAATAGGCGCCTGGTCGGCCCAGCGCTTCGGCAATGGCGTCGATCTCGGACAAATGCACATTGTTCGTGCGAACGAGCCACGCCCGCGACACACCGTCAAGGCCCGCCAATAATCGCTTCGGATAACGCCGCGTCGCCACATCGAGCAGCGCATGCGTCTTTTCTACAGAGGCACGCAGCGTTACCAGCGGAAAATCCGGCCCGGTTTCGATCACAGGTATCGCCGGCAGGATATCGCTCTGCGATCGCGGGTGCGCCGAGGAAGCAGGAACGGCCATCATTCGCCTCTGGTGACAATCCCAGGAGCTCCCTAAAATGGGCGACCCCAGCGGCATTTACGATGCGTTATCAAAAAGAAATTGGCCGGCTGAAACGCCGCACGGCCGTTGACAATAGCCCTCACATCGACAATAAAGCCCGCCACCCGTGGGCCAGGAAAACTGCCCGCGTTGAACGCGCTGCCCGAGGCTCCTTGCTGGCTCTAGCTAGCAACATGTTGAAAGTTCACCGTTTTCGGTGACGCCATAGGGCGCGGCAACAGGCCTGAAAGGCCGAAAGGACAAGAGCCATGTACGCTGTCATCAAGACAGGCGGCAAGCAATACCGCGTTTCCAAAGACGACGTCGTCACGATCGAGCGTGTAGCTGGCGATGCCGGCGCTACCGTTGAATTCGGTGAAGTTTTGATGGTCGGCTCGGGTGCCGATGTCACCATCGGCGCGCCGTTCGTATCGGGCGCCAAAGTGGTCGCCGAACTCGTGAAGCAGTCGCGCGGGCCAAAGCTGATCGCCTTCAAGAAGCGCCGCCGCAAGAACTCTCGCCGCAAGAAGGGCCACCGTCAGGACCTTTCTGTCGTGCGCATCACCGACATCGCAGGCGCGTAACGAACCGCCGCTCCATTCGAGGATTTTGAAATGGCACAAAAGAAAGCAGGCGGTTCGACACGTAACGGCCGCGATTCAGAAAGCAAACGCCTTGGCATCAAACGCTACGGCGGCGAATACGTGATTCCGGGTAACATCCTCTGCCGCCAGCGTGGCACGCAGTGGCATCCGGGTTCGGGTGTCGGCATGGGCACCGATCACACGATCTTTGCCGTCGAGGAAGGCACCGTCGAATTCGCCACCAAGCGCAACGGCCGCACCTATATTTCGGTGAAGCCGGTCAAAGCGATCGCCGCGGAGTAATCCGCTTTCGATCGAAAAGCTCGGTTGTACGGACTACGGGGATGGCTCTGCCATCCCCTTTTGCCTTTTCAGAGCTCCCCTCATATCGTCGACGGATTGCCCACAAGCCCAAGGCCCCTTTGCCTTTGATCGGACGTCATGAAAACCGCCCGTCTCACTCTCCGGACTGTTGTCCATGGTGATGCCGCCCGCATCGCCGTGCTGGCCGGTGACTGGGACGTCGCAAGCATGACAGGGCGCATTCCGTTTCCCTATTCCGAGGAAGCCGCCAATCACTGGGTCGATGGCGTCGCCGAGCATGAAGAAGTGTTCGGCATCGACCTCAACGGTGAGCTGATCGGCATCTGCGGCTTCACGCTCGACGACAACGGCGACGCTGAGCTCGGCTACTGGATCGGCAAGCCCTACTGGGGCCAAGGATACGCCACCGAAGCTGCACGCGCCGTGATGGCGCATGGCTTCGCGAAATCCGGCGTTCGCCGCTTCATCTGCAAACATCTGACGGGCAACGATGCGTCGGCGCGCGTCATTCGCAAACTCGGCTTCCGCCACACCGGTACCTCCACGGGCTGGTGCGAGGCGCGCCAATGTGAACTTCCGGCGCTGACGTATGAACGCCGTCGTCCGTGGACCATGGCCATTCGAGCGCGCGCATCATGAAATTTCTGGATCAGGCAAAAATCTACATTCGATCGGGCGCAGGCGGAAACGGCTGCATCGCCTTCCGTCGCGAGAAATTCATCGAGTTCGGTGGGCCGAACGGCGGTGACGGCGGCAAGGGCGGCGACGTCTGGGTCGAATGCGTGCAGAACCTCAACACGCTGATCGACTACCGCTATCAGCAGCATTTTTTCGCCCAGAACGGCACGCCCGGCATGGGTCAGAACCGCGCCGGACCAAACGGCAAGGACATGATCGTCAAGGTGCCCCCCGGCACGCAGGTTTTCGCTGAGGACGGCGAAACGCTCCTTGCCGATCTCACCCATCCGGGCGAGCGCGTACGCCTGGCGAAGGGTGGCAACGGCGGCTTCGGGAACGCGCACTTCAAAAGCGCGACGAACCAGGCGCCGCGCCACGCCAATCCCGGCCAGCCGGGCGAAGAGCTGACGATCTGGCTCAAGCTGAAGCTCATCGCCGACGCCGGTCTCGTGGGCCTGCCGAATGCTGGCAAATCGACATTTCTCGCGGCCGTCTCGGCGGCCAAGCCGAAGATCGCCGACTATCCGTTCACGACGCTGCATCCCAACCTCGGCGTCGTCCGTGCGGGCGATACCGATTTCGTGCTCGCCGACATTCCAGGCTTGATCGAAGGCGCCCACGATGGCGCCGGATTGGGCGATCGCTTCCTTGGACACATCGAGCGTTGCCGCGTGCTTCTCCATTTGGTCGATGCGACCTCCGAAGACGTTGCGGCCGACTACAAAACCGTCCGCCGCGAGCTTAAGGCCTACGGCGAGGGCATCGAGAAAAAGAAAGAGATCGTCGCGCTGTCGAAGTGCGATGCGCTTGACGAAGCCACACTCGCAGAACGCCGCGAGATTTTGAAGAAGGCCGCCCGCAAGACGCCGTTGATGCTGTCGGCGGTCTCCGGCCAAGGTGTCAAAGATGCTCTCTATGCGCTCGTCCGCGAGATCACGCGCGCAAATGAGACAGACGATGAAGCTGACGGCGACGAGGCCGGTCCCTGGCAACCCTAGTCGCCATGTTGTCATCCTCGGCTTCAGGCCGAGGATCCATCGCGCAGATCACTCGCTGATGAGTAGATCCTCAGACTGTTCGGAGAATGACATTCTGCGGCGTTCTCAGGCATCGCAGAGGCTACAACGCAGCCCTTGAGACAAAACGATCGCCTTGCCGCCCGCTGCCAACTCGCTCACAATAGCTGCCTCGCACCCAGCAATTCCCAACATCAGGAAGTCTCGAAATGACCCACTCCGCGCGCACACCGGTCTGGACATGGGTCGTGCCCGTGCTTGGGCTTCTACTTTTCATCGAAGCCACTGCTACGAGCTATGGCGAGGATTTCTCGACGCACACTCTCGGTATCGTCAACACAATCCTCCTCGTCCCGATGCTCATCGGCGTTGTGTTTGCGGCCGTCTACCACGCGGAGGAAGTCGCCCACATTATGGGTGAGCCAGTCGGCACACTCGTCCTGACCGTCGCCGTCACGATCATCGAGCTGGCGCTGATCATCTCCTTGATGCTCACCGGCAAGGCGACGCCGACGCTCGTGCGAGAAACCGTCTTCGCCGTCATCATGATCGTCACGACCGGTCTCGTCGGGCTTTGCATCGTCGTTGGAGGTCTTCGCTTCCGAGAACAGACCTTCGACGTGACGTCGGCGAAGATCTACCTCGCCATGCTGATCGTTCTGGCGACGCTCACGCTCATCCTGCCGAACTACACGACGACGGTTCCAGGAGGGCTCTATTCGGAAAGCCAACTTAGCTACATCAGCATCGTGACGATCGCGCTCTATCTGGTGTTCCTATATACGCAGACCGTTCTGCATCGTGGCTATTTCGTCGGCGAGCACCCCCATACCGCAACGGAGTCGCCGGGGCCGGCGGAGGGCAAGCTCGCGCTCTCGGCGTTCTTTCTCTGTGTTGCATTGGCAGCCGTCGTTCTCTTGGCAAAGCTCGTAGCGATCATCATCAACGTCGGCGTCTCGAAGCTCGACGCACCATCGAGCATCAGCGGCGTCATCATCGCACTGATTG
Source organism: Hyphomicrobium sp. MC1 (assembly GCF_000253295.1). Taxonomy (NCBI): domain Bacteria; kingdom Pseudomonadati; phylum Pseudomonadota; class Alphaproteobacteria; order Hyphomicrobiales; family Hyphomicrobiaceae; genus Hyphomicrobium; species Hyphomicrobium sp. MC1. The sequence continues at coordinate 109,172 of NC_015717.1, read as the reverse complement.
TGCTCATGCCGGAATCGATTGCAGCTGTGAAGTCCGCCCGAAATAATCAGCTTCAGAAAAGCCTGAACCTGGCGCTCGGTTCGTCGCTGGCGACCATCGGCCTGACCATACCGGCTATTGCGGCCGCCAACCTCTTTCTGCACACGCCCCTGGTCCTCGGTCTCGAACCGGGGGATTTGGCGCTCATCGTCATGACGCTGGCGGCCAGCATCCTGACGTTTGGAACCGGCCGCACCAACGTCCTGTTCGGTTTTCTTCACCTTGTGATCTTTGGGACGTTCCTGTTTCTCTCCTTCGTGCCGTAAAGAGGCGTTTAGCGACGTTTTCGCGGCATATTTGGTAAAATTCCGCCCGGCATTGCCGATATGCGAGCCCTTCCCCTTGCCGGAATGACGACATTTGCAGATAAGGCACGCCCAAGCTTACCTACTTTGACACCGCTTCCGAGATGACAATGGCCGGCATGACCGCTTCCAACGCTACGACGCCGACCGCACGGCCCGAATGGGCCGAGGCGCAGCGCATTGTCGTCAAGATCGGCTCGGCGCTGTTGACGGACCGGACAACCGGCGGCCTGAAAGCCGAATGGCTCAATTCGTTGATGGATGACGTCGCCGCCCTTTCGCGCGCAGGCAAGGAAGTCATCCTAGTCTCGTCGGGCTCGATCGCACTCGGCCGCCATGCATTGGGTCTGCCGAAAGGCCCGTTGGCGCTCGAACAGAGCCAGGCGGCTGCCGCCGTCGGCCAGATCAGCCTCGCCCACGCCTATCGCGAGCTTGCCGGAGCCCGCGGCCTGACCGCCGCGCAAGTGCTGCTGACGCTCGGCGACACCGAAGAGCGCCGACGCTATTTGAATGCCCGCAACACCATTGAAGTCCTGCTGAACCTCAAGGCCATTCCCGTCGTCAACGAGAACGACACCGTCGCCACCACGGAAATCCGCTACGGCGACAATGACCGTCTGTCGGCCCGCGTCGCATCGATGGTGTCCGCTGATTGCTTGGTGCTGCTGTCGGATATCGACGGCCTCTACACCGCGCCGCCGAATGAAGATTCAGACGCCAAGCACATTCCGCTCGTCACCGAGATTACGCCCGAGATCGAAGCGATGGCGGGCGACGCCGGGACCGAGCTGTCGAAAGGCGGCATGAAGACCAAGATCACGGCCGGCAAGATCGCGCTCGCCGCCGGCACCAATATGGTCATCACGACAGGCAAGATTCACCATCCGCTGCGCGCCATTTCCGAAGGCGCGCGCGTGACGTGGTTCATCGCCAAATCCGATCCCGTAACCGCCCGCAAGCGCTGGATTTCCGGCCAGCTCGTGCCCAACGGCCAGATTTTCCTGGATCTCGGCGCCGAGAAAGCCTTGCTGACAGGCAAAAGCCTCTTACCTGCTGGCGTAACGCGCATCGACGGCTCGTTCGACAGAGGCGATGCCGTTATTATACGGTCTGCCGATGGCCGTGAGCTTGGGCGCGGCCTGATCGCCTATGCGGCGGCCGATGCCCGGCGTATCATGGGCAAGCATTCGAGCGAGATTGCCACGATCCTGGGTTACGAAGGGCGCACCACTCTCATCCATCGGGATGACATGGCGCTGACGAGGACTTGAGCGATGAACAAACCGGAGCGCATCGAGAACGAAACCGCGACGATCATGCGCGGCATCGGCGAAGCTGCGAAAGCTGCGAGCCGCCGCCTCGCCATCGCCACGCCAGAAGAAAAGAACACGGCGCTGAAGGCCGCAGCCAAGGCGCTGCGCGCTGCCGTTCCGAAAATCCTTGAGGCCAATGCCAAGGATGTCGAAGCCGCGAAAGCCGCCAACCGCCTCGCATCCTACATCGACCGCCTCGAACTCAACGAGAAGCGCATCGAAGGCGTCGCCAAGGGTATGGAAGAGATCGCGGAGTTGCCCGATCCCGTCGGCACCGTTCTGGCGGAATGGACCCGGCCGAATGGCCTCAAGTTCCAGCGCGTGCGTGTGCCGCTGGGCACCATCGGCATCATTTACGAGAGCCGCCCCAATGTAACGGCTGACGCCGGTGCGCTTTCGCTCAAGGCGGGCAATGCGTCTATTCTGCGCGGCGGTTCAGACAGCCACCATTCGAGTATCGCCATTCACGCGTGCCTCGTCGAAGGCCTGCGCGCGGCCGGACTGCCCGAAGCTGCGATTCAGCTCGTGCCGACGACCGACCGCGAAGCCGTCGGCATGATGCTGCGCGGCCTCGACGGCGCCGTTGACGTCATCGTACCCCGCGGCGGCAAAAGCCTCGTCGAGCGCGTGCAGACGGAAGCGCGGGTACCGGTCTTCGCGCATCTCGAAGGCATCTGCCACACCTACGTCGACAAGGCCGCGAACATGGACATTGCGGTGCCGCTCGTCGTCAACGCCAAGATGCGCCGCACCGGCGTCTGCGGCGCGACCGAGTGTCTGCTGATCGACAAGAACGCGACGTCCGATATCGTCACGCCGCTGGTGAAGGCGTTGCTGGAAGCGGGCTGCGAAGTCCGCGGCGACGCTGCAATCCAGAAAACCGACGCGCGCGTAAAGCCCGTTGCGCCTGACGACTTCGGCAAAGAGTTTCTGGATGCGATCATCGCCGTGAAGCTGGTCGACGGGGTCGAAGGCGCCATCGACCATATCGCACGCTATAGCTCGCAGCATACCGACGCCATCATCACCGAAGATGCTGCCGCCGCCGAACGGTTCCTCAACGAGGTCGACTCAGCAATAGTTCTGGTCAATGCCTCGACCCAGTTCGCTGATGGCGGCGAGTTCGGCTTTGGCGGCGAGATCGGCATCGCGACCGGCAAGATGCACGCGCGCGGCCCGGTCGGCGTCGAACAGCTGACGAGCTTCAAGTACAAGGTGCGCGGCACCGGCCAGATCCGGCCGAAGTGACGTATGTGGAATGAGGCACGTCTGAGTTGACGCGAAAGATTCCGCCGCAAAGCTTTGGCTCCCTTCGCGTCCACACCCCTCTCTGCCTTCCCGGGCAGCGCATCGGGATCATGGGAGGGACGTTCAATCCTCCCCACGACGGTCACCGCATCGCTGCGGAGGCCGCCGTGAAACGGCTTGGCCTCGACCAGTTGTGGTGGCTGATCACACCCGGCAATCCGCTCAAATCCGACGACGGCCTGTCGGGACTCGACAGCCGCATGGAACTCGTCGAGGTCTTCGCTCAGGGCCCGCGCATGAAGATCACCGGTTTCGAGCGCGAACTCGGCACCCGCTACACGGCGGGCACCCTGTCGTTCCTCCGTCACCGCTTCCCGGCCGTTCGCTTCGTCTGGGTCATGGGCGCCGATAACCTCGCCTCGTTCCACCGATGGCAGCATTGGCGCGAGATCGCCCAGACCATGCCGATTGCCGTCGTCGACCGGCCCGGATGGCGACACGCCGGCCTCGCCTCCCCCGCCGCCCAGTGGCTGAAACGCTACCGGCTTCCGGAGTCCGAAGCCGCCTCTCTGGCCGACCGCCAGCCCCCCGCCTGGATGCTGCTGACCATCCGGCTTTCCGGGCTTTCCTCCACCGCCCTGCGCAGAGCAGCGCCCCACTCTGCGCGTGAGAACGCCTAAGCCTATGACTTTTATGACACTTTTAAGACGGCCTAGAGCGCATTTCCAATTGCGGCTCAGGCCGACGCCCTTTAATATCGGTGCTGTCCGGATTGTCCGGGCCGTAGTGACATGCGGGACCAACCAGCAAAGGACGCTCGCCGCTTGATCCGACCCACAACCGAGGCCGCTCGCAAGAGCTCCTCAATTGCCCCGTCCGCCGCCAAGGCGCCGGACACGGCAGCCCTGCTTGATGACATCGTCAATTGGCTTGACGAGGCTAAGGCAGAAGAAATCGTTTCCATCCCCCTCGAAGGCAAGTCAGCGCTCGGCGACTTCATGGTCGTCGCGTCCGGCCGTAACGACCGGCACGTCGGCGCCATTGCCGAGCAGCTGCGCGAGAAGCTGAAGGCGCGCGGCGAAGCCCGGGTTCGCGTCGAAGGCCTGAACGCCTGCGATTGGGTGCTGATCGACACGGGCGATATCATCGTCCACGTCTTCCGCCCCGAGGTCCGCGAATTCTACAACCTCGAAAAGATGTGGCAGGCGGAGATCCCGCCGGACGCATCGCGTGGCGATAGCTCGCAGCACTAGGCGCGAGACCCGAGAAGCATTTTGTTGAAACGCGGCTGAACCCTTCGGCCGCGGAGCCTCCCTTGATGCGCATCGCCATTTCCGCGGTCGGCAAATTGAAAGACGCCGAAGAGCGCGCCATCGTCGAGCGCTATGCCAAACGGCTGAACGGCGCCGGTAAGCCGCTTGGCCTCGGCCCAATCGACATTCGCGAATATCCCGAAAGCCGCGCCGCCGACGTCGCCGAGCGCAAGCGTGACGAGGCTGCGAGATTGTTGCGTGACGTCGGACCGGGCGATATTGCGGTCGCCCTTGAGCCGATCGGCAAATCGCTTACCAGCGAAGCCTTCGCTGCCTTCCTGCGTGAGACGCGCGACGGCGGTGCGAAGTCCTGCGTCTACCTCATTGGCGGTCCCGACGGCCACGGCGAAGCTGTCTTAAGTGCAGCCACCCTGAAACTCTCCCTCGGCGCGTTGACGCTTCCCCACGGCCTTGCGCGTGTTGTATTGGCTGAGCAGCTTTATCGTGCCGCCACGATCCTCGCGGGTCATCCTTATCATCGCGCATGACGACAATGGCCGACGCAACGCCGTCCCCGACCAAATACAGCTTTCCACCCATCGTCCCCGACGGCGCACGCCTTCTCATCCTCGGCACGCTGCCTGGCGAAGAATCCCTTCGCCTGCAGCAATACTACGGCTTCTCGCGCAACCATTTCTGGGCGCTGATCGCAGCGCTCTCAGGTCAACCGCTGCCCACGACTTATCCTGAAAAAACGGCGCTGCTTCACGTTAATAAATGGGCGCTCTGGGATGTGCTCGAAGGCGCTGAACGCATCGGCAGCTCGGATGCGGCCATTCGCAACCCGACGGTGAATGCCTTCGGCGATTTCTTTGCCGTGTATCCAGCAATAACCACGGTTGCGTTCAACGGCCAGAAAGCCCGCGATCTTTTTCGTCGCTACGTCGTAAAGCCGGGCCTCGTTCGGCAAGACCGCTTCACCGCAATCGAATTGCCGTCATCGAGCCCGCTCTACACCATTCCCTTCGAAGAAAAGCTGAAGCTCTGGCAGGCTAGGCTCGAAGCTTTCCTACCGGCCCAAAATCAAAACCGCCGCGCGAAATAATCAATCGCAAACTGCGGTAGAAACCGGCGCATCGCCGCCGCCAAGTAAGTTGGTGTAGTCACATAGTAATGCCGCCGCGGCCTGGAACTTTCGACCGCATGAATCAGCTTCTTCGTCACTGCTTCCGGTTCGAGCTTGAACGTTTGCTGTCCGCCTGCCTGCATGGCTTCGAGCCGCGCACGATAAACGTCGCGATGGGGAGAATTGTCGATATCAACCGTCGCCAGCAATCGGTCCACCGAATGCTCGACAAAGCGCGTCCGGATCGGCCCCGGCTCGATCAGCGACACATGAATGCCTGAACCCTCGAGTTCAAGCCGCAAGGACGTCGTCAGCGCTTCGAGCGCAAACTTCGACGCGCAATAGGCGCCACGATAAGGCGCGACGATCATGCCGAGCACCGACGAGCAATTGACGATGCGCCCCGCGCCGTTCTTGCGCATCGCCGGAATGAGACGCCGCGTCAAATCATGCGTACCGACGACGTTCACCTCGAACTGCTCACGTAGAAGCTTCGGCGTCAGATCCTCCACCGCACCGGGCTGACCGAAGGCGGCATTGTTGAACAGCGCATCGATCTTGCCGCGCGTCATCTCCAATGCACGAATGGCGCACGTCGCGATCGACTGCGAGTCGGCAAGTTCGAGCGGCAGCACTTCGACGTTCAGGAAGTTTTTCAAGCGCGCAAGATCGTCAGGCTTTCGCGCCGTCGCTATAACGCGCCATCCGCGCTCGCGCATGGTTCTGGCCGCATCAAGGCCGATGCCCGAAGAGCATCCGGTGATGAGAATAGACCGTGTCATTGGGCTCCAGTGATTGCGGCCATCTGGAGGTTTGCCTTAGCACGAGCCGAAGCGCCGCGTCTTTCCCCGAGACGCGAGTTATGCCGCATATGTTTTGAGGGTTGCCAGAACGCGAGAGCTCCGGAACCGCGAATCACCTCTTGAACTTCACGAGGTCGCGGCCATCATCCGATTTGAGCGTGAGGGTGTCGCCGTGCACGGTGAACGATCGAGCGGCTTCGAGCGCCGAAAAATACTGCGCCTCGATTTCCGATTTGCCTTCGCACATCATCTTCGTCGCGGCCAGTGGTCCGATCTGAATGGCGTCGTCCTCGATGCTGATCGGACCATTGAAGCGATTGCAGCCGCCCGTGCCCGACACCCGGTCCGTCGTATAGGCAAGCGTCGGGCCATCGACTGGTTTGCCGTTGAGTTCAGTCGCAACCCAGCTCGCGGTAAGCGGTCCATCACCGTCCTCTTGCGCGATGGCCGCTGCGGCCACCGCGAGAGACAGCACACCAGCGAGGATCGTTATGACGTACCGCATCCCGACGTCTTCCCTCGTTGCCCCGCTCAGTTCGCGCCTTCGAGCAGACGCCGTGCGATGACCTGCGCCTGAATTTCGGCCGCACCTTCGAAGATGTTCAGGATGCGCGCATCACAAAGCACGCGGCTGATCGGATATTCGAGCGCGAAACCGTTGCCGCCGTGAATCTGCAGCGCGTTGTCGGCGTTAGCCCAGGCGACACGAGCGCCGAGCAGTTTCGCCATGCCCGCTTCAAGATCGCAGCGCCGGCCGGCATCTTTCTGGCGCGCCGAGAAATAGGTGAGCTGCCGCGCGATCATCGTCTCGACCGCCATCATCACGACCTTGTTGCGCACGCGCGGAAACGAATAGATCGGTTTGCCGAACTGCACGCGTTCGAGCGCATACTTGAGGCCGAGATCCATCGCGCACTGCGCCACGCCGACCGCACGCGCCGCCGTCTGGATACGCGCACCCTCGAACGTGTTCATGAGCTGCTTGAAACCCTGCCCCTCGACGCCACCAAGCAGATTTTCCGCCGGAACTTCGAAGCTGTCGAAGGAGATGTCATATTCCTTCATGCCGCGATAGCCGAGGACTTCGATCTCGCCACCCGTCATGCCCTTGGCCGGGAACGGCTCGTCATCCGAGCCGCGCGGCTTCTCGGCGAGGAACATCGAAAGGCCCTTGTAGCCCGGCTCGTTCGGATTGGTGCGCGTCAACACGGTCATGATGTCGGCGCGGACCGGATGCGTGATCCACGTCTTCTGGCCTGTAATCTTGTAGACGTCGCCGTCCTTCACCGCGCGCGTCTTGAGCGACGCGAGGTCCGAGCCGGTGTTCGGTTCGGTGAAAACGGCCGTCGGCAGCATTTCGCCGGACGCGATCTTCGGCAGATACTTCTCTTTCTGCTCCGGCGTTCCGTTGTGCAGGATAAGCTCGCCGGCGATTTCTGCGCGCGTACCGAGTGAACCGACGCCGATGTAGCCGCGCGACAGCTCTTCCGAGGCAACGCACATCGATTCCTTGCCGAGTGCCATGCCGCCAAATTCTTCCGGCAGCGCCAGACCGAAAACGCCAAGCTCCGCCAGCTTCGCGATCACTTCGAGCGGAATGTATTCGTTCTTGAGGTGCCACTCGTGTGCGTGCGGAATGACTTCCTCAAGACTGAACTTGCGCATCAGATCTTGGATCTGCGCGTGCGTCTCATCGAGACCCGTATCGCCGAAGGTCATCGCTTCGGGCTGCGCCGCGATCAGCTCGGCAAGGCGAGCTTTCACGCTTTCTGCGCCACCTTCCGCGACGAGATCCTCAACCGAATCCTCATAACGGCGAAGCTCTGCCTTCGGCACGCCCAGCGCGTCAGCGCGGGCGATTTCGAGCTGGCTCATCGGGATGCCGTTTGCGATCTGCGCCGCGTATTCGCCGAAAGCCGCGATCAGCAACAGTTGCTCGAACTCGCCGAACCGGCCCTCGTCCTGGAGGCGGGCCGCCCAGTCGTGCATCTGGCGCAGACCTTCGACCGTCGTCGCCAGCCACGCCAGACCGTGCGCGGCATGTTGCGCCTGATCAACGCCGCCCTCTTCCTGAATTTTTATCCTGACACCGGCTTTGGCGGCCTGCAGGATCTTGTCCGCAGACGCCACGGCTTCGCCGCTCCGCTCAATAAGCTTGACGGGACCGGCGGCGAGAAGATTTTCTCCAGCCTTCATGGGCGTCACGGACATACGTTTCTCCTGAGGAATACCTATATGCCCGGGGCGACGCCGGGCCAAATCTGATGCGCTGCGCGACCAATTCACCGCTCGGGAATGATTAGTCAACTGGTCATCGACCGCAACAAATGCTCTCGCGACCTATCCGCGCGAAAATGCGTCGCGGCCCACCTCCCGAAAGCATTACGAACCGCACCGGCCTTTCCGTGTTTACGATATCGAACCCGTCCTTTGGACTGTGTCCAAATTGCCGACGTCTCGCTAGACCCGCACTCACAGCCGGAAATTGACCTGTGGACCGGAGTTGGCCGAAACACTAGGTTCCGCGCCACAAAATCAAGGCGTCCCGGGAGAAGAGACACCATATGAAGCGCATGCGCAGATTGGTCGAAGCCCTTTATCGGGTTTACGAGCATTCGGGCTTCGCGATGGCCGGCGCAGTCGCGTTCTCGTTCGTCGTCTCGATCTTTCCGTTCTGCATCTTTCTCGGCGCCTTATCAGGCTATTTCGGCGGCCGTGAGCTGGCACAGGACGCGATCAATCAGCTGTTTGCAATTCTGCCCGCGCCCGTCGCCCAGGGCATCGCCCCCCAGATCGAGGCGGTGATGGGGACGCGGCGTATCGACCTCGCGACCGTCAGCGGTTTCCTGGCGCTGTTTTTCGCAACAAGCGCCGTCGAAACGCTGCGCGCGGCTTTAAACGGCGCCTACAGAGTCCGCGAAAAACGCCCCTATCCGTTATGCCTGCTCATCAGCATGCTGTTCGTTTTCGTTAACGGCATCTCGACGCTAGTACTTACTTGGGCGGTCGTCGTCGGCCCAAGCGTCTTCGGCCCCGCGATCGCGTCGCACCTGCCCGACAACTGGGTCCGAATTCTTGTCGATTCGAGCGACATCGGACCTGTCATTCGCTACGGCCTTTCAGGTGCCGTGATGGCTGCGCAGCTCTTTGCGTTGCATTTGCTGCTGGCTGCGGGGCAACGGCGGATGGCCGATGTCTGGCCCGGCATCGCGCTGACGATCGTTCTCTGGCTGGCGCTGGCGGGGCTGTGGTCGAACTATCTCGAAATCACGAACTACTCTCTGTTCTACGCCGGTCTTTCCCAGCTCATGATCGCGCTGATCTTTTTCCAGTTCACGGCCATCACGATCCTGCTCGGTGCCGAATTCAACCGCGGAATCATGGAAATGAAACGCATGCGCCGGGAAGCTGCCGAGCGCGCCGCCTTCCGCGCCGACGCCTCGCGACAAGCGCCAGCGCCAGCGCAACAAAAATCCTGATAGGGCACAAATGCAAAAGGCCCCTCACCGGCAAGTCCGGTAAGGGGCCTTCGATCTTGAATTCCTGCGTAACTTAGGCTGACTTCGGGCCGGCCTCGATGACATCTTCAAGCGTGCGAAGACCCGTCGTCGGCGCCTGGACAAGCACCGCCATGTTGCCCGGCTTGTGCTCGTTCCTCATCATGCGCATGTGCGCCTTGGGGATCTGCTCCCACGAGAACACTTCCGACATACACGGGTCGATACGCCGCTCGATGACGAGACGGTTGGCCTGGCTTGCCTGCATCAGGTTGGCGAAGTGCGAACCTTGCACGCGCTTCTGGTGCATCCAGAGATAGCGCGCGTCCATCGTCAGATTATAGCCGGTGGTGCCGGCGCAAATCACGACCATGCCGCCGCGCTTCACGACCTGCACCGAGACCGGAATCGTCGTCTCGCCGGGATGCTCAAACACGCAGTCGACGTTGACACCTTTGCCCGTGATGTCCCAGATCGCTTTGCCGAACTTGCGCATCTCCTTCAGCCACTCGTGATACTCAGGCGAGTTCACTTTCGGCAGCTGTCCCCAGCACTTGAAGTCCTTGCGGTTGATGACGCCCTTCGCGCCGAGCTGCATGACGAAGTCGCGCTTGTCGTCATCCGACACGACGCCGATGGCGTTGGCGCCCGACGTCGCGCACAGCTGCACGGCGAATGCGCCAAGACCACCGGCAGCACCCCACACCAGCACGTTATGGCCAGGCCGCAGGACATGCGGACGATGGCCGAACAGCATGCGGTAAGCGGTTGCGAGCGTCAGCGTGTAGCAGGCGCTTTCTTCCCACGTCAGATGCTTCGGACGTTCGAGAAGCTGGCGGTCCTGCACGCGGCAAAATTGCGCAAACGAACCGTCTGGCGTCTCGTAACCCCAGATGCGCTGCGACGTCGAAAACATCGGATCGCCGCCGTTGCATTCTTCATCGTCGCCGTCGTCTTGGTTGCAGTGAACCACAACCTCGTCGCCGACCTTCCAGCGCTTCACCTTCGAGCCAACGGCCCAAACGATGCCCGAAGCATCCGATCCAGCGATGTGGTAAGGCTGTTTGTGGACGTCGAACATCGAGATCGGCACGCCGAGCGATGCCCACACGCCGTTGTAGTTGACGCCGGCCGCCATAACGAGGACGAGCACGTCGTGGCTATCGAGTTCCCACGTGGGAACCACCTCAACCTGCATCGCCTTGTCGGGCTCACCCTGACGCTCCTTGCGGATAGTCCAGGCGTACATGTTTTTGGGAACATGTCCGAGCGGGGGAATTTCCCCGATTTCATAAAGGTCTTTCTTGATTCCTGCCGTCACCGAAGCATCGGATACTTCGCTTTTGGCTGCCAAGTTCTGGCTCGACATTGGTGTTGCGTCTCCCGACCTTGTCCCCGCGACGAGGGCCGTTATGGCTCGTCTTCTTCGCGTTTGCCCCCTGCTCTCCGCGCGGGGATCGCAGTATGAAGCACGTTTTTGCGCTGCAATGAAGAGGGTTAGTCCGCAGTTAATATTCGCTCAATTCCTCTTTAACGGGAGAGCGATATTTTAGCTGCCTATTCCGCCCTATATGGGCCTCTAGGACGCACGCAATGCAAGACTTTTGGTGGCAGCTCCAGGACGTCGATTCCTTCACTGTCTATATTTCCCTCGCATTTGCGGGCGCCGTCTGTCTGTTTATTCACGAGATTGTCGGCTCGCCAACGCTGGCTTGGCTCTCCACCCCCATTCTAGCGGCTGGAGGCATCCTCGCCCCTACCCTTCTGGCCCAACAGTTGATTACCCTTTCGTACGATAAGACCGTCAACACTGCGATCTCGGTGGCGATCGGGACGCTGGCCGCATTGTTTCTTATTCTCATGGGCAACTGGCTTTGGGCGCTTTTCACCGAATACCGCGTGAGCCGGACGAAGCTCGTCGCCATCCCATCCAGGCCGCCGCGCATCCGCCGCTAGGCTGATTGCATCGCCGCCGACAAAACCGCCGCGCCCGAAAACGCGGCGAACTGCCGATTTTGCTGTATCGCCGCAATCGGTTACTTTAGGTCTTTTCCAGTGTCTTTGACCCGAGCCTAAGGGGCACCCTTTCGATGTCGGATAAAATCGTGCGCGACAAGCCGTGGCTGTTCCGGACCTACGCCGGACACTCGACCGCTGCGAAGTCGAACGCGCTCTATAAGAAAAACTTGGCAAAGGGCCAGACGGGCCTCTCGATTGCTTTCGATCTCCCGACACAGACCGGCTACGATTCCGACCATGAGCTTGCCCGTGGCGAAGTCGGCAAGGTCGGCGTCCCGGTCTCGCATCTGGGCGATATGCGCACTCTGTTCGCCGATATCCCCATCGAGCAGATGAACACCTCGATGACGATCAACGCCACGGCGGCTTGGCTGCTGTCGCTCTACATCGCCACAGCCGACGAGCAGGGTGCCGACCGCAGGAAGCTGCAGGGCACCATTCAGAACGACATCATCAAGGAATACCTGTCGCGCGGCACCTACGTCTTCCCGCCGGAGCCGTCGCTGCGTCTCATCAAGGACACGATCGTCTACTCCTACCAGCACGTGCCGAAGTGGAATCCGACGAACGTCTGCTCCTACCATCTGCAGGAAGCGGGAGCCACGCCGGTGCAGGAACTCGCCTACGCGTTGGCGACCGGCATCGCTGTTCTCGACACCGTGAAGGCTTCCGGCGAGGTGCCCGAGAAAGACTTCGGCACCGTTGTCGGACGCGTCTCCTTCTTCGTGAATGCCGGCCTCAAGTTCATTACCGAAGTCTGCAAAATGCGGGCGTTTAACGAACTTTGGGATGAAATCACGCGAGACCGCTACGGCGTCACGGACCCCAAGAACCGCATGTTCCGTTATGGCGTGCAGGTGAACTCATTGGGCCTGACTGAGCCCCAAGCCGAAAACAACGTCTACCGCATTTTGATCGCTGCACTCGGCGTTACGCTCTCCAAGAACGCGCGCTGCCGCGCCCTTCAGCTTCCGGCATGGAACGAGGCGCTCGGCCTTCCGCGGCCGTGGGATCAGCAGTGGTCACTGCGCATGCAGCAAGTCCTCGCCTACGAGACCGACCTGCTGGAATTCGGCGACATCTTCGACGGCTCGGCTGAGATCAAGCGCAAAGTCGATGCCTTGAAAGAAGAAGCGAAGAACGAACTCCAGACGATTGAACGCATGGGCGGCGCCATCGCCTCCATCGATTACATGAAGCGCAATCTCGTCGAGAGCAACACCGCTCGGCTGTCCGCCATCGAGTCAGGCGAACAGGTCTTGGTCGGCGTCAACAAGTGGACCGAGACAGAACCTTCTCCGCTTGGCGCAGGTGAGGGAGCGATCCTCGTCGTCGACCCAGCCGTCGAGATCGATCAGGTCGAACGCCTGAAGGCTTGGCGTGCGTCGCGCGACGACAAGGCCGTGGCCAAAGCGCTCGCAGATCTCGAAGCCGCCGCGAAAGAGGGGCGCAACATCATGGAGCCCTCGATCGCCGCCGCCAAGGCTGGCGTGACGACGGGCGAATGGGGAGGCCTGTTGCGCAAAATATTTGGCGAGTACCGCGCTCCAACCGGCGTCTCGCAAGCTGCCGTCGCGCGCGATAGCGCCGCCTTGGAAGAGGTGCGAAAATCGGTTGATGCAGCCTCCGAGAAGCTGGGCCGCCGCCTGAAGTTCCTCGTCGGCAAGCCCGGCCTCGACGGCCACTCGAACGGCGCCGAGCAGATCGCCGTCCGCGCCCGCGACGTCGGCATGGAAGTCGTCTACGAGGGTATCCGCCTCACCCCAAGCCAGATTGTTCGCGCGGCAGTCGACGAGTCGGTTCACGTCGTCGGCCTGTCGATCCTCTCCGGCTCGCACGTCCCGCTCGTCAAAGACGTGATGGATCGCATGCGTAAGGAGGGCTTGGAAGACGTCCCGGTCGTTGTCGGCGGCATCATCCCGCCGGAAGACGAGAAGACGCTAAAGGCCTTTGGGGTCGCTGCCGTCTATACGCCCAAGGACTTCCAGCTGAACGACATCATGGCCGATATCGTGAAGCTCGTGGATCGCTACGCCAAGGCGGCCTGAAACGACGGGAGGCTCATTGTCCTTTCCCCAGTCCGGTCGCCCGCCGCGGCGGCCGGCGCGCCGAACGCGGAACGCCGCGGCCCCTGAAAAGAATCGATGAAAACCTGGGTCGTCCTTTTCCTCATCTTGCTCGCCGCAGGCGTTGCCTGGGGCCTCGCCCGTGATCTGTTTTCGCGAGAGAAGGGGGCGCTCACCGGCACAGTCCTCGCCATCAACCGAGGGAATCCGGTGCCGAAATGGTTTCCGGCCACCCCGCCCCGGTTCAAAGTGCGACTGCCGGACGGCCGCCTGATCGACGTCGCAACTCAAAATCCCCAAAGCGTTCAAGTCGGCGCGAACATATCCATCACGGAGTGGATGACACCCTGGGGACAGGTCTGGTACACGCAGCGCGATTAAGGGAGGGGCCCTTGCGCGAAGAAACTCGAAAGCGGCTTGAACGAGCACTCTGGATCGACCGCGCCAAAATGGCCGGCATCGGCCTCGCCATCATCGCGGCGATCGGCTTGGCATTCAGCTACGAAGAGCTGGATCTCAAGGTCGACAACAAGGATATCGGCGGCACCGTCACGGACCTGGAGCCGCTGGTTTCCAAGCAAGATTCGGCCGACGGCGAAAATGTCATCGTCCGCCTGGACGACGGCCAGCTCGTCCGCGTGCTCGCCTATAAATCCCGTGGCCTCAAGATCGGCGACAAAATCCACGTCGTCGAGCACCACCACGCCACGGGCCGGGTGACGCATACCCTCAGATAACCGCTTTCCCTGCGTTGACGTGGCGACAACGGCCGTTATAAGTCGCCGCTTCGCCCCCTTTCCGGGGCGGCTTGCCTCAGTGGCGGAACGGTAGACGCGGCAGACTCAAAATCTGCTATCCGCAAGGGTGTGGGGGTTCGAGTCCCTCCTGGGGCACCATTTTTTGCTTGCACGCAGCTAGGCACCCCTGCGCGCGGTGATATTTCGCGGTGCTGAATTCCTTAAGTGATTGGAAGCCCGCAGTCGGGCACCGCTGGCCTGGAAAGCCTACCCCTCGCGCCGCAACAGCTGATCGACAATTGCTGTCGGAAAAGGTCGAGGTTGAAAACGTGCGGTAACGGCGTCGCGATCGTAGCAGGTTGCGACCCACTGTCGAAAATCAAGCCCTCGCGCCTCGCCCTCGGCGCGATAGGCCTTGATGACCTCTCCGAGAATGCCGGCGCGCGAAGTGCGCAAATGGCCGAAGCGAAGCGACAGCTGACGCATCGCGTCATCGGCGCGGCGACCCTCGATCGCCATGAGATAAACGGCCGCGACGAAACCACTCCGATCCGCGCCCGATTTGCAGTGAACCAACGCCGGATACTCGATTGATGAAAACAGATCTATCAGCGCGAGCAGGTCGTTCCTGTAAGGCGCCTCTCGGCCACGAATGCCGACCTTATGAAGTTCGAGACCGAACCGCTCACAGGCTTCTTGCTCAAGGGGCCATGGCCGGAAAGGGAATCCTCCGCGCACACACAGCACCGTGCGAATGCCGCGCCGTTTTTCCCGCCGTAAGTCCCCGGGAGTCGGCTGTGCAGAGCGCCACAAGCGCTGATCGACCTTATGCCGGTTGCAATAGCAGAGCCGCAGCAGACCGTGATCGACAAAAACAAGATCGAACCAGGCACGCACCCGATCAGCAGGGGTCAGCACCGGTCTGGGAGCAAAGCCCTTCGTTCCGACACCATTTGCTCTATCGACGACTTCGTCCATCAATCTCGCGCCGGGATTTCGGTCGGTTAGTACGTGTAAATCACAACGATGACGCGACGACGATGCCCCCAAACTGCCCGAAGGCAGGGCGCATCCGCCAGAGCCACGCATCTATGCCTTTAACCTGGACCAAAGGGCAATTGCAAATCTCCGACGCAGATGAGCGCAGATAAAAAGAGCATGCAATTTCAGCTACATAAGTCCACGTTTCGAACGCGCTACTGTGCATCGAAATGCGCGACGTCATACTCAGCCAGAGCCCCTAGGCAAAATGGCTACGTCGTCTGTTCACGCCGTAGCGTCACCGCCTCGTGGGCGCCGCTAACCCTCCCGAGACCCAAGAGAGCCAGGAACGTCAGCGTCGCGGCTGCGGTCAGATAAAGGCCGACGGCATGAATCCCGTACTTCGTAGCCAGCGTCGTCGCGATATAGGGCGCCAGCGACGCACCGAAGATGCCCGCCAGATTGAAGGCCAAAGACGAGCCGGTATAGCGAACGCCCACTGGAAACGGCTCCGACAGCGCCGTCCCCAGCGGCCCATACGTGAATCCCATCAATGCCAGGCCGATAATCATGAACATGATCACGCTGAAGGTCTGCCCCGATCCGAACAGCGTCTCGAACGATAATCCGAATACGCCGATCAGCGCCGTTGTCCAGAGCAGCACTGTGCGGCGGCCAAAGCGATCTGCAAGCCATGCCGAAAGCGGAATGGTCACGGCAAAGAAAATCACGCCGAGCATCTGAATGGGCATGAATTCGTCGCGCGTGAAGTGAAGCGCGCTGATCCCCCAGCTCAAGGCGAAGACGGTCATCAGATAGAACAGCACGAAGGTCGCCAACGCACCGAACGTCCCCAGAATCAAAAGCCAGAAATGCTGTGTCAGCACCGTAGCCAGCGGCACACGCACGCGCTCGTCTTTCTCGATTGCGCGCTGGAAAGCCGGCGTCTCGGAAATGCGCAGCCGGACATAAAGCCCGACAAAAACCAGCACGGCACTCGCGATAAAGGGGATGCGCCAGCCGAACGCCTTGAATTGCTCTTCCGTCAGCGTTTCGGTGATCAGCAGAAAGATGCCGGTCGAGCAGAGAAAGCCGATCGGCGCGCCGAGCTGCGGAAACATGCCGAACCACGCCTTCTTCGAGTCCGGCGCATTCTCGGTGGCGAGCAGCACCGCACCGCCCCATTCACCGCCAAGCCCGAGCCCCTGAAAGAGGCGGCACGCGGCAAGCAACAACGGTGCCCAGATACCGGCTTGCGCATAGGTCGGCAGCAAGCCCACGGCGACGGTCGAAAGACCCATGGTGAGAAGCGCCGCAACGAGCGTCGCCTTGCGTCCGATGCGATCGCCGAAATGCCCAAACAGCATGGCGCCGATCGGGCGCGCGAAGAACGCAATGGAAAACGTCGCGAACGATTGCAAGGTCGCGGTCGTCGGATCGGCGTTCGGAAAGAAGAGGTGCGGAAAAACCAGCACCGCCGCCGTAGCATAGATATAAAAGTCGAAAAACTCGATCGCCGTCCCGGCGAGACTGGCCAGCAGCACGCGGCGCGTAGAAACCGGTTTCGATCCTGTCAAAGGGCTCACCTGGAGAAAAGCGATTCGGACTGACGGAATATTTCAGCCGACGCCGAGGTCCGCAAGCCGAAGACGCTTCATCTTGCAATAGATGCGCGGCAAATTATGACAGCGCATCCGCCGCGATAGACTCCCGATCACGGTCCTTCCCGTCAACTGGCATTCGAGCACGGCTTACCGCTCAGCAAGGTGAAAATCTGTGTCCGCATTCGATATCGGCGCCATTATTCTCATCCTCGCCACCGTCGTCGGTATCATTAACGAGCGCTATTTCCGCATCCCGAGCGTGATCGCGCAATTGCTTGGCTCATTGCTGCTTTCGCTTCTCGTCCTGCTTGCCAGCCACACGATCGAAAATTTCCACATCGCCGCGCTGATCGAAGAACGCATCGGCGGCGCGCACCTGCCGCGCGTCTTGCTCGATGGACTTCTCGCGTTACTGCTTTTCGCGTCGAGCTTGCATGCGAACCTTCGCGATCTGCGCATTAACGCCGTTGCTGTATTCAGCCTCGCGACGTTGGGCGTGATGCTCTCGACGGCGATTTTCACGTTCTCGTTCTGGGGCGTGTTGCATCTTTGGGGCATGGCAATTCCCCTTGCCTGGTGCTTCCTGCTTGGAGCGATCCTGGCGCCGACCGATGCAATCGCGGTCGAAGGACTGCTCAAGTCCGCGCCGCTCCCGCCGTCTTTGAAATCGACCATCGTGGGCGAAAGCCTCTTCAATGACGGGACGGCGATCGTATTGTTTCTGTCGGCGCTGGCCGTGATCGCGGGCGACCGAAACGTCTTCGGTCACGGCCGGTTTCTGTCGGCGATGCTGGTCGAAGGCGGCGGCGGCATCTTGCTCGGTTTAGTGACCGGATTTCTCGTTTCGTGGCTGATGACCGTCATCAAGGACGACGAGATCGCGATAATCGCCTCTCTCGCATTGGCACTTGGAACTTATCGGCTGGCAACGAGCATGGGATTATCCGGCCCGCTTGCCGTCGTCATATGCGGTATCGTTCTCGCCAACCGGCCGATGTCGAAAATCGACGACGATGAAAGACAGCGGAAAATCCGCGTTTTCTGGTCTCTGGTCGATAGCGTTCTCAACGTGCTCTTGTTTGTCCTGCTCGGCTTTGAGATTCTAGCGATGACCGTATCACAATTCGCCATCGTCTCGGCGGCAACGGCGATCCCGCTTGCGTTTCTCTCCCGCTTCTTGAGCGTCGGACTTCCGCCGTGGCTCCTGCGACGGAATACGAAAGAGCCGCTAAAAACCCCATTCCTTTTGACCTGGATTGGACTACGCGGCGCGATTTCGGTCGCGCTGGTTCAAATCGCGCCGCAAGGCCCCTACACCGATGACCTGATCGCTGCTTGCTACGCCGTCGTGATTTTCACCATCGTCGTGCAGGGACTTCTGGCGCCGCGCGTCATCGCAGCCCTCTACGGAACTCCGCCCGATGGAAAAGGCGAAGCGGTGAAGTCTTCATGACTTGCGGCGTCAACGGATCATATAGACTTTGCGGACGGTCTCGTGGACGGTGCAGACGCCCTTCCAGTCCTGCGGAAAAAATGCAGCCGTTCCCGGCAAAATCTCGATCACTTCGCCATCGTCGCGAACGTACGTGCACCGGCCCGAGAGGAAATGGCAGAACTCATCGCGCGTCACATGGCATTCCCACTTACCCGGCGTGCACACCCAGATTCCGCACTCCGACTCGCCGTTCGCGTTCTTATGCAGCAGCTTGCCCGATGTCTGCGATTGCCCTTCGAGCATCGTCGGGATGACACCCCAATCCGCAAGATCGGTAACGTCTTCTGGGTTGCGTATAATCGGTGTCGTCACGGATTTGTCCTTGCTGGATGGATCGTTCAACCGTCGTAGCGGCCGCTTTGAAGCAATGCCTCGATGATCGTCGCGGCTTTCTCCGGGCCGTTTTGTGCGAGCATCTGAGCGCTTGTCTTGGCAAGCTTTGCCTGCATTGCCGGATCGTGCAGGCAGGCGTCAAGCTTGGTCGCCAGTTCTTCGTCGCTCCAATCGTAACGTGGCATCTTGAACCCGTGCCCCGTCTCCTCGACGCGCATGGCGTTATCGTGCCCGTCCCAAACATAGGGCATGATGATAGCGGGCTTGCCGAAATAGAGGCACTCTGTGAACGAGTTGTTGCCACCGTGATGAATAACGGCATCGACCTGCGGAATGACCGACGGCTGCGGAAACCATTTATCCATGACAACGTTCGGGGGCACGGACTCATATTGGTCCATGTAATCACCGACGTTGACGAGCGCGCGGTACGGCAGCGTGCCCATCACCTCGATAATCCGCTTCAGAAGTTCGGTATCGCCCGATCCGAGACTGCCGAACGAAACATAAATGAGCGGCTTGTCGTTGTTCGCTGCAAACTCCGGAACCTCGTAGGGCTTCTCCTTACGCACACAGCCTTCGAGATACTGAAACTGCGATGGCATCAGAGGCTCGCTGCGGCGGAACTTTGCGGCTTCCGGATAAAGCAGCAGGTTCATGTAAGGCGAGGCCTCGAAGAACTGGCCGATGGGATATGGCGCCTCATTACACTCCGCCAGAAATGCATTGAAATCGTCATGAATGGGTTTGATCACGTCGTTGAAGTGATCGCGATACCGCTGATGGCCTTCGGTATCGTTCTGCGCACATCCGGAAAGATGCGGAGGAATGGCCGGATCCTCGATCTCGTTTTCCGAGCACGAGATGATCCGCACCCACGGCTTGCCGAACTGCTTGATCGCGGGAAACAGGATCACGTTATCGACGGCGATGAGATCCGGGCTTAGCGCGCTCAACACGCCCGGCAGATCTTTCTGCGCCCATTTCGCACTATCGACGATCGCGGTCCAACAATCCTTCACATAGTTGTCGATCTGATCGTACGGCGATTTGCGGAAATTCGGGATATGCCCGTTGATAAAATCGACCCAGAACTTGGCCATCTCTTCGGGCGGCATCGGCTCCGACAGATTGACAGGATGGGCTTCAAAACCATACGAGCGATAAACGTCGACGAAACCGGGGTCCGATAGAAAAACCGCTTTATGGCCGCGCGCCTCGATGGCCTGAGCAATACCGACCGAATTAAGCGCCGGCCCGTAGGCGGCCTCTGGAAAGAACGCCACCGTTTTCTGCTCGGCCATCCGCACCCTACTCCCTACCAGCCCCCGATCACCGGCCGATATCATCAACCGGCGGACCGAGCTTCGGCAAGAGGGAACTGAGCGCTTACGCGCTCAACCGGTGATCGCAGGAATGCCGCGGGCAACGACGTAGACGCCGACCACGGCCACGATCGCGGCGAAACTTTGCGACAGCAGACGCTTCTCTTTCGCCAGCGCCGAGCTGGCTTGCCGTCCGATAAGGCCACCAATGACACCGCCGGAAATGAAAAGTCCGACGAGCTGCCAATCGACAAATCCCGACAACGCATAATTGCCGGCCGTCGTGAAACCGAAAGCTGCGACGCAGAACAGCGATGACCCGATAGCGAAAATCATCGGCATGTTCGTGGCAGCCATGAGCCCTGGAACAATAAGGAAACCGCCGCCAATCCCAAAGAACCCCGAAACGGCGCCGACCAGGACGCCATAACCTAGAAGATAGGGCAACAGTTTCGGCGCGCTCTCAACGGTCAATTCGACTGTTTCGTTGCTGCCGGAATGTTTCTTCATGAACATCATCCCGGCAATGACAAGCATGAGAATGCCGAAAAACAGCAGAAGCTTTTGACCGTCGACCTGCTTTCCGAGTTCCGACCCGAGCGCCGCTCCGACGATACCGGCCGCGGCGAACACGATCGCACAGCGCCATTTGACGTGATCGTGCCGCGCGTGATCGACAAGGCTCGCGACGGCGCTTAACGCGACGGCAACCGCGCTCGTCCCGATCGCCACGTGCGGAGACTGCACGCCAACAACATAAACGAGCAGGGGAACGGCAAGAACCGATCCGCCACCGCCGATCAATCCCAAAACGAATCCGACCAGCGAGCCGGAGAAGACGGCTAGAAGATTGTGTTCCATAGAATCACGGCCTTCCCGTTAAGCCATGACTTTGGGCTTGGCCATCCACTCGCGTCCCTTCAGCATGGCCTGCCAGTAGATCGGCGGGAGAATACGTTCCTTGAGAAGCCAAGCCGCACGCGATGGTTTGCGACCATCGAGCAGCGCCAGCGGGAACGTCGGCGAGAGCTTGCCGCCATAAGTGAACTCGGCAAGCACGATCTTTCCGCGCTCCACCGTCAGCGGACAGGAGCCGTAACCATCGTAGGCGAACTGATTTTGCCGATAGCCCATGTCGTAAAGAACATTTTCGGCAACGACGGGCGCCTGCTTGCGTGCGGCAGCGGCGGTTTTCGCATTCGGCGTATTGGTCACGTCGCCGAGACCGAAGATGTTCTTGTATTTCTTGTGGCGCAGCGTCGACTGATCGACATCGACCCATCCGGCGGCATCGGCCAGGACGCTTGCACGAATGAAGTCCGGCGCAATCTGCGGCGGACAAACGTGCATCATGTCGAATGACTTTTCGACGATCTCTTTCGTACCGTCCGGCAACGCTTTGGCAAAACGCGCGCGCTTCGCCGGGCCGTCGACCGAAACCAGATTGTGCCCGAAGTTGAGCTGTACATGGTAGCGCTCGATATAGTTCATCAAGGCGGGCACATAGTCGGGCACGCCGAACAGCACCGCACCGGCGTTATCGAATTCGATGTTGATCTTGTTGAGGCATCCCGTCCGCAGCCAATGATCAGCCGACAGATACATCGCCTTCTGCGGCGCGCCGGCGCATTTGATCGGCATTGGCGGCTGCGTGAAGATCGCCCGCCCCGCCTTCAGCCCTTTGACCAGCTCCCACGTATAAGGAGCAAGGTCGTAGCGATAGTTCGACGTTACGCCATTCTTGCCGAGCGTCTCGGTCAATCCCTCGATACCGCCCCAGTTGAGCTTCAGTCCCGGACAAACGATGAGATGGCCATAGCGAATGGAACGGCAGCCTTCGAGCACGACGTTGTTGTTGTCTGGATCGAAGCCGGCAACCGCGGCCTTGATCCACGTCGCCTTTCGCGGCAGCACCGAACCCATCATCCGCACGGTTTGCTGTGGCGTAAACACGCCGCCACCAACGAGCGTCCAGCCCGGCTGATAATAGTGAACGTCGGCCGGATCGATGATCGCGATTTTCAGATTGCCCTTACGCGCGAATAAACTTCCCGCAACTGCAGCCCCTGCAGCGCCACCGCCGACAATGACGATATCGTATTTTTCAACCGGGCCATTCGACGCGATCCGGCCTCCAGTCGCGATGCGACTGGCAACGCCCGACATGTCGTAACCTGCCGCACTGGCCTTCGACAGAATGTCGGCCATCGGCATGCGACCAGCCTCGGCGAGCGCCCAAAGTGTGGTGCTGCGCGTGCCGGTCCGGCAGTAAGCGAGAATGGGTTTGGGCATATGCGCAAGGGCTGCGCCGAACTCCACGGCATCGGCATCGCTGACCTTGCCGCTTTCGACCGGCACATATCGCGCCGTCAGTCCACTTGCTTTCGCAGCCCGCTCGATTTCGGCAAATGAGGGCTGATCCGACCCTTCGCCATCAGGCCGATTATCAATGATCGACTTGAATCCCATGGCCGCCAGCTCGGCGACATCTCCGGGCAAAATCTGAGGCGAAACCGAGAGATCGTCGGTAAGCTTTTTAGGGGTCATCACGAGGTCCTATGGCGAAAATCGAAAAAGGCGGCGGATTAGAGTTCGTTGATCGGCACCTTGAGCTGCCGTTTGCCGTTGGCATCGGCATCGGGAAGATTGCCGCCGCGAATGTTGACCTGAATGGACGGAATGATCAGCTTGGGCAGCGCCAGAGTTTCATCGCGCGCCGTTCGCATCTGGACGAATTCGTCCTCGCTGACACCATCGCGGACATGAATATTGTGCGCACGCTCTTCCGCGACCGTCGTTTCCCATTTGATGTCGCGGCCATTGGGGCCGTAGTCATGACACATAAACAGGCGCTCTTCCGGCGGCAGAGCCAGAACGCGTTTGATCGAGCGGTAAAGCACCCGCGCATCGCCACCAGGAAAATCAGCGCGTGCCGTGCCGCCGTCCGGCATGAAAAGCGTGTCGCCAACGAATGCAGCGTCGCCCACGACATGCGTCATGCACGCAGGCGTATGTCCCGGCGTCAGCATCGCGAACGCCGCCATTCCGCCGATCGTATAGGTATCACCGTCTTCGAAAAGGCGATCGAACTGGCTACCATCACGCCGGAACTCGGTGCCGTCATTGAAGATTTTACCAAACACTTCCTGCACGATCTTGATGTTGGCGCCGATCCCGAGCTTACCGCCAACCTTGCCTTGAATGTACGGCGCTGCCGACAGGTGATCGGCATGCGCATGCGTCTCGATCAGCCATTCGACCTTCAGATTATGATCCTGCACGAAGCGAATGATCTTATCGGCCGACTGATAGCTGATGCGGCCCGCCGCGTAGTCGATATCCATGACGCTGTCGAAGATCGCGCAGGCATTCGACTTAGGATCTTTGACGACATAGCTCACCGTGTTGGTCGCCTCGTCGAAAAAGGCGGTGACCTCCGGCTTGACCGAGAGATCGACGGGGTGGGGGATTTGATCCATCGCTGTGCTCCTCGAACGCCTCTCACGGCGCTTTGTTATTCGTTCTTGCCGGCTGGCTTGGCGCAGCATCCGCAGGTGCTGACGCCGGCAAGCTGATAGGCCGGACAGAACCGTGCGAGACCGGTCAAAAACGGCACCAGCCCTACAAGGCCCCAAAGCGTTTTCGGTCCGACGAACACAAGGCTCAAAAGGATCAGACCGACGACAATCCGGAGCATCCGATCGAACATCCCGACATTTTGGCTCATAGTAGCCTCCGAAATGAAATTCCAGAGACTGGTCTAATGATAAAAAAATTCTCCGTATGTGATCAAGTCACATAGCAAAATACTAACGCATAGTGGCGAGCTGACGCAGGGCCCCCGGATTGGCCAAGTCAATGCTACCTCTGGATGTGGTGACCCACCCGCGGCGCTGAAATTCGTTCAATTGCCGCCCGATCACCTCACGTGCCGACCCAAGCTCGGCCGCGAGTTGCTGATGCGTGATTTCGATATGCCCAGCGGCGTCCGCAAGTTGCAGCAAGCGTTGCGCCAGCCGTTCGTCGATCCGTGAGAACGCCACCTCCTCGATGAGCTTGAAGAGCGTCGTGACGTTGACGCTGAAAGCTGTGAACACGAACTTCCGGAAAGCGGCAGAGCGCGCAATGGCTTCGTCAAACGTCGCTCTCGGAATGGCGACGGCCGTCACCGCTGTCTCAGCCACGCCCTCAGCCTGATAGTCCTCATATCCCATCAGGCAGGCCGTGGTCAGCGCACAGCTTTGCCCGGCGGCGACCCGATAGAGCACAATCTCGCGACCGTTCTCAGAGACCTGCTGCACGCGAACCGTCCCTTCGAGCAGCAGCAGATAATTTTCCGGCGATTGTCCCGGCCCGAAGATCCGCGTCCCAGCCGGCAAATCCACGACCATGCTGGTGCGAAGAAGTAAATTCGTGATCTCCGGTTCAAGGGAGTTGAGACCCGGAAATTTTGATGTCCACGGATGATCTGCCATAACGAACTCTTCGCGCTGCGCAATAAACGCTGATCATCGGCATATGTCGCGATTGACCGGTGTTGAGCATGACGCACGATAACCAACAAAATTTCGAAAAAAGCCAGCAAGAATAACCGCCCGCTCACACCGAAACGTCTGCAGGCGTAACAGTACTCAATTCCGCAGCGCAAACAGGAACCAGATAGGCCGCCCAGTCGTTCTTTCGACAGGTATTCGGAGGAAAAAACATGACATACGAAGATCCGCAATCCGGACGTGAACGCAATTTAGGTCAAGACGACGTCGGCAATTCGACGGGATCATTGATCGTCGGTATCGTCTTCCTTGCTGCGATCGTCTTTGGCGGTTGGTACTTCTATAACCAAAGCCAGAAAGTCGCCGATACGACCGCGACGCAGCCCGCTACCTCATCGACCGCAGAGAATTCCAACGCGACGATGTCGCCGCAAAGCTCAGCTCCAGGCGTTGAAGGCGCAGCCGGCAGCAAGAACGGCCCGGCAGCGCAGCCTGGAAACAGCAGCTCTTCGACGGGTGCCTCGTCGGGCAACACGGGCGTCGGCGGCGACAACACCAACATCGACAAGTCGACGCTTCCCTCGCAGGATGCAACCGGCGTAAAGGGTGACGAAGGCAGCAAGAACGGTCCGGCAGCGAATGCGCCCGCACCGTCAAACAACAGCAACAGCACGACAAATCCGCCGACCAATCCGTAGCTGCGGATCGACATGCCGGCATAAGAAGCTCGCCCCGACGGGGCGAGCTTTTTTCGTTCTAGAACTTCTGCGAGACGCCGACGAAATATCCGCGCCGCGGACCGTACTGCGGCGCGAACACGCCGATACCTTCGCCATCGCGGATTGTGTAGACCTCATCGAACAGGTTGACGACATCGAAGCGCACTGTCGTCGGACGCCCGAACAAGTTCGCGAACTCGTGCGAGATCCCGAGATTGACTTGCGTGTAGGCCGGAACGCTCGCACCGTTCGGAACGTCCTCCGTATCGGTACGCAGCCCACTGCCGTAGATCATGTCGATACTGAGCCGCGTCCCATCCCAAAGATATGAAAACCCGGCCGACGCCGTAATCGTCTGCGAATGGTCGGTGAAGATGTAATGGTCGGCAATGAACGCCAGATCATCCGGATCGATCAGGAACTGGTTGGAGATGATGTTCTTGCCCTTCTGCTGGCCGATTGCAACGTTGCCGTAAGCGCTGAAATTACCCCAACTGTATTTGGTCGTAATTTCGATGCCCTTATTGACGGCCTTTTCGTAGTTGAAGGCATTGAGCACGAGAGCAGCGCCGAACTGCCCGTCGTCGAGAAGATCATGCGCTAGCTTGTAGTAGGCATCGACGCCGACTTCGAGCCCGGGAAAAATCGTCTGCGTAATGCCCGCGTCGAAGTAGTGCGACCGCTCAGGCTGCACGAGCCCGCATCCGCCTGCCGGACAACTGCTTGCCGCGACAGTCCCATCGAAGAGCGCAATGTTTGTCGGCCCGGACGCCACTTGCGGGGGTGGGGTGAAATATCGGGCATATCCCGCATGCAGTGTCGTTCCTTGAAACGGACGGTATTCCAGACTGACCCGCGGGCTCCACTGATTGGCATCCACGTATTCGTACATCTGGTCGAAACGCAGACCGGCATTGAGCGTCAATTTGTCGGTCAAACGAATTTCGTCTTGAGCATAGATACCGATCAACCAGCCAAGTTTCGACGTCTCATCGAGTAGCCCATTCTCGACAGAGCCATCGTCGGCGATCACGGATGAATTGCTGATCGCTTTCGTCTGCTCGGCGCTGACGGTGAACCCGGCCCGCAACGTGTTGTACGCATTCAGCCGATAAGAGCCGTCGGCTTGCACGCCGTTGAGGAAACTGCGCCGCTGGACATCCGACGCGATGCCGTTGAAGAACAAGTCACCCGTATCGTCCGGCTTGAAATGGAGATCGCTGTAACGTGAGAAGTACGCGATTTGATAATCGCCGTTCTCGATCTTCTTCTGCAGCGCGATCACATCATAGTAGTTCTGCTCGAACTGGTTTTCGTTGAGCAGCGCTGAGTTGAAATAATTCGGAAGACCGCCATTACCTGCAAATGGCGTATCCGTCGGCAGTCCAAGTGTATTCGGAATCTGAAAATTCTGCACCGACACGCCGGATATCCAGCTCAGCCGCGTCGTGTCATCGAGCACCGCAGAAACATAGCCGAACCCCTTCTCTTGATCGGTATGATCGTGAATGGCGTCCCGGCTCGACGTCGGGTTTTCAATCCCCTCATCGTTCATCAGATAGCGGCCGGTGAAAAAGTAATCGACCGCTCCAGTGCTGCCGCCATATTCGAGACTGGGCGTAAAGGTGCCGCGGCTGCCGCCATAAAAACCGATCGTGCCGCCCGGCGCCTGCGCACCCGACCGTGTCGTGATGTCGACCAGCCCCGTCGTATGCAATCCGTACTGCGCCGGCAAAGCACCGGTCACCAGCGATAGATTGCTGATGAAGCTCGTTTCCAGCACATCGCTGAAACCAGAAACGCCATCGGGAAGCAGAATGCCGTTGATCCGGTATTGCACATTGGCGTGGTCGTTGCGCACATGGAGCTGCCCGCTCGCCGCTGAGTCCTGACTGACGCCTGGCGCCTGCAGAAGCGCCTTGCTCACGGGCGTTTCCGTACCTTGCGGCAACGCGCGAAGCGCATCCTCACCGAACGAATACTGGTTCGTTCCGATCTGCGTGAAGATCTCGTTGCGCGCCGCGTTGAAGGCATTGTTCTGAAACGCGAGCGGATTCTCAGTGCTTTGCGCTCCGGCAACGGACGGCTCTTGGCTCGGTGCCGATGGTTGCGAGTTTGCATGCGATGGCGTTGTTTTGGCGCGCCGAGCCGTCTTGACTTTTTTAGTCGCCGCCTTGGCGTGCGGCTCAGCCACGACGACGGCAGGAAGCTGCGCTTCCGTCGCATTGTCCGTCGTGCCCGGCGCAGGCGACGCCGTTCCCCCCGTCGTCTGCGCCGATGCGCTCGAAGCATGGATGACGCTCACACCCAAACACAGAGCGAGCATAAGCCCGCGCACTCTCGAAATAGCCATACCAGATCTTTCGTATTATATGTTATAATATACGATATAGAAAAGCGCGAGACCAAACATGCAAGCGCGCGCGCCGTCGCGCCCTCCGCATCTGCGACTGCATGTTGTTGTGAAGCCACAAGCGCAGGCGTGGGGCTTCAGACAAAAAAAGCCGCCCGCTGAGCCAGCAGGCGCATCGAGACGATACAAAATCAGCGAGACGATAAGCGCGCGTGTTTTACGGTTTCGCAGCGGGCGTTTCGACGGACGCTTGTGCCGGAGCGGCGGGCACCTCGGCTGCAAGGCCTAGTGCGCCGCGAACGCATTTCGTCGCTTCGGGCAACATGGTCCGGAACTGCGCATCGTCGGAAAACTCTTCTTCCGCCACGGCCATGCCGAGCAGCTTTCCAGCTTCGACGTCGCTGCGATAATGCACGCCTGCAATCATCCGGCTGTGACCGTAATCCGCAGCCCGCGCCAGAAAGACGGCACGCTTCTCCGGCACCATATATGCGAGGACTGCGCCGAGCGCCGTACCGGCCGTCGTGTGCCCCGACGGATAGGATGGGCTATACTTGTTGCCGGCCTCTAGCGGCTTCAGATCGTTGTTTGGAAGATTGAACGGCCGCGTCCGGCAGAATGAATTCTTGGCATGCTCAGCCGCCGATTTCGTCCGCTCCATCAGCCGATCAAAGATCGGATGGCACGCCTCAATTGCCGCACCATCGAACTTGATATCGGCGCCCTCGATAAAACGCGCGAGCGAAATTTTATAATCGGCGTGTGCATGGTCTGCCTGCGCCTCCGTTCGATTTTGCTGCAATGTCTGCAGTTCTTCGAGTTCCACTTTCGTCTGTGCGCAGCTATCACAGGGTGGCGGCGACAATAATTTGACGAGCGGGTCCGTCGTCGGCTTGGGGCAGGTTGCCTCCTCTGCCGAGAGCACAATCGGCATCGAGATGCATGCGACAAGGGCCGCGCAAAAAATCGTGGTTTTCCGAAACATCGTGCTGAGCCTCTTTAATTGTAAGCTACGCATGGTCGCGCATTGGAATACCCCCAATGGGCCGCGAGCGTTAAAGACCTACGACACCCATCCTTCACGAGTGCGAAGCGAGATAAAGTATCCCAATCCCCGTTTCGCAATACGCTTTAGATGATGAGCACCAGCGCGGTGACGCCTGGAGGTTTCTGGCGAGTCCACCGACCGGCGCGAAAAAATCCAAATGACCGCAAGTGATGCAAATGAGCCGCGATTCCACCGAAATCGACGGCTGTTCATTATTTGTCATGAACACCGTTTCTTGCCCTGTGGCACCTTCTCCGCTTGCTATTCACATCCAGGAGTGAAGACGATGCGCAAGATCACTGTTTTGACATTTGCCGCTCTCGCCGCTGCGACGTTCTCCGCCGCTCCGGCCAGCGCTCATTCGCACTCATGCTTTAAAAAATATTCGATGGGCGAGGCGCTCACCGAAGACACGGCCAAGTTCCAGGCTGATGAAGCCCTTCTTCAGGCGACAGACTGGGGAGTCTGGGCAGTTTGGATGACGGGTGCCGGAACACCGGGTTACACGTTCAGCCCGCGCAAATACCATTGCTCGCAAGACGGCTTGGCGTGGACCTGCCATGCCCAAGCGACATTCTGCAAACTCTAAGATTTCGACATCGACAGGCGAAGGCGGCGGCAAGCGGGCGCCCCTTCGCAATCACCTCAGCGCGGTCGTCCGAACGCGCTCCGCGTCCCATGAGGACGTTATTTTTTCCTTCGCCGCGGCGCGTCCGTTTTGACGCGCTTATGGCGCAAGAACCCGGAAAATCTTGAAGGGTCCTCAGCACTCGTAGAAACGCCGAAGATGAGCGCCCCGACGACGACCAGTCCGATCATAAGGGCACCCAGGTCGGCGAGTGAAAAAAGATCTACCGTCATCACACATCATCCGCGATCGCGATAAAGCGCGATGGTTCGCATGATGTGCCGCCCCCGGCTGTTCCTTGCGGAACAACCCGTCGGCATTGTCCGCCCAACGTCAGTGCGCCGAGATAAGCATTTGGCGATGCGCGCGATCTATGACAGTAAGGGAGATGGCCGACGGCCGACATTCTCAATAAGATCTTATTTGCACTCGACAATTCCGGAAGAACCGCATGTCATCCGCCCCCGTCGCATCGCCGCTGTCCAAACTCCGGGCCGCGGCCCTCGCCTGCCTCGTGCTGTCTGGAACCGCGGGACAGGCACTCGCCCAGTGCGGCAACGGCCCCGGTGGTTTCAACGCGTGGCTACAAAAATTCCGCCAGCAAGCCGCAGCGCAGGGCATTAAATCCAGCACAGTGGTGTCGGCGTTATCGGGCGTGACGTACGATCCGACCGTAATCCACCTGGACCACTCGCAGCACTCTTTCAAACTGAGCTTCAAACAATTCTACGCCCGCCGCGTCAGCAACGCGATGATCCGGCACGGCCGCGCGCTGATGCAGCGCCATCGCGCCCTCTTCGACCGCATCGAAAAACGGTTCGGCGTGCCTGCGCCCGTTATCGTTGCGATCTGGGGACTGGAAACGAACTACGGTGCCAACCTTGGCGCCCGCTATTCGATCATCCGTTCGCTCGCAACGCTTGCCTATGATTGCCGCCGCACCGAATTCTTCACCGGCCAGTTGCTCGACGCCCTGCGGATCGTTGAAGAAGGTGACCTGACACCATCGCAATTGCGCGGCGGCTGGGCGGGCGAAATCGGCCAGACGCAATTCCTGCCCACGCCCTACATCCGCTATGCCGTCGATTTCGACGGCGACGGCCGCAAGGATCTGATCCACAGCGTGCCGGACGTTCTGGCCTCGACCGCGAACTTCCTCGCCGGGCACGGCTGGCAGCGCGGCGCAGGCTGGCAACCCGGATCGCCGAACTATGGCGTCATCGCCGAGTGGAACAAAGCCGACGTCTACGACCGTACGATCGCGGCCATGGCCGACCAGATCGCCGGCCGTTAAGACGCCGGATGACGTCACGTCGCCCAGCGCCGGAAGATCACCGAAGCGTTGACGCCGCCGAACCCGAAGCCGTTCGAGAGCACGTATTCAACCTCGCTCTTGCGCGCTTCCGGTCCGATCAGGTCGAGACCTTGCGCTTCCGGATCCGGGTCGGCAAGGTTGAGCGTCGGCGGCAAGACGCCGTCACGTAGGGCCAGAACCGAGAAGACCGCTTCAAGTCCGCCCGCTGCCCCGAGTAAGTGCCCCGTGGCTGACTTCGTTGATGAAATCGCTGCGCCGGGACCATTTCCAAAAAGCGCACGCATAGCTGCGAGCTCCCCGCCGTCTCCCACCTGCGTCGACGTCGCATGCGCATTGAGATACCCGATGTCGCCCGGCGCGATACCCGCCATCGCCAGTGCCGCCCGCATGGCGCGCAGTGCGCCGTTTCCGTCCGGCGGTCCGGACGTCAAATGATAGGCATCGGCGCTTGTCCCATAACCCACCAGTTCCACGAGCGGCTTGGCCCCGCGCGCCAGTGCGTGCTCTTCCGTCTCGATCACGAGCATACCTGCGCCTTCGCCCATGACGAAACCGTCGCGCGCCGCATCGAACGGCCGCGAGGCTTTCTCAGGCGTATCGTTGAAGCCGGTCGATAACGCCCGCGCCGCTGCAAACGCGCCGAGCGCCACACGATTGATGCATGCTTCCGCGCCACCGCACAGCGCGATATCGGCTTCGCCGCTACGGATCATGCGCATGCCGTCGCCGATCGCCTGCACTCCCGCAGCACATGCCGTGACAGGCGCGCCCAGCGGCCCCTTGAAACCGAACATGATCGAAACGTTGCCAGCCGCGAGGTTGACGAGAAACGCCGGAACCGTGAACGGCGAAAGCTTTTTTGCGCCCCGTTGATCGACCGTATGAACCGCATCCGTGATGGTGAGAAACCCGCCGATGCCCGAGCCGATCACCGTCGCCGTCCGCTCGCGCGATGTATCATTGTCCGGCGCCCACCCCGCCTGCGCCAACGCCTGGCGCGAGGCTTCAACGGCGAATTGAATGAAGCGATCCATCTTTCTCCGGTCTTTCACCGGCACGGCCTTGGCGACGTCGAAACCGGTGGGATCTTCGCTGATGTCAGGAACGACGCCCGCAACCTTGCAATCGACATCGGGAACGATGGCATCGTCGAGCCGCCGGATTCCGGATTGGCCGGCGATGAGACGCTGCCACGTCGTCTCGACGGTCGCTCCAAGAGGCGAGACGACGCCCAAACCGGTCACGACGATCCGCGGACTTGTCTTTCGATCTGCCAAACTGCGTTCCCCTTCCGATCCAAATTTTGCTGGGCCGCCCTTCCGTGTTCGAGCCGCCCGCGGCAACGCGCAGATACATGATATATGCAATTTAAAATGACAAGCGGACGATATGCGTCGGCCACAGGAGAACGTCAAATTCGGACGCGATTAGGCCCTCCAACCCCACCCTGCCGTCAAGCCCCCTGTTGCAAGCTTGCAGCGCTACCCCGGTAGGCGTGCTGAACGCCAGCATTTTGCGCAACAAAGTGCGCTCCGGCACTATGCGGCCGCCGTTCCAAGCCCTAGAAAAAATCCATTCCAGTCACCGCAACTGCGCGCGTCCTGCTCGATTGCGGCTTTATCATCTACCGCGCCAGCCGATGACCTCATCGTCATAGTCGGGCCGGACACGTCGATATGTCAGCGTCTGTAAGCAGAGTATCGTAATAGTGGGTAGCGTTCGGACCATACTGGCCAGCCTGTTTACGGCTCTCGGCGGCTTTTTCCTCCTCGCCATGACGGTGGGGGTGGGCTTTGCCCTCTATCTCGCAACCGCGCCTGATAGCGTCTCGGCCCCGGCCGACGCTGATGCCGTCGCCGACAGCCCTCTCGTCCGCGCCCAGCCGTCACAATCGCCGAACCTTATCCGCGAAGCCGCGATGTCGTTGCCGCGCCCGGTCGGCCTTCCGGCTCCCGCCGTCGATCGCGCCGCCCTCATTCGCAAACTCCAGAAAGCCCTGGCCCATGCCGAATGCTATGACGGCCCGATCAGTGGCGTCTGGAGCGATGCGTCGAAAGACGCCATGCGCGGCTTCCTCAAAACCGTGAACGCCGAACTGCCGGTCGGCGCACCGGACGCAGCACTCGCCGCTTTGATCGACTCCAACGCGGCTGCGATCTGCCGCCCCGAACGCACGATCGAAACTGGTACTCTGGGTTCGGCGTTGCAGGCATCTGCTGCTGAGGCCAACGCCGTGCTGCAGGGCTCAAAGATGCGCGCAGCTAATGGCGCCGCGGACGATCGTCACGCCACGCCCGCACCCTCTCTGCTCGGCCGCGCCTTGGCACCGGCGGGAATGCTGACGCCGACAACCATGGCCGCATCGGAAGATAAGCCAGCATCATCCAGCACGCCTCGCGCTGCCGCGCCGGAAGTGACCGCTAGCAACGATGTATCGCCGACCGATGATACGTCCGCTCCGCCGTCCACACTCCATTTCGAAGGCGACAGCCCGCTTCCGGCCGCGCAATCCGTCGATCCGCAACCGTCTGAGATGACGCCGCAGCCCGAGCCTCGCAGGGCAACATCGGTAAAGACGAAAAAAACCAAGACAGCGCGGCGCCGTCCTGCCAAATATGAGGACGTCGAAACGACGATCAGCAAGGGCTTCAATTCCTTGCAGCAGTCGCTCTCGTCGATGTTCTAGTAATTCCCAACGGAGCAAAGAATGATGCCGAGACGCGCCATACTTACGATGGTGACGGCGATAGCGCTCGCGAGCGCCTCAGGCGCGGCTTGGGCCGGTGACTACGCCCCTCTCAACTGTCACAAAGCCAGCTCCCCCGCAGAAAAAACAATCTGCAGCTCTTATCCGCTCGGCCAAAGCGAAGCCCGCATGGCGACGCTGTTTTCGGTCGCGACATCGCTCGTCGCCATGGGCCAGCGTGGCGACATCCAGGATGCCCAGCGCAACTGGCTCGCCTCGCGAGACGCTTGCGGCAAAGACATTGGCTGCCTCGACGCCGCCTACCAGCGGCGCATCGGCGCACTCAATAACGTAATTGCGAATATTGCTTCCCACGGACCGTATTGAGCCTTCCCTACCGGCTCCCCATATGACGGGCGGAACGTGACCGGCGGCCCAGCGTTCCGCCCTGGAAACCCGCTGCGTGCCCGCATGCACGTGCGCCGATTGGAGAAACTTCCATGTTGAAGTCCAATGCCGCACAGTTCGTCTTTCTCACAGGCTCATTCATGATCGCAGCCGCGACAAGCGCTAGCGCCATCGAATGTCGGGAAGACTATCAGATCGTGAACGGCCAACCGATCTCGACGCCCTATTGCCGCGACGGCTACCTTGCTCAGGTGGCCCGCGAATACGGTTTCAAAGCCTCGGCCAGCGCCATTCGAAACAATCCATCGCGCAAGGAAGAAGTTTGCCGCTTCATCGGTAATGACATCCGCGTTCAGACCGCGTGCTCGGAGGTGCTGCCAACACCGAGGGACTCGCGTTGAGGTAAACAGGCGCCGCGATCATTGGCTCGATAGAATTCGACCGGTTATCGCGACGCTTTGTTCATGCGTTGTGTCGAATGCCCTTGCCAACCAATTCTCATGCGCCCCGAAACAGGCGCAACCCTCCGACCTGAACCGCTCACTTCGAAACGAAAGGCAGGCAGCAATGTCATCGAGCACAATCGTCAAAAACCACTCCGGAGTCTTCAAGATCGGCGGCGACATGCCGGTCAACCGCCTAGGCTTCGGCGCAATGCGCATCACCGGCAATGGCATTTGGGGTGAACCCGCCGACAAGGACGAATGCCTGCGCACGCTTCGCAAGCTGCCCGAACTCGATATCGATTTCATCGACACCGCCGACAGCTACGGCCCCGAAGTCAGCGAGCGCCTGATCCGCGAAGCGCTCTATCCCTACAAGGGCATCAAGATCGCGACCAAGGCTGGCCTCGCCCGCACAGGTCCCAACGTCTGGGTCCCGCTTGGCCGCCCCGAATACCTTCGCCAGCAGGCCGTTCTCAGCCTTCGCCGGTTGGGCGTCGAACGCCTCGACCTCTGGCAACTGCATCGCATCGACCCGAAGGTGCCGCAGGCCGAACAATTCGATGCGATCAAAGCGATGCAGGCTGAAGGTCTGATCTGGCATGTCGGCTTGAGTGAGGTCGGCGTGAAAGAGATCGAAGCGGCGCAGAAATTCTTCAAAGTCGCGACGGTGCAGAACCGCTATAACCTCGCCGACCGCGCCAGCGAAGACGTGCTGGACTTTTGCGAAAAGCATGGCATCGGCTTCATCCCTTGGTTTCCGCTTGCGGCCGGCGATCTTGCTAAGCCAGGCTCACGCCTCGAAGCAATCGCGAAAAATCACGACGCCGGTCCGAGCCAGATCGCACTCGCGTGGCTGCTGAAGCGCAGCCCTGTCATGCTTCCGATCCCCGGCACCTCGAAGGTCAAGCACCTTGAGGAAAACATGATCGGCGCCAACATCAAACTGAGCGACGCGGAATTCGCCGAGCTCAGCGCACTCTCTAAGCCGAAGGCATAACGCCCGGCTTCACAGGCGGAGAGCTGGCGAATGACGTCGCCAGCTCTTTCATCAAAGCGCGCACTTCCGGACGCTCGTTGCTATCCCAGTCCGCGAGCATCTTCTCCAAATTATCCTGCCGCTGACGCAGCAGCCGCGCGTAAAGCTGCTGACCTTTCTCCGTCAACTCCACAAAGCCGCCCGGCGCCTCGCGCGCCATGCCGGCATCTTCGAGACGGTGAAAAACCCGCGGCTGCCGCGTTTCCTTCGGCCCGAGCCGCTGGCGAAGCTCGGCCTTGTCTGCCCGGCCGCCGATTTCGCCAAGCCGCGCCAGAAGCCAGAATTCATCCGGCTGCAGCGCGACATCGAACCGCTTCGCTGCCTGCTCATAGTAGCGCCAACGGTTTTCTTTCGCCGTAATGCGCTCGACGATCCGCGCCAGCTCTTCAAGCGACGTCGCATCGCGCGGCATTTGCAGCGGATCGTTCTGCGGCTCCACTGCGAGCGTCGCCCTGAGCGGCACTTCCTTGATCAGGAACGACAGCAGAAACGCAACGAACGCCGTTGCAGCGGCCGTCCGAAAAACCGGATGCAGCGCCGCGACGAACAATTCGTTGTATGTCGCCTTCAATTCGGCGGAGAGCGTACCGATTGCAGTCGGATCGCTCATCGTATCGGCAAGCTGCGGCGCGTGGGCTGCAATTTCCCGGTTCAACGCAAAGCCGAAGATCGCTCCAAACAGCGCCGCACCGACCGAGCCGCCAATCGACCGGAACAATGTCGTGCCCGACGTCGCGACGCCGAGCTGCTCATAGGCGACCGCATTCTGCACCGCCATCACCAGGATCTGCATGACCATGCCGAGCCCGAGGCCGAGCAGCACCATGTAGACTGACGCCGTCGACGCTGAGGTATCGACCGTAATGGACGATAGCAGCACCAGCGCTACCGTCATCACGCCGGTTCCCATGATCGGAAACATCTTGTAGCGGCCGATCCGGCTGATGATCTGACCGCTCGTGATCGAGCTGACGAACACGCCAAGCATCATCGGCGTCAGATGCAAGCCCGCGCTCGTCGGATCGAGCCCTTTGACGATCTGCAGGTAGAGCGGCAGCAGCGTAATCGAACCAAACAGCGCCAGTCCGACAATAAACCCGATCGCCGCGGCGACAACGAAAGCGCGATTGGCGAACAGCGTCAACGGCAACAGCGGGTCCGCAACCCGCGTCTCGATGTAAATGAATGACGCCAGCGACACGACACCGAGAAGCGAAAACGCCACGAGACTGACCGGCGCTTCCGATGCCAGCGTCGCCCCGAGGCTCGTGACGATAACGATCGACGTCAACGTCAAGGCCAGCAGCATGGCGCCGGGATAATCGATCTGGATCTGCGACGGCTTCCGATGCGGCCGGAAGGTCCTATTGATCACGGCGAGCGCCAGGACGCCGAATGGCAAGTTGATCAGAAAGATCCAGCGCCACGACGCGTTGCCGACGATGAACCCGCCAATCAGTGGACCGAGCACAGTCGACAACCCGAACACACCGCCGAAAAATCCTTGATAGCGCCCACGCTCGCGCGGCGGCACGACGTCGCCGATGACCGCCATCGCCGTCACGATCAATCCGCCGCCGCCGAGGCCCTGCACGATGCGGAATGCGATCAGCTCCGGCAGGTTCTGCGCCACACCGCACAACGCCGAACCGACGAGGAAGATCAAGATCGCGACCTGCAGCACGATCCGCCGTCCGAACAGGTCGCCGAGCTTGCCGTAGAGCGGGACGACGATGGTCGTCGCCAGCAGATAGGCCGTGACGATCCACGACAGATGCGACAGCCCGCCGATCTCACGCACGATCGTCGGCAGCGCCGTCGAAACGATGGTCTGATCGAGAGATGCGAGCAATAACACCAGCGCCAGCGCCGAAAAAATCGCGATCCGCTCGCGCGCGCCGGTGTCGGGCACAGACTGTTGCCTGGAATTGGAAATTGCCATGTGCCGAACATCACCCCCGCATTTTCCGCGCATGCCATTGCGATGCACCGCGATCTCGCCGATCAAGCCCGGCAAATTCAAATTGAGACCAAGCGTGTCATCACGCCTCACAGCCAACGAAAAAAGCCGGGGTATGTCCCACGAGGTGGGGAACGCGCCGATGCCGTGCTGGTATCCCACAAAAGGGCATATTAGACTTGGGGGCCGTGAATTGCTGAATCTCGATCACAGAGCAAGCTTTCCCTAAAGTAGCGCCGCATAAGCAACACAACTTGTCATAAGCTTCGCGCCGTCCGGGCCGTCGGTTGGCCCGTTCGTGCGAATATGTTAGCCCAGCCTGAGAAATATTGAGGACCGTATGCGCTCACTGACGACGGCCATCGTAGCAGCAGTGCTGATGTGGCTGGCGGCTTCACCCGCCGCAGCCGGCCCCGCTCTGCTGTTCGAGCCTTCGACGGGAAAGATCCTTTACGCCGAAGATATCGACGACATCTGGCATCCCGCGTCTCTCACAAAACTGATGACGGCCTACGTCGCGTTCGAAGCAGTCAAGAACGGCGAGATTCATCTCGACGACAAAATTCCCTGCTCATTGCCCGCAACGCTTCAACCGCCCAGCAAAGTCGGCCTGCAAGTCGGCCAGACCTTAACCGTCAAGCAGGCATTGCAGGCCGTGATCATCAAGTCTGCCAATGACGTAACGGTGATGCTGGCGGAAGCGATCTCAGGCAGCGAAGCGAAATTCATCGACCGCATGAACGCGACGGCGAAACGCCTCGGCATGACGCACACGAGCTACGTCAACACCAATGGCTTGCCTGATCCCGGTCAGCTGACCAGCGCTCGGGATATCGCGAAGATCGCGCGCGCCGTGACCAGCGAGTACCCTCAGTACGCCAGCTACTGGGCAATGCCTGCCATGCACATCGGCAAGCGCCGTCTCGGCAGCCATAACGCACTTCTGAAAACATTCCCCGGCGCCGACGGGCTGAAAACCGGCTTCACCTGCGATTCCGGCTACAATGTCGTCGCATCCGCAACGCGCGACGACCACCGGCTGATGGCCGTCATTCTTGGCGAATCCTCCGGCAACGAGCGCGCCATCCGCGCCGCGGCCATGCTCGAATACGGTTTCCAGAACTACGACTGGAAGCAGCTCTTCAATACCTCGACCATCGACAACTACCCGATGGACCCGAACTATAAGACGGTGCAATCCGTCCGCGATTCGGTCGCGGCATGGGGCTGTCACCCCCAAGGCAGCCATACCGCCGGACGCAAGCACAAGTCGAAGCGCAAGCTTGCGGCCGCCAAGAAGAAAGCCGCCGAAAAGGCCGCTGCCGCTGCGAATGCCGAACCTGCGGCGTTGAAGGGACCGGTTGGTCCAACACCGAGCGCTCCCGCAGCGAGCGGCGATGCGCCGAGCGCCGCTGCCGCGACGGCCGATTAACCGCAATAGCGCTCGCTGACTCTAGACCAGTAGCTCCAGCGGCCTGTCGTCGAAGGGGCATCCGGGAGGCTGAGCCGAATCCGGCGGCGACGCCTGATCGGAATTGTCGCCGTCGTCGCCATTCCCTCCATCGTCATCCGGCGACTTGGCGCTATCGTCTCCCGAAGAACCCTCGTCAGGTGAAGCTTGCGACGGTGGCTGCGCCGAATTGGCGTCCGGTGCGCCATCGTCTGGCGCAGCGTCTTGCGCGAGTTCCATTCCGGCACACCCGCGCAAAACAGGACACTCGCGGGCCATTATGGGCGAAGCGGTAACGAAAACAGCGATCGCAACTGCGACCAGCGCCGACGCCTCGGAAACGTTATTCATACGACTTTCGCCCTAGCTTTTCGGTCTACGCGCCCGAAATCAATCAAAAGCTGTTCAGTTTAACCTACCTTTAGGACGTACGGAAAGCATCCGCGCGCAACATGGCTCCAAACTTGCTTTTCCCGAGTCGTCAGTTTTCCAACTACGACTTGAATAGGAATTTGCGATGACTTGGCCTGCCCGGGCGACCATGAACAAAGAAATGGATTTCACGCCGCCGCCCCAGGACCTAGGAGCGATGGCCGAGGTCCTCGAAGGCAAACACGGATTGTATGCGGCGGGGATAGCCGAATTCTTCGCACTGTATCACGGCCAGAAAGGCGATGTGGGACGCGCATGGGCCTGGACCGGCGTCGCCGAACTCGTCCGTACGCGTGAACGCGAACGTCTCGACGAGATGTAACTTAATTTTCTGCGTCGGCGGCCGGCGCGCGGAACGCGTGTCGCCGACGCCAAAATAAAAACTCCTACATCGGCGCGGCGATAACGAGGGTCCAGAACGACTTGAACTCGGTATGCGGATCCTGCACCAGCGCAATACCCATGCCGGTTGCATCCGGCGTCAGCAGGTTCTTGTTGTGGCCGGGGCTTTCTTCCCAACCCTTCATCACTTCGTTGAAGTTGATCTGGCCCGTGCCGACGTTCTCCGCCGTCAAGCGCGCTTTATAGCCCGTGCGCTTCACGCGGTCCCACGGATTGGAGCCGTCAGACCCATAATGCGAAATGCGATCCCACTTTGCGAGATCGCGCGAATGCGCTTTCGCCGCCTCGGTGAGTTCCGCATTGAGCTTTAACGGCTTCAGCCCGTACTTCTTGCGATAGGCATTAATGACGTCGCGCGCCATCTCGGCGTTGAGCGCGGTGTGCGAATAGTCGCGATTGGAGAGAACGCCCGGCTCCGCCCGTTCGTAGGTTCCAGCCGGCGCCTTATCCAGCGTCGCGACCTGCGTGCCGCGCGACGTCGAAGGCTCGCCGCCAAGTCCGACGCTCTTGGGCGCCGACAGATACGACGACGGCGACACCGAAGACGTCGTTTCGGGTTCCGTAAATCCTGACGAGATAGAAGACGAGCCGAGGCTACAACCGGCGAGTGCGGTTACGAGCCCGGCGGTGAGCGCAACGCGATACATTCTGGCAACTCCCGGCACGAAACGGGCGGCTGACGTCAGCATTGCCGGAAATCCGTTAACTGGGCGTTAACGCTAACGAAATGCGACTCGCAGCATTTGGCGCGCCGCCGCGACGCCTGAGAGCCAATCATGACACCGGAACCCTCAACGAAACTCTGTCCCGCCCCGCCTCAATGATCGCGCCAACAAGGTGTCGCGATTTTGACCGCCGCACGGCGAAAGGCTGGCGCAGCAAGCGTTTGTGAGCATTTGCGCCGACCTTCCCTCGCTGTGGGTCTTTGTCGGCCGGCTCTTGGAAGTGCTGGACCAATCATCAAAGTTGTCGCGACAGCGCATTTGATTCGCGCCAGGAGAGACCTTTCGATGACTGCAGCCATCGAACATTCGGAGCTGAAGACCGACGACGAGCCATCGCCGCTCCTCACGGTCCGAGATCTCTTGCTACTGCGCATCGCGGTCGGCAGTGCAACGCGCGCCGATCTGCAACGAGACGTTGCGCCATTGCTGGCGTCGAAGATTTCCGGCCTGGAATTCCGCCGCTCCGCCGAACTGGCTCTCAGCACGCTCGCCGGCGCTCAGCTCGTCTCGGAGGCGAAGGGCGGCCGGCTGACCGCCACCGACAAGGGACGCCAGGTTGCAGAGGCGAGCTTTGCCGCATCCCGCACCTTCCCGGCGACCTGGAGCGACGCCAAGACGTCGCTCATCCTCGCCGCGCTCTCCG
The DNA here is from genome assembly GCF_000253295.1 of Hyphomicrobium sp. MC1. Lineage (NCBI taxonomy): Bacteria > Pseudomonadati > Pseudomonadota > Alphaproteobacteria > Hyphomicrobiales > Hyphomicrobiaceae > Hyphomicrobium > Hyphomicrobium sp. MC1. Next base: position 68,284 of record NC_015717.1, on the reverse strand, counting down.
CCAGCGACACGCCATCGATCCGCAAGGGCTTGGCCCGGCCCGAGGGCCTCGCCGCGCTCATCGTGCAACGGCACTTCGGCAAGACGACGGGGCGCGTTCTCTCGCCTGCCGATCTCCGCTCCGAATTGGCGATCATCGCGCTCGAACGCGCCTTCGGAAACAAGATCAAGACCGGCTTCGGCAAGAGCGCGGGCCTGCCCGCCAAAGCCGGACGCCTGCTCGCCGGTCAACTCTTCCGCTCACCACGCGAAATCTCGACCGACGGCAAGCTCGTCATCCAGCTTGCATGTGAAATTGTCAGCGCCCGCGAAGGCAGCCTTGCGGCCCTCGAACTTGCGCTGCTTCGCACCCTTCTCGCACCGAAGGAGGAAAATGCCCGCGTTGAGACGTCGCGTCCGCAACAGCGTGCAGAACCGCCGAAACGTCCTCTCGCGCGCACACCACCTCCGCTCCCCGCCAACGATCGTTTGCCGCTCGACGAAACCCAGCCGCCGCCTGCACCGCGAGTTGTCTCGCCACCCGACATGCAGGAATTTTGTCAGGCTGTTGTTGATGCGGCACGTCCTGTCGCGGAGGGCTGGCCAGGCAACCGGAAGGCGTTTATCTCTTTGGTATGGAAGGCGATTCGCAACGCACGACCCGACTGGGGTTTATCCGAGATTGCGTTCAAAGGAATGCTCGCGGAAGCCCATCGCTCTGGCCGGCTTGAACTAGCGACCGCTGATCTCAAAGACGGTCGCGATCTCAAATCGCTCGAGGATTCCAAGATCCTCTACAAGAACACCGTCTGGCACTTTGTGCGCGTTCAAGATTGAAGGCATTTCGATTAGATCAATGGGTGTTGAAGGCGCTTCCCTCAAACAGTCGACGTTCGCCCCCTCGCTCGCGCCTGACAAGCTGAGCGAGGCGTTCGAGCATTCGATCACCTGGGAAGATGATCTTTGGCGCGCTGACCCGGTCGACGTGCCGGAAATTCACGCCAAGGCGCGCCAGAAATTCAACGATCTGCTGACGGCCGTCACCTCGGGCCGCGGCTATCACATGCAGGATCGCATCCTGCTGTTTCACGGCCAGTCGGGCGCCGGAAAAACCCATCTTCTGCGCGCGCTCAGAACGGACTCGCATCGCACGGGCCAAAGTTATTTCGGCTACGCGCAGATGACGCCCGACGTGCAGAACTACGCCGATTTCTATCTGCGGCGCCTCGTGCACTCGCTGGAAAAACCCTACGATCCGGATCGCTTCGGCGAATCCGCACTGTCGCGGCTAACGAACCGGATGGTGCTCGATTCCGAGGTGATCTCTTCCGAAGACCTCGACAAGCTCCGCGACGACACGCTCGACGACAAGCAACTCGCACAGCTCATTCTGCGTCTCGCCGACCAGATCGTCGCCTGCGAAAAGTTCCAAACCCAGGAACTCGACATCAACATCGTGCGCGCGCTTCTCTATCTGCAGCGCCGCGATCCGCGCATCGACCAGCGCGTCCGCCAATATCTCAACGGCCGTAATCTGACGGCGATTGCGCACGAAGCCGTCAGCGCGCTCGACCCGAACGACGGCGAAGATCGCGCTTTCGAGATCATCAAGGCGCTCGGCGCACTCGTCTGGACGGTTGATCGCGCCGCGCTCGTCTTCTGCATCGATCAGGTCGAAGACCTGCGCTTCTTCGACAACGCCGAAGATCGTTTTCAGCGCGCCGTGCGCGATCTCATCCAGATCGCCAACCGGCTGACGAATGCGATCATCATCATTTCGTGCCTTGAAGATTTCTACGGCCAGGTGCGCAGCCTCGTCGCGCAGTCCTACATCGACCGCATCGAGAAATCCGGTCCCGTCCTGCTGCGCGAAAGCCGGACGCCGGAAGAAGCGCGCCTCATAATATCGAAGCGTCTTGCCTATCATTCCGAGGTCAACGGCGACGGCTTGAGCTTCCCCGATGCCTCGCAATTCTTCGGCCCGCAGTTCTTCGAAGAGTTCGGCGGCCTGTCGACGCGTCGCCTGTTGGAGCACGCCCAATCGCGCCTGCGCGAAGCGACCTCGACCGAAGGCGATGACCGCGAGCCGGAGCCTGAGCGTCCGTCCTTCATCTCGACACTGGCGCAAGCGCTTGGCCAGGCAATCGGCTTCAACGACGAACCCGATGCGCCGGGCTCATTGTCGGCCGTCCAATTCCGCGAAATGTGGGAACGCTTCGCCAACGAGAGCGAAGCCGAAATGCCCGCCGATGAGGGCGAACTCGTCGATATATTGTCCGGCGCTCTGCAGCTCGCACGCGAAGAATGGAATAGGGCGATCGAGATCACGACTAAGAGGCTGGAACTCGGCGACGAGCTGCCTGCGCTAGATCTCACCGTGCGTCACCGCACCGGATTTGCCAACGACGTGCGCATTTTTATCTGCAACGGGAAGACTCAGGGGGGCGCCTTGAAGCGCCAGCTCGACAAAGTGCTGACATCGATGCAGGGCAAGCCCTGCTTCATGCTCCGCGCGAGCGACTTCCCCCCGAACTCGAAAAACCAGACGGCCCAGGCGCTCAGGAAATTCCGCGAAAATGGCGGCCGTCAGCTTCTCGTGCCGATCCCCGAGTGGGAACGCATGATGACGGTACGGGAGTTCACCGCGCATCATCGCGGCGATGCGAGCATGACGCAATGGCTGGAAGGCGCAAAGCCATTGTCCAGCCTGATCTCGATCACGCACCTTTTGCGTCTCGATCTGCTCGGCCGTCCCGTACCACGCCTCGTCGCCAAAGAGATGGACGACCCGCAATCGTCGCTCGACGGCTTCGACATGCTATCCAACGAACAGGCGCGTGGCGCGAACCCGAACGGCAACGACTCTGGCCTTCCCGCCAACGATGACGACCTTCCGATGTCTGTCATCCTCGACGAAGACGGCAGCTACGGCGCGAGCATTCTCGCAGGGCGCGAAAACGGCATGCGTGGGCCGCGTCCCGTAACACTCAACAAGAGCGTTCTAAAGCGCCACGCAGCGTTCCTCGGTGGCTCCGGCTCCGGTAAAACGACCCTGGCGCTCTCAATCATCGAGCAGCTTTTGCTTCGCGGCATTCCCGCGGTCCTGATCGACCGCAAAGGCGACCTTGCGAGCTACGCCAACCCCGAAGTCTGGCGTTCGAGCGAAAACGAAACGCCCGACCGTCGCTCGGAGCGCGAGAAACTCGCCGACGCGATTGACGTCGCCGTTTACACACCGGGCCGCGCATCCGGCCGGCCAATCTCGATTACACTGCTTCCAAACGGTATCAACGAGCTGCCCGATCACGAGCAGCAGTTGCTGGCGAACCTGTCGGCCGCCGCTCTCGGCGAAATGCTGCATCTGAAGAATTCCGCGACCCACCAGAAGCAGTCCGGCGTGCTCGCCGTGGCGCTGCGCATATTAGGTTCGCTGTCGACCAACGAAGTGACGCTCGCCGACCTGATCCATCTTCTCGAAGATGAGCATCCGGAGCTGACCGACCAGACCCAGCGCATGGACCCGTCGGGCAAGCTGCGCCGCGATCTCGTCGCTCAGTTGGACTCGCTGCGCCTGCGCAACGCCGCGCTGTTTGAAGGCGGCGGCGAAAGCCTGCGCATGGAAAGCCTGCTCGGCCTCGGCCGTTATCAGCGCCCGAATCGCACGCGCCTGTCCGTCATTTACACCGGCTTCCTTGGCGACAACGAAAACATCCTGTTCTGGGTCTCGCAGTTCCTGTCGGAAGCGCTGCGCTTCTGTCAACGCAACCCGAACGACGAACTGCAGGCCGTCGTCATGTTCGACGAAGCCGACCTTTACATTCCCGCCAACGCAAAGCCTGCGACCGCAGAGCCTCTGCAAAGCTTGCTGAAACGCGCCCGTTCCGCCGGTCTTGGTTTGATGCTCGCCACCCAGTCGCCGGGCGACCTCGATTATAAGAGCCGCGACCAGATCACGAGCTGGTTCATCGGCCGCGTTCGCGAAGACACCGCCCTTCGCAAGCTCAAGGCCGCCTTCCAGTCGGAATCGGGCCTCGACCCAGCCCTGGCGCTGCCGGGCCAAACCGTTGGTGAATTCCACCTCGTTCAGGAAGGCCTTGTGCGGCCGATAAAGGCCCAGCGTTCGCTGATCGGCGCCGAACAGGTGCCCTTCGACCGGATCGAGCAATTGGCCGCCGAAACCCGCGGTACGGACGAGCGGCAGCTACGCCTGTTTGACGTTAGATAAGTTCAATTCGCGTTTCAAAACATGACACGGCGTGTGATGTTGCGCGGCCAGAGTTTGCCGCCGCGAGTGCGAACATGACCGCATGATGACTCGGCAAGACGCTGATATATCAGCATAAAATAAAATTATCACCGATTAGAAAACGATGCGCTGACCTATGGGTTAAGCATCAATCGCCATGTGATCTCTGATCTACTACGGCGACTGCAAAATCGAGGCAGGCTCTGTCAAGTTTTTTTGCAAGGCTGTATTCTGACAAGGCTGGGAAGTAGGGGTTTATGCCCGGCAGCGCTGATCGGGGGCGGCTCCTTTCAGTGGAATGAGATGCGGCAACCGAGGGGGCAAACCGGTTGGATCATCGCTTAGGGCCGTGCGTAACAGTGGAGAGAACTTAAAAGTTCGAGTGCGGGGTAAAGAGTTATGGTGGCGAAACCATTCGTGATGATGGTCGTTGCGGCCCTCATCGGTCCGGCCGTTGGCGTCGGCCTTTTCATTCTTATGAACAACTTCTGATCCGGCGAGCCGTCAGGCTTGCCGATCAACAAGTCATATCACTCGCTTGCAGCAGTCGGCTGCCGGCGCAGGCCATATATTTGCCGTCTCCGGGCGCCGAAACCGCCCAGAGTCCGTTGAGTTGACGCCGCAAAGGTCAACTAACAATCCGTACTGAGCCGCCGCCCGTCCTCGGCGACGGCATTAGCGCGGCTTTGCGACACCGATGTTACGTCTTCTGCGGCATCTGACCGCCCTCGCGGACTTCTGCCTCTGGGCACCGCGTTGGATTGCGCGTTGGCTGATGATGGCGGTGGCGTTCAACCCGAAGCTCGGGCCGCTCCGTCACGTCTTCACAGCCGCGATCGTCTACGTCTTCTTCGCGCTGATCCTAGTCTATATCGCAGCGCCCATCCGAGGCTACCTCGGAGACGTATCTATGCACGACAAACTCGGCTACGACGCCGAGCGCTGGCTCGCGACAGCGATCTATGACCCAAAGGGCAACTTCGTCGGCACCTTTGATCCCCGCCTCGATAGCCTGCGAGATGTGAACTACACCGACAGCGCCATCGCGCTCGGCGATTACGTCGCAAACCCCGATCACAAATCGATCCCTGTGCGCACTGTGCCGGAGCAATACTGGCGCTGCCTCTCATACCACGAAGATCGTTATCTCGGCGGTCCGCTCAATCCGTTCGGCATCGACCTTCTCGGCGTCCTGAAAATTCCGGTGACCGCCGTCACGCGAACGATCGCGTCTGGTCGCCCTTCTCTCGGCGTTGGCGGCTCGACGCTGCCTATGCAGTTCGCGCGCGTCATCTACAAAACTCCGCCGAGCGCCGACGAAAGCGGCATCGACAAGCTCAAACGCAAGTTCGGCGAATGGTGGCTCGCACCCGTCATCTACCGCGACCTCACGCGCGGTGGTGACGACACGCTGTTGAAGCAATGGGCCGCGAACCACATCTGGCTCGCCCAGCGAACCGGCGGCCAACCTCTTCACGGCGTCGAAGTCACGAGCCAGGTCGTGTTCGGCAAGGAAGCAAAAGACCTCTCGACCGCCGAGCAGTTCGTGCTCGCCTCAGCCGTCAACAAGCCGATCATTCTGCTCGAAGGCAGCGACCGCCTGAATGCCGTCCGCCTCGACCGCTGGCGCTACATCACAGAGGTGCGCGCCCGCACCTGCGCCGAAAAGCTCATCACCGACGAAGCCGAACAGCGCAAAGTCGTCTTCGAGCTGATGGCCCTGGCGGGCGGGCCACCCGATCCGAAAGTCAAACCAAAACTCGAAGCTGCCCTCGAACGCTTCGCGCCGCATGAAATGAAACGCGCCGAAGCCAACCCGATGATCCGCGCCAACCTGCTGCTGCCCGCCGCACGCTTCGGCATCCGCGAAGAAATGAAGCAGCGTTACGGCTTCGCCTGGCGCGACCACATCCGCGGCGTAACGACGACTTTCGACATCGGCGACAACCTCGCTTTCCGCGACAAGATCGATGCGGAACTGAGCGCCCTGGACACGAAATGGGCCTCCCGCATCGACCCGGCCTTCACGCTCGATCCCCAAAAGGTCACTGCGGACAAGACGCTTCCGGACGTCGTCGTCGTCGCGGCTGACGGCAACGGCAATATCGTGCGCTATTACGAATCCGGCGAGACCGCGGCCTACTTCGGCTCGCTCCCAGCCCGCCGCTCCGATACCGGCTTTTACGATCCATCACTCGAAAGCCGGCAGGTCGCTTCGACCGGCAAGATGATCCTGGCCGTCGCGCTCGCCAACCAGGGCCGCGATGGACCCGGCAGTCTCTACACCGACTCTCAGGCGCCCGCCCAAGAGCTCGACACATGCGCCAAGGGCGGCAGCACCGGCAGCCGCAAAGCGATCGTCGCGTTTGCATGCTCGCTTAATGCGCCGCTGATCACTCGCGGCGCGCAACTCGGGCAAACGCCGATCAAACGGCTGATCGACGGCTTTGGTTTCACGATGCCACCCGCCGCCGCGCTCGGCGGCACGCCACCATCGACGGCCGTCGTCCTCGGACAGGTTGCAGCCGCCCCGCGCCGCGTCCACTTCATGTCGAGCCTCATTCTTGCGTCTCTCATCGGCCGCAGCACGCAGCCGATCCATCCGCCGACGCTGATTGCTGCATACGACTACACGCAGAAAGGCCAAGGCGGCGCCGGAATAGCGGCCGCGGCGAGTCCTGCGATCATCCCGAAAGCGTTGATCCGCCCGAGGGCGACCGGCTTGATCCGCGCACTTCTCGAAGCCCCGCTTTGCTATCAGACCGGCGGGCAATCTTACGGCACGCTCCGAAGTCTCAGCCAATGGTGCGCACGACGCCGTGGCGATCTGCGTGTGCACTTCGCGAAAACCGGAACCTCCGTCACACTCGATCCCGACGCGACGGTCGACACCTGGGCGTCAGGCGGCCTGCAATTCACGAACGGCGCCGCTTATTCATATGTCGTCCTCGTCGGGACCGGAAACGCATCGCGCCCCTGGGCCCGCCATTTGCACGCCGCCCAGATCGCAGCACCCCTGCTCGACGTCTTGCTGCGCGATCTCGAAGACGACGCCAAATCGCATCCGCGCCGCGACTTCCTTCCTCGGCGCCGCACGGTGCCCGTCGCTGCAACGCGCATGTCCGCAAAAGAATTCGCCGACGCCGCCCGCTGACCTCGTCTCCCTCTCCCCATTCCTGCAATTCAATGCGGAGAGGGGAAGACTTTCGTCATCCTCGACCGAGTGAGCAAAGCGAATCAAGGTCGGGGATGACGGACTTTCATTCATCGCGCCGCTAAACATTCGTCGACAGTCCGACATTGCTCAGCCGCAGTTTAACCATCAAAAACGCCGACTGGCCGCGGAGTCTCGACGCCTCTCTTGGGTAGGGTTGGCAGTCATGAACCGGAAAGGCGCGGAACGCGGAGGCGAGGCAGGCTCACTGCGCCTCTATGCAGACGCACGCGCCGAGGCTGACACGCCGCAAAAGCCTCCCCGCGACTGGAAGCGCGCCATCCTCATCGTCGGACTCGGCGCGCTGTCCTGGGTCGCAACCTACGTCGGCATGCTCGAACTGATCGAAGCCAACATGGGCGATCTGCCAATCGTCCATCGCGTCATCGTCGGCTTCTCGGTCGCGATGCTGATGACGATGATCGTCTGGCTGCTCGACCAGCTCTTTCGCCCGCATCCTTTCGTCACGAAACTATCCTATGCCGGCGGCTACATCTTCCTGTCGCTGATCTCGATCGGGTTCGGTTTTGGGTTTTACTGGAAGGTTCTCGAAAGCCGCGGTGAGGCAACGCGCTCGGCCGAAAGCGCCGTCTCCGAAGTCCAGAACGCGCTGCACGGCGCCGAGACGCGGCTCGAACAATTGCAGGCGACGCTGACCCAGCTCACCCAGGTCTCGACCGAAAAAGCACAGCTCGAACAGACGAAAGGCACCTCATGTCCAAATTCGAAGCCGGGCGACGGACCGCGCCGGAAGATGCGCGAAGACGATGCTCAGCGTTTCTCCTTCGCATCGGACTTCGTGAAGGGCAGGATCGGCGCGGTGAAGACCGACATGGAAGCCCTGAACGGCGACTTGACGAAGATCGTCTCAGCGGACTCGTCCACGTTCGATCCCAAGACCGGAACGCGAAATGAATTCATGCGCGCGCTTGGACGCAAGCTTGACCTGACGGCAACAGGCTTCAACGCCTTCCGCACCGATCCGCAGCTTCGCCAGATCCGTTCCGATCTCGCCGACCGCGCCGAGCGCACGACCTTCAGCGACGGCCGGAACGGCACCGTCACCTGCCCCGATCCGCAATTGCAGATGGCGCTGCACGGCGTTGTCAAAGCCATCGACCAGTTGCCGGAGTTGCAGAAGCCCGAGATCGCGACCGTCGAAGGCTCGGAAGCAACCATCGAAGCTTTCCGCCGGCTGACGACGACCTTCTACGGCCTGTTGTCGTTCAAGATGCCGCCGTCCGCCGACCAACTGCGCGAACTGCAGAAGAAGGCGATCCAATCGGTCGAGAACCCTGCCGAAATGCGCAACGCCGACGATCGGGCGGCCGGCCTGTCGAAGCGCGACTATGTTCCGCTTGCAGTCGCGCTGTTCGTCGATCTCTGCCTCTTCCTCGTCTCGATGGGCAAGCGCCCCGGCGGCCGTCTCGACGGTCTCGTGCCGAAGATGCAAGCCGCCGAGCGCGGACCGGTGATCGAAATCCTGTCGCGCTTCAACGACATTCACCGCGACAAGCAGATCCGCGAAAACTTCGAGCTGTTCCGCCATGTCGTCTTCGACATGAATGGCGATTACTACGTTGCCGTGCCGCTCGATGCGCCGCCGCGTCTCAATCCGGCCGAACGCGAGAACCTGCGCGTCGAAGCCCAGCTTCTGGCCAACTTGTTTGCGAGCTTCGAACGCGAAAAGATTTTTAAGCGCACGCTGCTGCCGACGACCGGCAGCGTCCAGAAGCGGCTTGCGCGCCAGGGCTCGAAATTTGCGAACTCGGACTCGTTCCGCGTCTATAAGTTCACGAACGGCGCCTGGTCGGACATCATCCTCGGCGCCGTCATGGGTGCCGCCCGCCGCGCCGAACGCAACGAGTTGCGCCGCAACGACTTCGACGAGCATGATGCCGCGCCGTCATCGCCCGTGCCGTCAACGCCATCGCCGGAAACAAAGCACACGCCGAACGCCGCCCAGCAAATTGAAACGGACGCGTTCGAACCGGACGAACCAGCGCCACGTCCAAAATTCGACGCCGACATTCGCGGCGCCAGACCCAACGGCGCCATCGACCCGGAGCACGCAGCGCGCTTCGGCCCCTATGCCGGTATCTACCGCCCGGAACCGGAATTCTCGCCGCCGCAAGCGCCGCGCGTCAGACGCCCCGTCGCCAAGCCCGAGCCGGAAGCCGATGTCACCGTCAAAGCCGCCAACAGCAACACCAGCCGCGCCACGCCAAGCGAGCCACCGCCGCTGCCCGAACCCCGCCCCGCGACCGTCGTGACAATTCCTCGGTCCGTCGAACCGCGCGCCAGCGTCACCCTCCAGCGCGAAACCGCAACATTTTCCGTTCCCGTTAGCGAAGCCGTTATGCCGGATTCGTTAAAAGCCGCGATGCGTGCCTTCGATGCGCAAAGGCACGTCATATCGGCCGATGCGGACGACGAGCAGCCTGTCGGCCCCACCCCTCAGAATCACGGCCGGATCGTCGCATTTCATGCGGAAGATCAGCTCTCGGACGACGACCGCGCCTTTATTCGCCGCATCGCCCCACCCGCCGCCGAATGAAAAAGCGTTGGATAGAAAACGGGATAACGATGTTCGCCTTAAAAGGAACCGAGCCGCAACGCTTGTTTAACATTCTTCTTGGCTTAATGGGGTCACCGGATGCCCTGCGGGGGGCAGTTCGATCACCGAACATGACCGGCTCGAAATGGGAAAGAATAAATGCGCATCGCTTCACCTTCGCGGCCAATGATGATGTCTCGAACGGATAAGGAAGCTCGGCTCAAGGACTTCATCGGCGAGGCCTTCACCGCCCGCGGTGAAGATCCGGCACGTGAAATTTGCCTGACGCTCTTTGTCCGTAACCCGGATAGCCCGGCTGCGCGTGCGCTTCATGCCGCGTGGTCCGATGGCCTGATCGCAGGCGCACGCATTCTCCTTGTCGTCGGCGATACCACCGTCGAAGAACCGTCGTCGCCGTCAATCCTCGACGTCACAGATGTGGAATATCGCGTCCTTGGCGAGGCGAGCTTCGCACCGGCCCACGAACAGCTGACCGTCGGATCGACGCGCGTCTGGATCGGCGATTGCCTCCGCCGCGATCCAACCAAGCGCGATGCCTTCGAGCTTTACCACGGCAACGACGTAACGAACGCCGTCTTCGCGCTCGCCTCGTTCGAGAAGCTCTGGAAGCGTGCCCGTCCGCGGAAACTGCCGCGCACCGAAGCGCTCTCGCCGGAAATCATCGCCGCCCAGTCGGACGACGCCAACGTGCTCCCACTGCGCCCGCGTCATTAACTAAGCGGCCGTCGGCGACACGGTAGATCTTCAATGCCATCTTCGGCTTCATGCCGAAGGTGGCATTTGCGTTTTTACGCCTTCGACTTCGCCCCCGAAGGGAGAAGGCGAACACCTTTCAAAAATTCCCCAAAATGAAACTTATCCCCGCCTCTCGGCGCGGTGGTAAATTGCTTGCCTGAGCCAACGTTAGAAAAAGGCCGCAAGAACGCGCAAGCACCGGAAATTCCTAATTATCGCCGCGCTTCGGCCTTTGGACCTTGTTGGTCTTTTGCTTGAAACGCCAACTGGCGATACTCCACCAGAGCTTCGTTGAGCGCGCGAGACCGCGTGCTCGCGCACTCGGACGTCGAGGCTTTCACACAGGATGCCACCCCCATGATTTTCCTCGCGCGCCTTGCGGCGGTTTTCACGCTCATGCTGGCGACCTTCGCAACCGCCAGCGCCGATCCCAAACCGTTCCTGCATCAGGGCATCGCCGCCGATGCCAAACGCTATGAGGCCTATCTCAAGGCCAACTGGAAACCGGACGGCAAAACGCCCGCCGCGCTGAAAGCTCAGGCCGAAAAAGACTTTGCGAGTGATCCGCGAGCCGCCTCTCGCGCGCTCGCCAATGTCGTCTCGGCAAACGCTCAGGACTCTACTGCCTGGACGCGCCTCGCCGAAGCCCTGCTCGCCATTCCGCCTGATCCCAACAATACGAGCGAACGCTACGATCTTGCGATCTATGCCTCGGGCGCGGCTTACACCGGCTACCAGCGCGCAACCGATAAGAACGAGAAAGCCCACGCGCTTTACGTCCTCGGGCGCACGCTCGAGGCCCGCTCCTATTGGCGTCCCGCGATCGACGCGCTGAGCCTCAGCCTCGCGCTCGCCGACGACCAGACCACCCGCGAAATGTATGACAAGCTGCGCGGCCAGTACGGCTTCCGCATGACCGACTACAAGACCGACAACGACGCGACGCCGCCGCGCCTCTGCCTGCAGTTCTCCGAAGACCTGTCGCGCACGCAGACCGACGTTGCGAAATTCATTTCCGTCGGCGGCAAAGACCCGCAAAACCTCGTGCAGGACGGCAAGCAGCTTTGCCTCGAAGGCCTGAAGTACGGCGAACGCTATCAGGTTCAGATCCGTGCCGGATTGCCGTCCGACATCGGCGAGAAACTGCTGAAAACCTCCGATATCGCCGTCTACATTCCCGACCGCACGCCGTACGTCCGCTTCGGCGGCAAAGCCTATGTGCTACCCTCGCGCGGCCAGCAGGGCATTCCGGTCACAACGACGAACACCAGCAAGATCGACGTTGAAGTTTATCGCATCGGCGACCGCAACCTCGCGACGACACTGCAAAACGGCGACATGGCGCGTCAGCTTTCGAGCTATGACGTCGATAACATTCGCGATCGTTCGGGCATCAAGGTCTACGAAGGCCAGATGGATATTACCTCCAAGCTCAACGAGGACGTGACGACGGCCGTGCCCGTCACCGACGCCACCGGCAAGCTCGAACCCGGCGTCTACGTCATGGTCGCCAAGCCCTCCGAAAAGCAGAAGCAGGAAAGTTACGAGCGCGCGACGCAGTGGTTCATTGTCTCCGACCTGGGCCTCACCGCATTTAGCGGCAATGACGGCGTGCACGCGTTCGTCCGCTCGCTGAGCGATGCCATCGCTGTCGGCGGCACGTCTGTGAAGCTGATTGCCAAAAACAACGAAGTGCTCGCCACCGCCACGACCGACGAGCATGGCTACGCCAAGTTCGACGCCGCGATCACCAAAGGCGAAGGCGGCTCGGCGCCCGCAATCCTCGTCGCGCAGAAAGGCGAAGGCGAATACGCGTTCCTCGATCTGACACTCAACGCCTTCGATCTCTCCGACCGCGGCGTGCAGGGCCGCGATCCGTCCGGTCCTGTCGATGCCTACGTCTATACCGAGCGCGGCGTCTATCGCGGCGGCGAGGACGTGAACGTCACGGCGCTCGTGCGCGACCAGTTCGGCAAATCGTCATCCGTCCCGGCGACGCTGATGGTCTTCCGCCCCGATGGCGTCGAGCAGACGCGCTTCCTGATGAACGATCAGGGTCTCGGCGGCCGCGCGCACGTCGTGCATCTCGCCAAGACAGCAATGACCGGCACCTGGCGTGCGAAGCTCTACACCGATCCGAAATCAGAGCCGATCGCGGAGCGGTCATTCCTCGTCGAAGATTTCGTCCCCGAACGCCTCGACATGACGCTCTCATCGAAAATCAAGGCACTCGCGCCGGACGAAAACCAGACGATTGACGCCGATGGCCGCTATCTCTACGGCCCGCCCGCCGCTGGTCTCGGCCTCGAAGGCGAAGTCGTCGTCAAGGCATCGACCAGGGACGTTCCCGGTTATACCGGCTATATCTTCGGCCAAGCTGACGAGTTCGTAACGCCGGTACGTCAGGCGCTGCCGTCGAACCTCGCAATGGATCAGAACGGCAAGGCGTCGATCCCGATCACCCTGCCGCAGATGCCGAAAACGCCGAAGCCGCTGGAAGCTTCGATCTCCGTGAAGCTGCGCGAAGACGGCGGCCGCACCATCGAGCGCAACATCACGCTGCCCGTCGATCTGAAACTCGAACGCGTCGGCATCAAGCCGCTGTTCGACAACTTGACAGCGCCCGAGGATCAGCCCGCCGAATTCAACGTCGTGCTGCTCGGCTCCGACGGCAAAGCCGAAGCATCGAGCAATCTCACCTGGACGCTGACGCGCCTCGATACGACGTGGCAGTGGTATCGCCGCGACGGCACGTGGACCTATGACGCCGTCACCGTGAAGCGCAAGATCGGCAGCGGACCGCTCGCTGTAACCGCGGACGGTGCTGCAAAGATCTCGCAGCCGATCCAGTGGGGCCGTTACCGTCTTGACGTTGCGTCAAACGATGCGGACGGCCCGGCATCGAGCCTCATCTTCAACGCCGGCTGGTACACGTCCGGCGACTCAGTTGATTCACCCGAGCAGCTCGACGTCGCGCTGGATAAAGACAGCTACAAAGCCGGCGACACCGCGAAGCTGCGCATCGCCACGAAGCTCGGCGGCAAGGCGCTCGTCGCCGTGCTCGGCACCGGCCTCGACCTGATGAAAGAGGTCGATATCGCCAAGGGCGGCGGCGAAGTCGACATTCCCGTCGATAGCAACTGGGGACCGGGCGCCTACGCCACCGCGATTCTCTACCGACCGATGGACGAAGCGGCAAAGCGCATGCCGAGCCGCGCCATCGGCATCCGCTGGCTACCGATCGACCAGTCGAGCAAGCAGCTGAAAGTTGCCGTGACGCTCCCTGACAAGGTGAAGTCCGGCGCGCACGTCGACGTGCCGCTGAAGATCGAAGGCCTGGCACCCGGCGAAGACGCCCGCGTCGTCGTTGCGGCTGTCGATCTCGGCATTCTAAATCTCACGCGCTTCGAAACGCCCGCCCCGGAGAAGTGGTTCGGTCAGCAGCAGAAGCTGTCATTCGAAATCCGCGACTTCTACGGCAAGCTGATCGATGGTATGCGCGCTGACCGTGGCAAGCTCCGCTCAGGCGGCGATGGCACCGCCGCGCTGCAAGGAAATCCGACGGTCGAAACAGTCGTGTCGCTCTATTCCGGCATCGTACAGGTGAAGGACGACGGCACTGCGAGCGTGTCGTTCGATCTGCCGGACTTCAACGGCACCGTCCGCTTCATGGCGGTTGCCTGGAGCAAGGATAAGGTCGGCCATGGCTCGGGCGATTTGATCGTCCGCGACGCGGTCGCGCTGACCGCCGCCGTACCGCGCTTCATGACGCTTGGCGACGAGGTCGATCTCGGCTTCTCGATCCACAACGTCGATGGGCCGGCCGCGCCGTACAAACTCACGCTGTCCCAGAAAACCGGCGACGACCGCAACGAAATGCTCTCTCCCGTTGCCGACAAGACGGCAGACCTGAAGCAAGGCGAACGCATCATGCAGCGCGTTGTCTTCAAGCCGACTGAGCTTGGTGAGATTACGCTGAAGGCTGTCGTCACCGGCCCGAACGATATCGCCGTCAAGCGGGAGATGACGTTCAATGTCTTCCCGCCCGCAGGCGACATCAAGCGCACGACGATTTCGTCGCTGAAGCCCGGCGGCAAGCTCGTCGTCTCGTCCGACATCGCTTACGATCTGATCCCGTCGCGCACGCGGATCAACATGTCGGTCGGACCGGCCGCGCGTCTCGACGTGCCGACGCTTCTCGCGCAACTCGACCGCTACCCCTACGGCTGCGCCGAGCAGACAGTGTCGCGTGCGATGCCGCTCGTCGTCGCCAATGCGGTCGCGGCTCAGATCGGCATTGCACAGGACAAAGAGCTGAAGGAGCGCGTGCAGAAAGCCATCGGCCGCGTCTTCGAAATGCAGGACTCAACCGGCGCGTTCGGCGTCTGGGGTCCATACAGCACCGACCTGTGGCTGACGGCTTACGTCACAGACTTCCTGACGCGTGCGAAGGAAGCGAACTACGACGTGCCGCGCGAGAACTTCAATCGCGCCCTCGACCGGCTGCAGAACTTCATCGCCTATGCATCCGACTTCGAAAAAGGCGGCGAAGACCGGGCCTATGCGCTCTATGTTCTCGCCCGCAACGGCCGCGCGCCCATCGGCGATCTTCGCTACTACGCCGATGAACGCATTGACCGCTTCTCGACGCCGCTGGCTAAAGCGCAAATCGGTGCCGCACTCGCGATGATGGGCGACAAGGAACGCGCCGAGCGCGCGTTCTCCGCAGCCCTCGCCGCAATGCCCGATACGCCCGATAGCGGCTATCGCAGCGACTACGGCTCGACTCTGCGTGACGGCGCAGCTCTCGTCACGCTCGCCGCCGAAACCGGCATCGCGCGGGAAGAGCAGCCGAAGCTCGCGACCGTCATCGCCAAGGCCTACGAGACGCGCACGTACACATCCACGCAGGAACAAGCCTGGATGCTGCTTGCCGCGAAGGCTTTGAACGATGAGGTGAAAGCAACGACGCTCGCCGTCGATGGCAAGCCGGTGAACGGCCCGCTGCTGAAAGGTCTGACGCCCGCCGAGTTGAAGAACGGCGCGCTGACGATCACCAACAACGGCGACACCGCCGTCGATGCTGTGATCTCGGTTCTCGGTGCAGCACTCACGCCCGAGCCGCCGGTTTCGAAAGGCTTCAAGATCGAACGCGAGGCCTACACGGTCGATGGCAAGAAGATCGATCTCGCAAGCCTGACCGGCGGCAAGGCGAACGTGAAGCAGAACGACCGGTTCGTCATGGTCGTGAAGGTCACGTCGGATGATCCGGCCGGCCGCGTCATGGTCGTCGACCGCTTGCCCGCAGGCTTCGAGATCGAAAACCCGCATCTCGTCGAAAGCGGCGCGATCGCGAACCTCTCGTGGCTGAAATCGACGGCAGCGCCGGAGCACACTGAGTTCCGCGACGATCGCTTTGTTGCAGCCTTCAACTTCGGAAGCGTGGCGTCATCGTCGGATACAGAGAACGGTGACGCCGGTGGCAACACGATCACGCAGCCCGATGGCACGTCACAAGCAAAGCCTGCACCCACAACGGCGATGCTTGCCTACATCGTCCGCGCCGTGACGCCCGGCACATTCGTCTATCCGGCGGCAACCGTCGAAGACATGTACCGGCCCGAGCGTTATGCCCGCTCCGCAGCCGGCTCGCTCACCGTCTCGCTGAAGGAGTAACGCGACGTGCGGCTGGGGCTTCTTCAAAACGCGAAACGATTGCACGCAGCAGCGGCGCAAGTTTTCCCCCTTTTGGGGAAAAGCCGGAGAGGGGGTGACGAGCCGTCGGTGCCCCCAGCGTCAGCCACCCTCCTCCGGCGCTTTACGCGTGTCTCCAAGCTCACCCCACCCCCTCCCAGTCAAGGGGAAGGGAGAAATGAGCAGCATCTCTTCCTTGAATCCCCCTCCCCCTCGCAGGCAGCGGTTAGGGGTGGGGGCGTTCACCCGCGAAAGCTTTTTACTATTCGACGTGTCGCACTATGTGCAGTGCTGGCAATCGCGGTTTTGGCGGGCAGTGCGACCACCCTCTATCTCAAAGCCTTTGCCGATGCCGGACCGCTGCCGCTTGAAAATGCGCGCGCCGTCTCGACCACCGTCGTCGACCGCGACGACCGCCTGCTGCGTGCCTTCACGACGACTGACGGCATGTGGCGACTGCCACTCGACCCGAAAGACGTCGATCCGCACTACCTGAAAATGCTCTTCGCTTTCGAAGACAAACGCTTCTATTCCCACCACGGCATTGACAGCAAAGCCGTCGTCCGAGCGGCGCTGCAGATGCTGCGTCATGGCCGCATTGTCTCGGGCGGCTCGACGCTGACGATGCAGGTCGCGCGCCTGCTCGACGGCCGCCACGAACGCACCGCCAGCGGCAAGCTTCGTCAGATGGCCCGCGCCGTCGAACTCGAACGGGCGCTGTCGAAACGCGAAATCCTAAAACTCTATCTTCGCCTCGCGCCCTTCGGCGGCAACCTTGAAGGCGTTCGCGCAGCCTCGCTCGCTTACTTCGGCAAGGAGCCGAAACATTTATCGTTGGGCGAATGCGCCCTGCTCGTCGCGTTGCCGCAATCGCCCGAGGTCCGCCGTCTCGACCGCAACCCGAAAGCCGCGCTGCGCGCACGCAGTCGCGTGCTGAATCGCGCCGTTGCCGCCCACGTCATCACTGCCGCAGAAGCCGAGCGCGCCAAGGCCGAACGCATTCCGTCAGTGCGTTACGCGTTCCCTCTGCTTGCGCCGCATCTGTCGGAAAGCGAAGTCGCCGCGCATCCGACCGAAAGCGTCATCAAACTGACGCTCGACCGCAATCTGCAGGCAAGCCTTGAACAACTCGCGCAGGATCATGCCCGATTGATCGGCGACAACGTCTCGACCGCCATCATCGTCGCCAACCACCAGACCGGCGAAATCCTCGCCGAAGTCGGCTCTGCCGATTATTTCGATAAGGATCGCCACGGCGCCGTCGATATGGCAACCGCCGTACGCTCCCCCGGCTCGACGCTGAAGCCCTTTATCTACGGCCTCGCCTTCGAGGCAGGCCTCGCGCATCCCGAAACGCTCATCGAAGACCGGCCCGTCCGCTTCGGCACCTACGCACCGAAGAATTTCGACGAGGGCTATCACGGCACGGTTTCGATCCGCGAAGCGCTTGAGCAATCGTTCAACGTCCCGGCCGTCCGCGTTCTCGCGCGCGTTGGACCGGGCAAGCTCGTCGGCCGCTTCCGGCGTGCCGGCGTCGAAGCCCGTTTCCCGGATAAATCCGAGCCGACGCTGGCGATGGCGCTCGGCGGCACCGGCCTGACGCTCGAAGACATGACGCAACTCTACGCGGCCCTCGCGCGCGGCGGTGACAGCATCATGCTGACCCACCGCTGGAGCGAGCGCGGCAAGGTCTGGGCGACGTCGCATCTGAAGCCGCTCGTCAATGCGCACCGCCTGATGTCGCCGCTCGCCGCCTGGTACGTCACCGATATTCTGAAGGACGCGCCGCCCCCGCTCAACGCCAAGGGCGGACGCTTCGCCTACAAGACCGGCACATCCCACGGTTATCGTGACGCCTGGGCGATCGGCTACGACGGCAAGTACGTGATCGCGGCCTGGGTCGGGCGGCCGGACAATTCGAGCATTCCCGGCCTCGTCGGCCGCAGCGCCGCCGCGCCGATGTTGTTCGACGCGTTCGAGCGCGTTCCCGGAGGTCGCACGCCGTTGCGCGGAGCGCCTGCGAACGCCATCCGCGCGACGAACGCCGAGCTTCCCGCCCCGCTGAAACGCTGGCGCGATCCCGGCGACGATCCGGTCGCCGGAAAGTTTCTTGAACCGCCGGTGCTGATCTCTTTCCCGCCCGATCAATCGGAAATCGCCGAATCCGATCTCGACGGCGATCCGCTGATCTTGAAAGCCGACGGCGGCGCGCTGCCACTGACGTGGCTCATCGACGGCAAGCCCATTCCGTCCGACACCCACACGCGCGAAGCCACATGGCAACCCACCGAAGGCTTCGCCAAGCTGACCGTCATCGACGCAAACGGCCGCACCGACCGCTCTTCGATCCGCGTGCGGTAAGCCATGATGTCATTCTCGGGCATGTCCCGAGGATCCATCAAGCATCGGCACGAACTGCAAAATGGATCCTCCGCCTGGAGCCGAGGGTGACAATATTAAGCAAACTAAATCCGCTCCCCTGAGTGAGCACCGAGCCAAGTCAGACTTCAAACACAAATTCGGTGGCGTACAGGAAACCAAAAGTCCCATTTGGAACCGCAACGCCGATGGTGCAGAGTGCGCTGCGTATTCCATTTTTGACGCCTCGCGCATTCCGGATTTCAAACGCCCTATGATGTGTTGCCATTCCTTTTTCCGCAGCTTCGCGCTCGCCTTCACCCTGATCGCAGTCGCGATTGCAAACGGCGGCTGCAACGACGCCCAGCACGATGCGTCCTCGGCGCGGCCGCTGCCCGCACTTGGCGCCAAGGTTGATGAAACATCCGTCTCGGGCATCTCATCGGGCGCCTATATGGCGGGTCAATTCCAGATGGCGCACGCCAAGCGCGTCGTCGGCGCCGCCATCATCGCGGGCGGCCCTTACGGCTGTTCCGAGAGCATCTTTGCCAACACCATGCCAGGCACCGGCACCGCAATCTTGAATCTCAGCAAGGCCGTCAACGGCTGCATGCTGAACCTGCTCGGCATCTGGGGCGTCTCCGATCCCGAAGACCTCGCGAAGAAAGCCGAAGAACGCGCCGCCAAAGGCGAGATCGATCCGATCGCAGACGTCGTCCGCGACCGCATCTATCTCTTCACCGGCACATCCGATCGCACCGTCGCCCCCGCGATCGTCAAGCACGCGGCGGAATTCTACGAAAAGCTCGGCGTGCCGAAAGCCAACATCGACCTTGTCTCCGACCTGCCTGCGGGTCACGCGTTCGTCACCGACGATGAAGGCAGCGCCTGTAGCGTTTCCGGCGAACCCTACGTCGTCAACTGCGGTTATGATCAGGCTGGCGCGCTGTTGAAATTCATCTACGGCGATCTCCAGCCCCGCGCGACGACGCTCTCCGGCAACTTCTTTGATTTCGATCAGCGTCCATTCGTAAGTGACGACAACAGCGCCGAGCTTGCGGAAACCGGCGTCGTCTACGTGCCGAAGTCCTGCACCGAGACGCCCGGCTGCCGCGTCCACATCGCCTTTCACGGCTGCGCCCAGAATCGCGAGGCGGTCGGCGACACGTTCATCAAGGAATCGGGCTTCGCGCGATGGGCCGACACCAACCGCTTCATCGTGCTTTTTCCACAGGTGGCGGATTCGGCCGCCAACCCCCAAGGCTGTTGGGATTGGTGGGGTTATACCGGGCCGCAGTATTTAACTCGTGACGCGCCGCAGATTGCCGCAGTGAATCGTATGCTCGATGCCTTGCAAGCGCCCGGCGGAGGCGCATAAAGCCTACCAGCAACAAACGTCGGGCAACCGATAAGACCGGCGCATCAGGGGCACGGGCAACGGGGGGATTTTCAATGCTCGCACGCGAACGCCTTTTGGCACCCTTGTGGCCAGCACCCGGAGCGGTTCGCCGGCCTTCGACGTCCACAATCGTCCGAGCCATCGAGCTGACGGCAGCCGCCGCAGCGATGGGACTGCTCGTGATGGCAGCAGCGCTCCCGAACGATTCCGACACGCGTGCCGCCGCGACCAACCCGCCGGTCTCGACCGCCCAGCATCCCGGCCGCGAAAGCGACTTCGGCGCCTACCTCGGCGCGCCCTATCACTATCCGAGCGATTTTCATTACGTGAGACCCGGCAACTCCGACCTGACGATCAAGAAGATCGACTGGTTCACACTGCCGTTCGAAAACCCGCTTTACTACGGCGTGCGCATCCAGCGCTGGTTCAGCGGCCGTTTCGGCACGATGCTCGACTTCACGCACTCGAAAGTCCACGCGCCGTTCGACGACCAGCAGTTCGATATGGAAGGCACCTTTGACGGCAAGCCGGTGCCGCCAAAAGGGCGCGTTGGCGATTACTTCAAGAAACTCGAATGGACGCACGGCCACAACATGCTGACGCTCAACGGCCTGATGCGTCTGCCGTCGCTCGGTATCTTCTCGCCCTACTTCGGTGCGGGCGCAGGTCTGTCGTTCCCGCATTCGGAAATCTATCCGAAGAATGCGCCATCACGGACCTACGAATACCAGTACACCGGCCCCGTCGCCCAGGCGCTGTTCGGCATCGAGCTGCGGCTCAAGACCGGCTCCGTCTTCATCGAATACAAATTCACGAGCGCCGATTATTGGGGACCGCTAACGGGCCGCGACGGCACCTGGTTCCCGATCGACATGTGGCGCCAGTTCTCGCGCTGGTGGTCGGGCGAGCCGACGAAAGACGGCTGGGCGGGCGCCAAACTGACGAGCCATCAGGTGATCGGTGGTTTCCTCACGCGCTTCGTGCCGAAACCGGCAACGCCCTAAGACACGCGGACGCTGCGGGACCGGGGAGCAGCTTTGGCTTTCCCGGTCTTACGGCTTTTGATTGAAGTTACTGTCTGCATTGATTTGAGAGCCGCCTGGAACGTCTTGAGTTCGGCGGCGAGCCAAGTTTCGAATGCCATCGCCGCATCCGAAATCTTCGCACCGGATCGGCGCACGAGATAATAGCCGAACCGCGTCGCCCTGATATCGAGCGGCCGAACAAGCCGGCCGGCGATGAGCGCATCACCCGCCTGGATTTGATCGGCGAGCGCCAAACCCTGTCCGGCTTCGGCTGCAGCAATGACGAGGTCGCCATTAAGTGTCGGCCCGGACGGCGTTACCTCGTCCGCGACGCCTGCCGCCGAAAGCCACGCGTCCCAGCATTCCTTCGCCGTCTCCTGAATGAGAAGACTGCCGTCCAGATCGGAGGCAACAAACAATGGATTGTCGCGCAAGAATTGAGGACTGCAGACCAGCGTCAGTTCCGAGAGCGCGAGTGACTTGCTTTCCAGTCCTTCCCAGGCACCGCCGCCCCAGCGGATACCGAGGTCGACGTCCTCTTTGGAGAAATTGACGAGACGGGGCGTTGCATCAAGAACGATGTCGATATTCGGGTTCTGCGCCGTAAAGGCGCCGAGCCGCGGCACCAACCAGAGCGCGGCGAAAGCCGGATCTGATGTGACCATCAAACGCTTGCGCCGCCGCGACGGCCGCGCGAACTGACTAACCGCCGAAGCAAGAAGATCGAACCCTTTTGTAAGTTCGAGCGCCAGCGACCGGCCGACTTCCGTCAGCTCCACGCCGCGTCCCGTGCGTTCGAACAGTGGCGTGCGGAACTCGGCCTCGAGCGCGCGCACATGCCGGCTTATGGCAGCATGCGTAACATTGAGTTCATCGGCCGCACGCGAAAAGCTCGACAGCCGCGCGGCGGCCTCGAACGCTTTCAGTGCATTGAGCGGCGGCAATCGTCGGGCCATGGCTGATGTAACAAAAACTTACACGTTCTGTAAAGTAACGCCGTTTGTCGTGCGCGCGGAGGAAGCGCACCGTTCTCTTAGTGAATTCAAGAACGGAGGATACAATGATGCGCGTGATCGAACACCTGATCGAACGGATCGAAGCCCTGCTTTATCCCGACCGCCGCCCCTTCGATGACGAACCGCGATCCTGACAGAATGGAAGTCGGCGTGGGGAGCTTTTCGTCAATGTTCAGGCTTGGAGATAGTTGCCCTGCCCGTCGGCCATGGGCGAACGACTGACGCGCCGCTTATGGTCTTCGTCGTCCGAAAAGAGCTTCTGCGTCAGGATCGCATAGGCAGCTTGCGCGTCGACGGATCCTTTGTCGAACGTTTGCGCACCATTCAGAACAAGATTGTTCACCGCTTGCTGAAGCGCATCCAATTTCGCACTGTCTTTGTCGGGCGTAGCATTCCGCGCCCCGATTGTCGGGTACGCAACTTGCTGTTCGGCGAAATAAGCAGGCATGTCTTTGAGCGACGGAATGGTTGTCGATCCCCATGCCCCGCTCTCTGTCGTAAAGGTTATAGAAAACTCCTCAGGCGGAAAATCTTTGCGGTGCGCAATAATCACGTCAAACAACGCATTGTTCCGAGCGTTGTCGGGATCCATATCAAAGATACCTTGTGCGCGCCCGTTGGCGATTTCTTTGTGGATCTTTTCACTGAACTCATCTTGCAGCCCCGGGTCCAAGAACGCTTGCACCAAGCCGTCAAAAATTTCGGCCGAGTTTGTCGTGAAATGAGCTGAACCGAGAAATTTGAAGACATCCGCAGAGGCCTCTTTGTGCGACAGGCTCTTCAACGCGGCCTTGGCGATCAGCGATGGAGGAGGCAGAGGTGTCAACGAGGACTGCGTACTGGCCTCTTCGCGCATCTGGAGAATGGAGAGCGCGGTGAAGGCGCTGGCAGAGGAAATCGGATTCATTATCGGCTCAAAAAAGCTAGCTGGGCGCTTCGTGACCGACGGACAAAAAACAGTCATATGCCTTTTGACATAGACCGCGTTAAGAACTCGCTAACCAAACTCTAACCTAAGCATTATTCGGGAGCGGACGTGCCGAGCAACCTCCGCGCCCGATATTAAAACCGCTTCAGCAACCGGTCGATGTATTCGAGCTCATCCTCGGGACGCGTATTCTGACCGGCGCGCTTGCGCAGCTCTTCGAGGATCTCACGCGCCCGCTGGGCGTCGATCGCATCCGGCACCTTCACCGAATTGCCGAAGTCCGGACCTTGCGCCCGCTGCGGCCGTCCAAACGGATCGCGCGGTGAGGAACCGCCTCGGCCCAGCCGCTGCTGCGCATTCTTCTGCATCTGCTCAGCCATCTGCTGCGCGCTCTGGCGCATCTGGTCGAGCGCTTGGCCTTGCTGGTTCGCGGCTTCGTCGAGATCGCCCTGCTTTAAGGCATCCTGAGCCTTGCCCATCGCATCCTGCGCATTGCCAAGCTTGTCGGGGTCGCCGGCGCCCATCTGCTCAAGATCCTTCTTGAGCTGATCGAGTTCGTTGCGCAGTTGCGCCTGCCGGTCCTGCAAGCTGCCCTTGCCGCGCCGCTGTTGCTGCCCGCCAGACTGTCCCTGCTGGCCCTGCGGACCTTGCCCCTGGTCGGCGCCGCCTTCTTGATCGCCTTGCATGCCGTTGTCGCCGCGCTGCTGGCCCTGGCCCTGCTTGCCCTTGGAGCCGGTCCGCGGTTGACCGTCCTGACCCTGCTGGTCTTCCTGCGAGCCGCCCTGCCCTTCCTGGCGGCGACGCTCGCTGAACGTATCGTCCATCAGCTGCTGCTGCTTGCCGGTGAGATCGCTCAGCTGATTGAGCTTCTTCATCATCTGCTCGGCGCGCTGTTGCTGCGCGCGTGCTTCCGGCGTGTTGGCCGCCTGCAGCCGATCCATCAGTTCGCGCAGCTCCGAGAGCATCCGCTCGGCGTCTTCGCGTGAACCTTCCCGCGCGCTCTTTTCAAGATCCTTCATCATCTGATCGAGATCTTGCTGGCCGAGTTGCTGGCTCTGATCGTCTGGCGGATTGCCTTGAGACGGATTGTCCTTTTCCGCCTGCTTCTGCATCTCGTTGAGATAGTCGTTGAGCCGCTTTCGCAGCTCCGCCATCGCGTCTTGAATTTCCTTGTCGTCGCCTTTCTCGATGGCATCCGACAAGCGATCCTGCGCGTCTTTCAACGCCCGCTCGGCCTGCGAAAGATCACCGTCTTCGATCTTCAGCGCGATCTGCCAAAGCTCCGAGACCGACGAATTGATCGCCTCGCGCGAGTCCTCGCGGTCGAGCCGATGAAAGACCGACCTGAGTCCCAGATAGACGCCATTATCCGTGATGAACCCTTCAGGCTCCATCGTCAGCGCATCGAGCGCACGCACGACCATCGGCCGGTTGCGCGAATCGTCCATGAGTTTGCCGCGCTGCTCCACGACGGCGCGCGCCAGCGGATTTTTGAAACGGCGCGACGGCAGCACGACTTCGATCGTCTTGCTGCGCCCGATTTGACCGCCGACATCCGTCGCTTCCAGCCACAGCTTGACGCGTTGCCCTGCAAGCGGGTTCTCAGCCACGTCGAGCAGCGTCGACGTATCGACTGTCTTGGCGCCCGGACGAGGAATGCGCAGGCTCAGCACCGGCGGCCGTTCGAGCGGCAGTCGCGGCCCGGTGAGCGCGGGCGGCTGCGCCCACGCCTTCGACGGATCGACGGGCTTGGGCGGAATTTTTTGCACCTTCACTTCGGCACTTTGAATGCCGTAATCGTCGTCCGCCTTGTAGGTCACGCGCATCGAGCCGCGCGGCGTACCGCTAATCGGCTTCGTCATCGCGATCTTCGGCGGCGCATCGACGATGACGTCGAACGTCCACAGCCCAAGCTCTTGCGACCCCGCAAGCGCCCGCACCCGCGCCGACTTGCGAATCTCGTAACGAACCTCGGCGACGTTGGCCATGTCGCTGTTCTTGGGCGCGTCGGCCTTCGGCTTCTCGGGCTTGACGGTGAGCGGCTCGGTCGCGCCATCCGCGAGCACTTCGAGCGAGACGCCGTTGGAATCGAAGCCGACGCCTCTCAGCGTCAGCAGACTATGATCGGGCACCTCGAAAAACTTGCCCTGCTCCGGCGTTTGCTCATCGGCCTGCTTTGAACCATCGGCCAGCAACACCGGCGGTAAGCCGGTGTAGGGCGGCGGGGTCACCCAGGCATCGAGGCGCGCGGGCGGCCCATGCTCGCTCGCGCCGAAGCGGAACGCAGCCGCCAAGCGGTCTCCGAGGTTGCCGGTCGCCATCACCGCGACGGGGATGAGCAGCAGCAGCAACAGCCCGCGGACGGCCCACGGATCGAACCGGTCCGTGCGCGGCGCAGGATTGCCGACCTTCAGCCGCTGAATGGCTTTCGCCAGCCGCTGCCGGTGCGCCTGCCACAGCGCCGAGGTGTCGGCGTTTTCGGCGCCCGAGGTCAGCGTATCTTCGTAAGAGGTCGCGGGCCGATGCGGCACGCCTGAACGGCGCTCGATGCGCCGGATCGCTTCATCGCGCGTCGGCCACGGAATGCGCACCGCGTAGATGACCGCGGCGACTGCAGCGACCGCGAAAGCGCCCAGCAAAATCTTGTGCGGCAGAGGATCGAGGTTCGGCCACAAACCCAGGAACGACAGCATCGCGAACAGCATCGCAATGCCGAACACAAGCCATAGGCGTGGCCAAAGGCGTTCGAAGAACAACGCCAGCGCGCTGAGACGAACTTTACGCGCGAAAGAACGCGACATTTCGGGACCGGGGTCCCTGCTTTGGGGCTCTGGCATTAACTCAAGCTATCACGAGGGCCAGTCTTGGCACGTTAAGAAAATGCAACTTGAACGTCCGATAGCAGGTTCTGCCTCTCCAGTTCGGCATCTTTCGCCCGGTCGCTTCCGCGCCACATCTTCGCATAGCGAAGCTCCACCGATGGTTGTGCGAGGCGTGTCAATACGCCTCCCCAAAAATCTGCGACAATCGGCAACCACAGATTGACGGCTTTTCTAAAGTGCGTATCCAGATTTCAGCCAGACGCTCACTGACGTTCAGTTGCCGGATCAATAGGAGATATTGTGCTCATTCAATTCATTAGCAAAGCAGGGACGGCCGTTCGCACGTGCCTGACAACTGCTATCGAGAATGAGCACATTTGGCCTGCGTTTCAACCGATAGTCGACATCCGGTCCGGTCACTTAAGGGGGTTCGAAGTCCTTGCCCGTTGGACGGATCCCCTGGTTGGCGAGATTAGCCCCGTCGACTTCATCCCAGTGCTGGAACAGCGCGATCTGATCGACCGTCTGTTTAACCATCTTGTGCGGACCGCGTGTCCTGTCGCCGCAACATGGCCTGGTCCGTTCTTCCTGGCCTTCAACATTTCACCTAAACAGTTGATCGGCGAAGCGTTGCCGTTGGAGCTTTCGGAAACCGTTCGTGCCACCGGCTTTCCCCTAGAGCGCTTCCAAATCGAAATCACGGAAAGTTCGCTCATCTCCGACGTGGAAGGAGCCTACGCGCGCTTGCGCGAGCTCGACGACATGGGGGTCAAAGTTGCACTCGATGATTTCGGCACCGGGTATTCGAGCCTCGCGCGGCTTGAGGCCTTCCCTTTTCGCAAGTTGAAGATAGACGCTTGCTTCGTCCGAGCATTAGACCGGGACAGCAGCAAACGTCGCATCGCAGCGGCCATTATTGGGCTCGGCCAGAGCCTCGGCATCACCGTCGTGGCGGAAGGGGTCGAAACTCGCCAAGAGGAAGCGGTATTGCGAGACTTGGGCTGCGACCTCGGACAGGGGTGGCTCTACGGCAAACCGCAGACGAAAGATGAAGCGAGACGCACGCTCGAAATGTTTGGTGCTGTCGAACACACGGCCCCTCCACTTGACGTTTCGCCGTTTCAGCAATTGCACCAGCTCGCCACACTCTACAAGCAAGCACCCGTCGGATTGTGTTTCCTCGACCTGAACCACCGGCATGTGCGCGTAAACGACAGGTTCGCAAGCATCCATAACATGACGGGCGCCGAACTGGAGGGGAAGACCGTTTCCGACGTCATGAGCGGACCGACCTTGGCAACGGTGAAACGCATCCTCAATCAGTCTCTGCTCAGCGACGAACCGATCGCAGAAAACTACGTCCACGGGGACCGGCACCTTCGCGTGATTTGCACGCGGGTCGTTGATCTCGCCGGGGAGGTCATCGGCTTTTCAGGCGTTTCCGTCGACACCGAACCGCCTTTGGAAAGCTGCCAGCGCGTCTTGGAAGGGGCGAGCGCTTTTAGAAAGCATCCACCCGTTCTTCGCAGGTGTCCCGGCTGCAGCACCGGCCATCCACACCAATTCAATTTCGAGAGTAACTGATCCCGGCTTACCGTTCAGGCGAGGTAAGCCATGGTGGCAGGTGATCCGCGCCGATCAGATCGTCGTAGCTCGGGCGCGGCCGGACGACCGCATACTTGTCGCCATCGACCAGCACTTCCGGAATGAGCAAGCGGCTGTTGTAGGTCGATGACATCACCGCGCCATAGGCCCCCGCCGTCATCACCGAAATCAGGTCGCCCGCCTCTAGCGGAGGCAACGCGCGATCTTCGGCCAGAAAATCGCCTGTCTCGCAAACCGGCCCGACGATGTCCTGCTGGATCGGCGCGAGTTCGCTGCGCGCTTCGACGACCGGCCAGATGTCGTGATAGGCTTCGTAAAGCGTAGGTCGGATCAGATCGTTCATCGCCGCATCGATGATCGTGAACGTCTTGTCGGTGCCTTCCTTGACGTAGGTGACTTTCGTCACCAGCACGCCGGCGTTACCGACGATCATGCGCCCCGGCTCCATCACGATCTTGAGGCCGAGCGGCCCAAGCGTCTCCTTGACGACGGCCGCATATTCATCGGGCGTCGGCGGAATGTCATTGGCGCCGCGATAGGGCACGCCAAGGCCGCCGCCGATATCGAGATGCTCCAGGCCCAAGCCATCGCCCTTGAGATCGCGCGCCAGATCGGCCATCAGCCGGAACGCATCGCGGAACGGCGCAAGATCGGTGATCTGGCTGCCGATGTGCATATGAATGCCGGAAATCTTGATGCCCGGAAGCTTTGCCGCCTCGGCATAAAGCCGCCGCGCATCGGCATAGGGCACGCCGAATTTGTTCTCGGCCTTGCCCGTCGAAATTTTCGCGTGCGTCTTGGCATCGACGTCCGGATTGACGCGAATGGCGATCGATGCCGTCCGGCCCATCGCGTTCGCGACCTCGCTCAGCGCCTTGAGTTCCGGCTCGCTCTCGACGTTGAAGCCGAGAATGCCTTCTTCCAGCGCATAGGCCATCTCGCCCCGCGTCTTTCCAACGCCCGCGAAAATGATCTTCGACGCCGGAACGCCCGCGGCGCGTGCGCGACGAAGCTCGCCTTCCGACACGACGTCCATGCCCGCACCGAGCCGTGCCATCGTCTTCAGCACGGCCTGGTTGGAATTGGCTTTGACCGCAAAACAGATCAGCGCGTTCTGCCCTTTGAACGCTTTCGACAAAACTTCGTAATGGCGCACCAGCGTCGCCGTCGAATAGCAGTAGAAGGGCGTGCCAACCTCGTCGGCGATGCGTGCGAGGCTCACATCCTCCGCGTGAAGGAGGCCGGACTTGTATTGAAAATGATGCATGGAAGCGCTTCTAGCGGATGAGAAACGTCCGCTTCACCGGAAAATGCAGGAAAGGTCAAGACGGCGCTAAAAAAGCGCCTATCGCAGCAGCGGATCGAGGATGAAGTTCTCGTGCGGTTTCGGCGGCGCGTCCGAATTCTTGCCGGGGTCGGCGGCATCCGCCGATTTGGCCTCGCCCGACGCCTTAGCGCCCGGCGGCGGCTCCAGCGGCCCCTTAACGCCGCAGCCCGCAAAACCTGCGGCCACAGCGCCAAGCAGCACCATGGTCCCCCAGGTCCTCATGCAGCGCAAAAGCGCGGCCATGCCCAAATTCACTCCAGAACCCCTCAACCCGCGAAGCCTGCGGGCAACCCTTCCTGGTACTTAGCCCTTCTGCCGGGCCTTTTCCAACCGCCGAAGCCACTGGCGCGCCATTTTGGCGACGTTCTGTGGCGCGGTTCCCCCATAACTGGTCCGGCTTTTCACCGAGTTTTCCACAGACAGCACCGAGAATACGGCTTTTGTGATGCGCGGCTCGACCTTTTGCATCTCTTCGAGTGAAAGCTGTTCGAGATCAATGCCTTTCGTCTCGGCGACCTTGACGATCGAGCCCGTGACGTGGTGCGCCTCGCGGAACGGCATCTTGAGTTCGCGAACGAGCCAGTCGGCAAGATCGGTCGCCGTCGAATAACCGCGCCCTGCAGCGGCCCGCATGGCGTCCGCATTGGGTTCGAGGTCGGAGATCATGCCCGCCATCGCCGCCATCACGAGACGCAGGCTCGACAGCGCGTCGAACGTCGTCTCCTTGTCTTCCTGCATGTCCTTCGAATAGGCGAGCGGCAGCCCCTTCATCACGATGACGAGACCCTGGAACGCCGACGCGATGCGCCCAACCTTGGCGCGCGCCAGCTCGGCCGCATCCGGATTGCGCTTCTGCGGCATGATCGACGAGCCCGTCGTGAAGCGGTCGGAAAGCTTCACGAAGCCGAACTGCGGCGTCATCCAGATCACGATTTCTTCTGCAAGCCGCGAGAAATGCACCGCTGTAATGGTGGCGGCCGCCAGCGTCTCCATCGCGAAATCGCGGTCCGACACGCCGTCGAGCGAGTTCGCCATCGGCCGGTCGAAGCCCAGCGACTCGGCTGTCTTTTCACGGTCGATGGGGAATGACGTTCCCGCCAGCGCCGCAGACCCAAGCGGACTTTCATTGAGACGTTTGCGCGCATCGGCAAAGCGACCGCGATCGCGCGCGATCATTTCGACGTAGGCCAGCAGATGATGACCGAACGTCACAGGCTGCGCGGGTTGCAGATGCGTGAAGCCGGGCATGACGGTCGCCGCATGCGCTTCCGCCTTCTCCGCCAGCGCCTGCTGGACCGCGGCAAGCGCCACGTCGATGCCGTCAATCGCATCGCGCACAAAGAGCCGGAAATCGGTCGCAACCTGGTCGTTGCGCGAGCGCGCCGTGTGCAACCGCCCCGCCGCTGCACCGATAAGATCCTTAAGACGGCTCTCGACGTTCATGTGCACGTCTTCGAGCGCACGCGAAAACGTGAACGTCCCAGCGTCGATCTCCGCCTTGATCTTGTCCAGACCCTTTGCAATCTCGCGCGCGTCGGCCTTCGTGATGATGCCCGCTTCGGCTAACATCTCCGCATGCGCCTTCGAGCCGCGAATGTCTTGCGGGGCAAGCGCCTTGTCGAAGCCGATCGAGGCATTTATCTCCTGCATGATCTCCGCGGGAGACATTGCAAAACGGCCACCCCACATGGCATTGGCGGGCTTGTCGGTCACGAACGGCTCCGTATCAGAGAAACGAACAAGGTTAGCAGATGGCAGCGAACAGTAAGGCACGGCCGCAGAAAGCACTTTGGATCGTGGCGCTGTCGGCGCTTGCCGGGTTCGGCGCCGTATACGTCATCGGGGGCTGGTTCGACAACAAAGCGACGGAGATTTCTAGTGCCGCAGCCCAGGATTCATCCGCTCCGGCCGTCGGTGCGTCGGGCAACTCGTCCTTCAAGCTCGGCGAGATGGCGGCATTTGTGACGAAGAAGCCGCCCGAAGCGCTCCCCGACATCACCTTCGAGGACGCCGCCGGGAAAGAAGTTCACCTGTCGAGCTTCAAGGGCAAGACGATCCTGTTGAACCTGTGGGCGACGTGGTGCGGGCCTTGCCGCGAAGAAATGCCCGCGCTGAACAAGCTGCAAAAGGAAATGGGCAGCGACAAATTCGAGGTCGTCACGCTCAGCCTCGACCGCGGCGGCTACGAAGCCTCCCGCAAATTTCTCGACGAGCTGAAAGCCACCGACGTGCACCTCTACGCCGATCCGACGGCGAAACAGGGCATGGCCCTGAAGCTGATCGGCATGCCGACGACGATCCTGATCAACAAGGACGGCTTGGAAGTCGGTCGACTGGCAGGCTCGGCGAAATGGGATTCCGCTGACGCCAAAAAGCTCATCGAAACCGCGATCAATTAAGCCCGCACAGCCTCGGGCTCATCCCACCACTCTTGCAAATAGCAGCCTTACCGAAAGCAATCGTCATCCTCGGCTTTATGCCGAGGATTCATGTTCCCGCCCGGGCAATTGCTCAATCAATCCTCGGGACAAGCCCGAGGACGATGCCAGTTTCTTGAAGATTACTTCTTCTTCGCCGCCTTGACCTTCTGCGTCAGAGCCGAAGCCGCCGCCGACTTGGCTTCCTTGCTGGCCGTCTTGCTCTTCAAAATCTTGGCCGCAGACGAAGCCACTTTCGCGCTGGTCGTTTCCGTGCTGCCCTTCTGCGTCAGGGCCGAAGCCGCAACCGCCTTTTCCGCCTTCGTCGCCGTCTTGCTCTTCAGGACCTTCGAAGCAGCCGACGCGACTTTCTTGCTCGTGCTTTCCGATTTCGCCATGGACATCGCTTTCTTGTTGCAGCGGCCGCAGTGGCGCGGTCCGACGAGGGCGAACCATGCCAGATTCGATATGCGGGCGGAATCACACCGAAGCCCGAACGCAACCGATTTCCAGCATCCTTTATGCGGATGCTCCGTGGGCGGCCTCTCGGGTCAACCAGGAATAGACAAGCCGAGGGTCAAGCAGAAATTGACACCCCACGTCCAAGAGGCGACAAGGCGCGTCTCGTATGACGATACCCAGCCCTTGGAGAAGACTTCCCATGACGAACGATGCGCTGAAATCCACCATTGAAGCGGCATGGGAGGCCCGTGACGGCATTTCGTTCGACACCAAAGGCGAAGTCCGCGACGCCGTCGAAACGGCCCTGAACCTCTTGGACAACGGCCAGGTCCGCGTCGCCGAGAAGGTGAACGGCGCTTGGACCGTCAACCAGTGGCTGAAGAAGGCCGTTCTTTTGTCCTTCCGCCTCAATGACATGGAGATGATCTCGGGCGGCCCGGCCGGGAGCTACTTCTGGGACAAGGTGCCTCCGAAGTTCGCAGGCTGGACCGAAGCTGATTTCCGCAAGGGCGGTTTCCGCGTCCTGCCCGGCGCAGTCGTCCGCCGCTCGGCCTACATCGCCCCCGGCGCAGTCGTGCTGCCCGCCTTCATCAATCTCGGCGCCTACGTTGACAGCGGCACCATGGTCGACACCTGGGCGACGGTCGGAAGCTGCGCGCAGATCGGTAAGAACTGCCACATTTCAGGCGGCGCCGGCATCGGCGGCGTGCTCGAACCGCTCCAGGCCGGTCCGGTCGTGATTGAAGACAACTGCTTCATCGGCGCCCGCGCCGAAGTGGCCGAAGGCGTCGAAGTCGGCGAAGGCTCCGTGTTGTCGATGGGCGTCTACCTCGGCGCTTCGACGACGATCATCGACCGCGCCACGGGGGAAAAATTCTTCGGCAAGGTGCCGCCCTATTCCGTAGTCGTCTCGGGAACGATGCCGGGCAAGCAGCTGCCCAACGGCGAGCCGGGCCCGAACCTCTACTGCGCCGTCATCGTCAAGCGCGTCGATGCCAAGACCCGCTCGAAGACCAGCATCAACGAACTCTTGCGGGATTGATCGTGGCGCCGCGCAGCTACCGAGCCCTCGGCCCCGCGAAAATCGTGGAAACGCTCGAAAGGCTCGAGCTGCGCATCTCGTCTCGATTTCCCGGATCGGGCCTGTCGCGCGTTTGCGACAGCCTGATCGACGTTGCGAAACAAACATCGCAACGCATCGAATACGTCTCGCGTCCGAACTGGGTGCTGCGCCTGCTTTTGATTGTCATGATCGGCGGAGCGCTGGCGACGTTGCTTTACTTCACATCGCAGATTTCTTCCCTCAAAGGCACCGACGAACTCTCAGAAGCGGTGCAGGGTCTGGACGCCCTGTTCAATCTCGTTGTGCTCTTGGGCGGCGGCGCCTTCTTCGTCTCGACGCTCGAAACCCGCTGGAAGCGCGCCCGTGCCTTGAGTGCGCTGCACGAGCTTCGCTCCATCGTGCACGTCATCGATATGCACCAATTGACCAAAGACCCCAGCGCCATGGGCGCGATAAGAACCGAGCAGTCACCGGCCCGCAACCTGACACCCATCGAACTCGTCCGCTATCTGGACTATTGTTCTGAGATGCTGTCGCTGACAGCGAAATGCTCCGCTCTCTATGCCGAACGGCTGAGTGACTCCGTCATCGTCGATACGGTAGGCGATCTGGAACGGCTGACATCGGAACTGTCGAATAAAATTTGGCAAAAAATTACGATCATCGAAACGCTCTACGGCCGCGACGTACCATTGCCATCGATCGAACAGACCTCTAGAAATCCCGGCTTATCATGACCCTCGTTCCGACAGATCCCGTAGCGCTCGCGCAGGCTCTCATTCGCTGCGAAAGCGTCACGCCCGACGAAGCCGGCGCTCTGACGCTGCTGCAAAACGTGCTCGAACCGGCCGGTTTCACGTGCCATCGTCTCGTGTTCTCGGAACCCGGCACGCCCGACGTCGATAACCTCTATGCGCGCCTGGGTACCGGCAGACCGCATCTTTCGTTTGCTGGCCATACCGACGTCGTTCCCGTCGGCAACGAAGCGGCCTGGACGGTCCCCCCATTTGCCGGAGAAGTGCGCGACGGTATTCTCTACGGTCGCGGCGCTGTCGATATGAAAGGCTGCGTCGCCGCGTTCCTCGCCGCCGCCATGAAGTACATTCATCACTACAATGGCCTGCCGCGCGGCTCATTGTCGTTCATCATCACGGGCGACGAAGAAGGCCCGTCGATCAACGGCACGATGAAAATTCTCGACTGGCTGAAAGCGCGTGACGAAGTCGTCGATGCCTGTCTCGTCGGCGAACCGTCGAACCCGAAAGCTTTAGGTGATGAAATCCGCATCGGGCGGCGGGGCTCGCTGACAATCGATCTTATCGTGCACGGCAAGCAGGGCCACTCGGCCTATCCGCAGCTCGCGGACAATCCGGTGCCGAAGCTCGCGCGCATCATCGACCGGCTGTCGACCACGAAACTCGACGACGGCACCGAAAACTTCCAACCGTCGGACTTGCAGGTGACGGTCGTCTCCGTGCCGAACACAGCGACGAACGTCATCCCCGGCCGCGCAGTGGCGCGCGCGAATATTCGCTATAACGACGCCTGGACGCGCCCCAAGATCGAAGACTGGGTCAGCAAGACGGTCGCCGCCGCCGCAAAAGAAGTCGACGCCAAATACGATCTTGAATTTTCCGGTACCGGCGACGTCTTCCTGACGAAGCCCGGCCCGCTTGTTTCCACACTGAAAGACGCGGTCAAATCCGTCACCGGCCGGACGCCCGCGCTGACGACCGGCGGCGGCACGTCGGATGCGCGTTTCATCAGAGATATTTGCCCTGTGGTCGAGTTCGGCCTCGTCAACGCCACGATCCATCAGGTCGACGAGCACACGAGCATCTCCGATCTCGAAACCCTGACGACGATCTACGAACGCTTCATCACGAATTATTTCCGCAACGGCTGAAGCTTTTCTCTGCGCCCTCGGCTCCCCTTCGCGGAGCCGGCCACCAGCGCGAGTTTGTTGAAACAGTCGTCGGCCGTTGAGTGAGACGCGATCCGCGCCAAAACCACCGTCATGCCGACGGAGGTCGGCACCCAGACAAGTTTCAAAATGACCAGTGTTGCGAGTTGACTGGATCCCGGCCTGCGCCGGGATGACGGAATGAATTGGTCCGCCACTGCCGCTCCAAGCCCGAGCGTGCGGCCGGCTCGCCGCAATGGGAGCGCCAACAAAACTTCCGTTTCGGGCGGCCGGCGCGCGGAACGCATGTCGCCCGACCGCCGTCGACTGTTTCAACATGCCCGCGCCGACGGCCGGCTCCGCGAAGCGGAGTCGTCGGCGCCAACAAAAAAGGCCGCCGTGGCTCCGGCGGCCTTTTCGAATTCAACCCCGCTGAGGCCGAGTCTTAGATCGACTCTTTCAGCTCTTTCGCGGCGCGGAAAGCGATCTTCTTCGAAGCCTTGATCTTGATGGCTTCGCCCGTTGCCGGGTTGCGGCCCATGCGTGCCGGGCGCTTGCGGACCTGAAGAACGCCGAGGCCACCGATACGGATGCGCGCGCCCTTCTTGAGGTTCTTCGCGATCTGAGCAACGAGATCTTCGAGCAGTGCAACCGACTGCTTCTTCGGAATCTCATGCGTTTCCGCGAGCGTCGCGGCCATGTGCTTCAACGTGACGGTATCGATCTTAGCCTTAGCTGGCGCTTTGGCTGGTGCTTTCTTTGCTGGCGCTGCTGCCTTTGCCATTGTCATCCCTCTTGATGCGAATACGAATCGTTTTCAGTTCGAACACTACATCGACAAAGTCCAAAAACACGCTGTTTTAGGGCCTTTTTCGAATGAGGTCGGCGAAAAGAGCAGCATTTGTTGCCCGAAAGCAAGCGCGACATAACGCTTAGACGCAAAAAAAACGCCAAAATGCGGGATTTTGGCGTCTAAAGGGAAGAACGACAGGGGAAAGTAGGGACGAAAGATCAGAAGGTCAGCACGCTTCCGCCGGTGACATCGACCGTCTGACCGGTAATCCAACGCGACTTCGAACTGGCCAGAAAGGCGACGACATCGGCGACGTCTTCGGGCTGACCGATACGTTTCAGTGCCTGCTTCCCGATCGCAAATGCCTGCCCCTCGGGATTGCTGACAAAGTCGGCGGCCATATCCGTATTGATGACGCCCGGTGCCACGGTATTGACGGTAATGCCTCGCGGTCCGAGTTCCACCGCCAAGGATTTCGCCAGATTATCGAGAGGAGCTTTGAGCATCGAATAGGCTGCAACGGCCGGAAGCGGCGTGCGGACGACACCGGAGGATGTCGAGATGATGCGCCCGTTGTCTTTGAGGCGTTTGACCGCTTCTTGCGTGATAAAGAACAGAGATTTGACGTTGACGTTGTAGATCTCATCGAAAACGTCTTCGGTCGTCTCGTTGAAACCGACGAACGGCGCGATGCCCGCATTATTGACGAGAATATCGAACTTCGTGTCGCCCGTGCGCTGCTTCAACTCCTGATCGACGCCAGCGAACAACGCCTGGGCCGCGCCCTTCTTCGTCAGATCGGCGCCGACTGCGAAGGCATCCCCGCCGCTGGCCTTGATCTTTGCGACGACTTCATCGGCCCCGGCTTTGCTTTTTCCATAATGGACGGCGACCAGCGCGCCTTCCGCCGCGAGCGTTTCGGCAATGCTGCGCCCGATGCCACGGCTGGCGCCAGTGACGACTGCGATCTTTCCGGCAAGAGATTTGGACATGTTCATCTCGCGTTTTTTCTCAAACGATCTGTCCTTCTAAGGTTGGCCGGCCCATCCGGCCGGCACCCCGGACGAGGCATCAGATAATCCCTATATTCGGTAGTTCAAGATTTTCGAACTATTGAAATCTCACATTCTCGTGGTTATCTTTTTGCTTATGCAGAGGCCCTTTGTTCATCCCGCCGTTGAAGACGTGACGCTTGAGAGCGTGCTCTATGCGCTCGCCGATCCGACACGCCTTGAGATCGTGAAAACGCTGGCGACCGGCGGTTGTGCCATGAACTGTTCCAAGGCCGCGCCGGCCGATCTGCCGAAATCGACGCAGTCGCATCATTTCCAGGTGCTGCGCGAGGCGGGCCTGATCCGTTCTGAACGTCGCGGCACCGAAGTCGTCAATT
Source organism: Hyphomicrobium sp. MC1 (assembly GCF_000253295.1). NCBI lineage: Bacteria > Pseudomonadati > Pseudomonadota > Alphaproteobacteria > Hyphomicrobiales > Hyphomicrobiaceae > Hyphomicrobium > Hyphomicrobium sp. MC1. The sequence continues at coordinate 31,331 of NC_015717.1, read as the reverse complement.
CGCTGCGTTGCGCAGAGCTCGACAAGCGTTTTCCGGGCGTCATCGCGTCGATCCTCAAAGCCAGCGAGAAATCGAAGAAACGCTAAAACGGCGCGTCGTCTGACAGCAGCTCTTTGGCGGACGCGCCGTCATGCCTATCTCCAGGGCGGACATTACGGTCCGCTAGGGAGAGAAAGATGAGCTACGTCGACGGTTTTGTCGTCCCGGTCCCATTCGAGAGATTGAAAGATTACCGCAAGCTGTCGAAACGAGCCGGCAAGGTTTGGCGCGAGCACGGCGCGCTCGCCTACGTCGAATGCGTCGGCGATGACGTCCCGCCCGGCAAGCACACATCGTTTACGAAGGCCGTCAAACTGAAGGACGGCGAGGTCGTCGTCTTTTCCTGGATCGTCTTCAATTCGCGCGCGCACCGCGACGCCGTGAACAAGAAGGTAATGAGCGATCCACGCTTCGCCACCCTGATGAAAGTCACCCCCTTCGACGGCAAACGCCTGATCTACGGCGGCTTCAAACCGATCATCGAGATGTAAGCGCTTTTGCCGACGCATCCGCGTCAATAAAGAGCCCGCGATTGGCGGCCGGCTTGGCGAAGCCAAGTCGCCAATCGCAATCAAAGAACCTACTTAAAATGCTTCGAGAGCTTCAGGCCCTGGCCTTGATAGTTCGATTTGAGGCCCTGACCGTAGAGCGTCGCGGGCGTCTCGATCATGCGCTCGTAGATCAGCCTGCCAATGATTTGCCCGTCTTCGAGAATGAACGGCACTTTGTGCGAGCGAACTTCCAGCACGACGCGTGATCCGTTGCCACCCGCCGCGGCATGCCCGAAGCCTGGGTCCATGAAACCCGCATAATGCACGCGAAACTCGCCGACCAGCGGGTTGAACGGCACCATCTCGGCCGCGTGTGTCGGCGGCACATGCACGGCTTCTTTCGAAGCCAGAATATAGAACTGATCCGGATCGAGGATCAGCCGGTGCTTATCCTTGACGTGGATCGGATCCCAATAATCTTCGATCGGATAGGCGCCGACGCGATCGACATCGACGACACCCGTATGCCGCCGCGCGCGAAACCCGACCAAACCGTCTCCGTGACCTGAAAGATCGACGGTCAGCGCGATGCCGCCTGCAATATCCGCGTCCTGCGCCGAAACCAATCGTTCCTTGGCGTGAAGCTCGCGCAGTACCTCGTCGCTGTCGGCGGCGGGCCCGTTGCGGAACCGAATTTGCGACAGCCGCGATCCCTTACGCACCACGATGGGAAACGTCTGCGGACAGATCTCGGCATAAAGCGGCCCGTGATACCCGCGCGGAATCTGATCGAACGCGCCGACGCCATCCGCGATGACGCGCGTAAACACGTCAAGTCGTCCGGTTGAGCTTTTCGGGTTTGCCGAGGCTTCGATATCCGCCGGAAGCGCCAGCGTTTCGAGCAACGGCACGATATAGACGCAGCCCGTTTCGAGAACCGCACCCTGACTGAGGCTAATCGTATGCAACGCCAATTCATCGAGCTTGCCCTGCACCTTGCCGCCCGGACGCGGCAGAAAGCTCGCACGCACGCGATAGGCAACCGCGCCAAGCCGCAGATCGAGACTTGCAGGCTGTACCTGACCTTCCGCGGGCGGCTCCGCCAGCACGATCTCCCCGTCCGCGATCATGTGTGAAATCGCCTGCGACGGCAGAATACCGACCGCGCGCTCGCGCCGTTTATGCACTGACGTGGATTTTTCTGCTTTGGTCATTCGTTTCGGCTCAGCCCCTTCGCACCCCGTCTAGAGCAGCCGCAAGTCTTCGCCAAGGGCAGCAATCTTCACCATACACGCTTTGCTGGCCCCTCAAGTCCACCTCTTGACGCAACCAGCCACGAGCGGTAAGCCCGACGCCGATTTCGTGGTCCTTTGGCCGGCCGGCTTGCAGCCACGTTAAACAAATCGCTAAAGAGGCCGTGCGCGCACCCGGTTTCCCGCGCCCGGCTTTTATCAGCCGGCAGCTCGGAACCGGGATTTTTATTGCGCGAAAGGCCAAGCCCATGGCGAATGACGAGAAGTTCCCGAACAACAATCCGGCCTGGCGGCCTGAGACGGCGCTCGTGCATGCGGGCATCACCCGCTCGCACTGGGGCGAGACGTCCGAAGGTCTGTTTCTGACGCAGGGCTTCGTCTACGACAGCGCCGAGCAGGCGGAAGCCCGCTTCAAGCAGGAAGATCCAGGCTATCAATACACGCGCTTCGGCAATCCGACGATTTCGATGTTCGAAGATCGCCTGAAGATCTTCGAAGGCGCCGAGGAATGCCGCGCCACCGCGACCGGCATGGCCGCCGTCACCGCCGCGATCCTGTCTTACGTCAAAACCGGCGATCACATCGTCGCCGCCCGCGCGCTGTTCGGATCGTGCCGTTACATCGTCGAAACGCTGTGTCCGCGCTTCGGCATCGAGGCGACGCTGATCGACGGCAAGGACCTCGACGCGTGGAAGGCAGCCATTCGCCCGAATACCAAGATGTTCTTCTTCGAGACGCCGTCGAACCCGACGCTCGAACTCGTCGATATCGCCGGCGTCTGCAAAATCGCCCACGACAACGGCATCTTCACGATCGTGGACAATGTTTTTGCAACCCCGATGCTGCAACGGCCGCTGGCGCTCGGCGCCGATATCGTCGTCTACTCCACGACGAAGCACATCGACGGCCAGGGCCGCTGCCTCGGCGGCGCCGTGCTCGGCAAGACCGACTTCGTCGGCAAGTATGTCCAGGAATGGCTGCGCCAGACCGGCCCGTCGATGAGCCCGTTCAACGCCTGGGTCATGCTGAAAGGCCTTGAAACACTGCCGATCCGCGTGAAAGCCCAATGCGAAACGGCAGCCAAGATCGCCGATGTGCTGACCGGCCTCAAAGGCGTGACGCGTGTGATTTACCCTGGCCGCGCCGACCATCCGCAGGCGGCGCTTGCAGCCAAGCAGATGCCGGGCGGCGGCCAGATGGTCGCCTTCGAGGTCGAAGGCGGCAAAGCCGGTGCATTCCGGTGCCTTAACGCGCTCCGCATCATCCGTATTTCCAACAATCTCGGCGATGCCAAGAGCCTCGTTACGCACCCGGCCACAACGACGCATTTCCGCCTGACGCCCGACCAGCGCTCGGAACTCGGCATTAGTGATGGTATGATCCGTCTTTCGATCGGGCTTGAAGCCGCTGAAGATTTGGCGGACGATCTCGCCAACGCGATGAAGACGATGACGGGGTGATGGGAGCCATGAGTAAAAGTACGCCGACAACGCCGACAAAACGGCAGGCCGCTGACGACTTTCACGCCTACGAATCGACGACGCGCGGCATCCGCATCCGCGTCGAGCCGAAGTACATGGAAGAGCAGTCCTCTCCCGAGGACAGCCATTTCGTCTGGTCCTACGCCGTCGAAATCTCCAATGACGGCAACGAGACCGTGCAGCTTCGCTCGCGCATGTGGCGGATCACCGACGCGCACGGCCGCACCGAAGAAGTGCGCGGCGCCGGCGTCGTCGGCCAGACGCCCGTCATCGAGCCGGGCAGGGCATTTCACTACACGTCGGGTTGCCCACTCAAGACGCCGCAAGGCATCATGGTCGGCAGCTATCAGATGACCGACGAGGCTGGCCAGCTTTTCGAAGTGGCCATTCCGGCGTTCTCGCTCGATAGCCCCTACACGCGACGCAGCATGAACTGACCGGCCATCAGCCGATGAGCGCAGCAAAAGGCAAAAGCTTCACACCCGTCGAATTGCTCGCGCGCCTCGTGGCCTTCGATACGACGAGTTCGAAGAACAATCTCGGGCTGATCGCTTTCGTCGAAGATTATCTAGCAGGCCACGGCGTCGCCTCGCGCCGCATCGTCAGCGACGACGGGCAGAAATCATCGCTCTACGCGACCATCGGACCGGACGACGAAGGCGGCGTTGCACTGTCGGGCCACACCGACGTCGTGCCGGTCGACGGCCAGACCTGGACCAGCGATCCGTTCACGCTGCGATCCGAAGGCGGCAAGCTCTACGGCCGCGGCTCCGCCGATATGAAGGGCTTTATCGCTTCCGCACTTGCCGCCGTTCCGAGCTACAAGGCGCGCAAGCTCAAAAAGCCGATCCACTTGGCGTTTTCTTACGACGAGGAAATCGGTTGCATCGGCGTCCGCCCGATGATCGCCGAACTCGGCAAGGATCTTCCCAAGCCTCGCATGGTCATCGTTGGCGAACCGACGAGCATGCAGGTCGTCGATGCGCACAAAGGGCCGGTGCGCTGGCAGGTCGATGTCAAAGGCCGCGCTGCGCATTCGAGCATGGCGCATCTCGGCGTCAATGCCGTCACCTACGCGACACGCCTCATCGGCGAGCTCGAGCGCATGGAGCAAGAGCTGAAGCAGCGCGTGATCGACATCCGCTTTGAGCCGCCCTATTCGACGCTTCAAGTCACCAAGATCGACGGCGGCACCGCAACGAATATCGTGCCGATCGGTTGCACGTTCGTTTTCGACATTCGTGCGCTGCCGGGCCTCGACCCGGACGAGATCGAAACGCGCCTGCGCCGTTTCGCGGAAAAGCGCTGTCTTCCGGAAATGCACGAAATCGCACCGGAAGCCGACATCCGTATCGAACGTGTCAACGCCGTTCCCCCGTTCGGCGCCGAGCGAAAATCCGAGGTTGTCGCGCTCGCGTTGAAGCTCACCGGACAAAACGAAACCTACGGCGTCTCCTACGGCACCGAGGCCGGTCTCTTTCAGGAGGCAGGCGCTCCCGCCGTCGTCTGCGGCCCGGGCGACATCGCGCAGGCCCACACCGCCGACGAGTGGATCGCCGAAAGCCAGATTGCGAAATGCATGGATTTTCTCGACCGCCTCGGCGACTGGGCCGAGACGTGATCGCCCTCGAACCGTGTTTTTTCGCTCCAATTCCGGCATAAACCGAAAATTACAAGCGGCTGCAAAGACTTACGATCCGCCAAGATGTGTGGCACGCTTGCGACAGCTCATGCGACAAGTTGAGCAAACACACGACTTTTTTCCGCTACCGCCGTGCTTCCGACCCACTGTTCGGCGTACCAATCCAGCCTAGCCGCCGAGCATCGCAATTTAAGAGACGCGCCCATGTCGAAACGCATCTATCTGCTTACCGCATCCGCGTGCGCGATTTCAGCGGCGATCGCATTGGGCGGCTGTTCTACGGCCTCACTCCCGAGCGTCGGCTCGATCAACCCGTTCGGCAGCGGCAACACGATTTCCGAAATCGACCGCGCTTACCTTCAGGCGGCCGGAAGCTGGGACCAGAACCACGATAGCGTTGTCACCTGCGACGAGTGGAAGTCCTACGCCGAGGATCTATTCAACGGCGCCGACGCCAACCACGATGATTTTCTCGACGCCACCGAATGGCAGAACCTGACGAACGTCGACAAGATGTTCGTAACGGCCGACCTCAAATACTTCGACGCCAACGGCGACGGCAAAGTCTCGCGCCAGGAATTCGTCGACAAGCCGAACCCGGCTTTCGTCCTGATGGACAAGTCCGGAACCTGTAAGCTCGACGCCAACCAGATCGCCAGCGCCCGTTCGAAGACGGAGTACGATCTGTCTGGAACGAAGCCGCAAAACAGCGACCCGCGTGAGCAAGGCGGCCAGGTCGGTCAGGCAGCAAACGGCGCTCTTCCGGGACAATAACGCCAGCGCGGAGCGCGGCGGGATGACGGTCTAGCCCCCGCTCTCCCGCAGCTCGTCCGGCGAAAAGACGTAACGCTTCGTGCAGAATTCGCACGTGACGACGATCTTGCCGTTGTCATCCAGCATGTCCGACAGCTCGGCCGCACCGAACGCCGAGAGCACGTTCTCGACCTTTTCCCGGCTACACCGGCAGAACGCCGAAAGCGGAATGACACGCTCGACCGCCACGGCTTCTTCGTGGAACAGCCGCAACAACAGTCGCTCGACCGAAAGCCCAGGATCGAGCAGCTCATGATCTTCAACCGTCGCCGCCAGCATTTCGACGCGCTTCCAGTCGTCGTCGCTCAGGCCCTCGCTCTCGTCCGATGCGCCGAGGCTCTGCACCATCAAGCCGCCTGCCCGCCGATGCCAGCGGGACTGAGGATGTGGCTCCTGTCGCGATCCGACGTACTGCTCTGCGACAGCCGAGCGAATGAATGTCGGCAGATTTTCGCGCTGCTGAAAGTAGGCCGCGACCGTACCCGACAGCGGCGCATGCTCGAACGCCAGCACGCCCTGATAGCGCTCTTCACCTGGCCCGGAATCGAGCGTGATCGCCAGATGCCCGTCCCCGAACGCCGCCGCGATATCGGATCGCGTCGCACCTTGCGTGAAGACCTTAAGTTTCTCGGCATCGTACCGCGCATAGCCGCGCAGTTTCCCGCTCGCTGCGTAATCCGCAACGAGAATGGACACCGCCCCGTCTGAGCGCATCATCAGATTGAGATTGCCGGCCGGGGGAAGCACCGATCCGCACAGTGCCGCAAGCGCCAGCGCTTCCGACAGCGCGCGTCCCGGCAGATCGGGCATCGCGTGCGGCGTGACGATCGCATCTAATGTGGCGCCGAGCCGAACGAGACGCCCGCGAATATTTGAATTCTGCGTGCGAAACGCGACGACGACATCATCTGCCGGAATGGAAGGCGGCGCTGGCGGTGCATCAACCGGCATCGGCAGAACCCTCCATCAGGCGCCGAAGCACCACGCCAGAATGGCCTTCTGAGCATGCAGACGGTTTTCGGCTTCGTCGAAAATCACCGACTGCGGACCCTCAAGCACCGCTTCCGAAACCTCATGGCCCCGATAGGCGGGCAGGCAATGCATGAAGATCGCGTTCTTCGCTGCCTTGCTCATCAGCTTTTCATCGACCGCGTAGGGCGCCAGCATCTTCTTGCGCTTCGCCGCATCCGACTGCCCCATCGAAACCCAGGTATCGGTCACGACGCAATCGACGCCTTTCACAGCACGATCCGGGTCCGTCCCGATCTCGACGTCACCCTTCTCGCGTGTGACCCACTCGACGGCCTCATCTTCAGGGAACAGCGCTTTCGGGCACGCCAGCCGCAGCTTGAAGCCGAAGCGGACCGCCGCATGCATCCACGACACGGCAACGTTGTTGCCGTCACCGACCCAGGCGACCGTCTTACCCTTGATCGGCCCCAAGTGCTCCTCGAACGTCTGGATATCGGCCATCACCTGACACGGATGGCTCTTTTCCGTCAGACCGTTGATGACCGGGATCGTCGCGTATTTCGCAAGCTCCGCCAGCGTCGCGTGCGCGTTGGCGCGGATCATGATGCCGTCGACATACCGCGACAACACCCGCGCCGTGTCAGCTACCGACTCCCCACGCCCAAGCTGCAAATCGGTGTGATTGAGAACCAGTCCGCCACCGCCGAGCTGGCGCATGGCGACATCGAACGAAACGCGTGTTCGCGTCGACGGCTTCTCGAAGATCATCGCCAGCACGAGATCCTCGATGCCCTTCGGCCGCAGCTCCTTCGGAACGCGCTTGCCCGCTTTCTTCATCGCGTGCGCTGCGTCGATGATCTTGCGCAGCGTCTTGCCGTCGAGATCTGAGATATCGAGGAAGTGCCGAGGAGACTGTTTGGAGGTCATGAATTCGGGAGCTTTCTCCAGCTCTTCTACCAAGCCGGACATCAGGACGTTTCACCAGCCACGCGGCCAAGCGCGCGGGAAAGAGCGAGCAACCCATCGGAAATATCCTGATCGGTCGCGATGAGAGGCGGCAGCACGCGCACGCAGTTGTCGCCCGCGCCGACGAGCAGCAGTTTTTCAGCGTTGGCGGCTTTCACCACTTGCGGCGGCGTGACGTGCGACTTGAGCTTCAGCCCCATGAGCAGGCCGGCGCCACGCACCTCTTCGATAAGATCGGCGTGCTGATCCTTGAGCCCTTCAAGACCCTGTTTCAGCCGCAGCGTCTTATCACGCACGGCTTCGAGAAAATCCGGCTCGGAGACAATGTCGATGACGGTCGAGGCGACCACCATGCCGAGCGGGTTGCCGCCGAACGTCGAGCCGTGTGTGCCGGGCGTCATGCCCTTCGCTGCTTCTGCCGTCGCCAGCACCGCGCCGACGGGAAAGCCGCCGCCGAAGCCTTTGGCGACCGCCATCACGTCCGGCGTAATGCCTGCCCATTCGTGCGCGAAGAGCTTGCCCGTACGGCCCATGCCGGTCTGGACTTCGTCCAGCACGAGCAGCACACCGTGCTTGTCGCAAAGCTCGCGAACGGCTTTCAAAAATTCCGGCGTCGCCGTGCGAACGCCGCCCTCACCCTGGATCGGCTCCAGCATGATCGCGGCGGTTTCCGGCCCGATCGCCGCTTCGACGGCCGCGACATCGCCGAGGTCGACATGGTCGAAGCCCTCGACCGTCGGCCCGAAACCTTCGAGATATTTCTCATTGCCCGCGGCAGCCAGCGTCGCCAGCGTCCGCCCATGGAAGGCGCCGCGGAACGCAATGATCCGCTGCCGTTCGGGCTGGCCGGAAACATAATGATAGCGGCGCGCCACCTTGATCGCGCCTTCGCACGCTTCCGCCCCGGAATTGCAGAAGAAAACCGTTTCGGCGAACGTCAGCCGCGTCAGCTTCTCGGCGACCGTCTCCTGGCCTTCGACGCGATAAAGGTTCGACGTATGCCAGAGCTTTTCCGCCTGGGCTTTCAGCGCCGCGACGAGTTGCGGATGCGCATGCCCCAGCGCGTTGACGGCAACGCCGGAGCCGAAATCGAGATAGCGCTCTCCGGTATCGGATGTCAGCCAGCAGCCCTCGCCACGGACGAAGACGACGTCCTGGCGGGCATATGTACCCATCACAGCGGACGATGGGCCGCTGGAAACAGCTGTGTCTGAAGCGCTACGGGGAGCTTTCCCCAACGCAGCAGAGGAACTTCCCATGGCGCGTGGATAACCCTGAGCAGAAAATCAAAAAGCCGCCAAATTCGGCGGCTCGATCACAACCCCTGATACCTCCTGACGGCTTCGCTGTCAATAAAAGCTCTGCCGCGCCGCCCGCGATCCCGAACCCAAAGTTCAACGCCAGATGCTTATGGTTGAATCGCCCCCAGCCATGCACGGAAATCTGACATATCCCCTGCTGCGAATCGTCTGTGGCCTCCTCGCAACTTTTCCCTGTCAATACCCCTAATGTGAAAGCTCCGGCTTGTAGGCGGGATTCAGCATGTTGTAATCTCTCCTAGTCAGGCCACGAGATATGGCGGCGCCAGTCGCTAAATCCTCGGTTGTGTATCGGCTCTGACCGCGCTTTGGGCAATCTGCCAGTTGGCGGCCGCCCGCGTCTCTCGCGCGTTTCTGTTCTGCGTCTTCTCAAGTTTTTGCGTTTGTAACCGGTTTGGGACCGTCGTCCTTCGCCGCGCGTCGCGTTCGTTTACGCGCGCTTGGCATGGGCTCGATTTCGGCCGGGGTAATCGCGGGCACCGGGGGGTGTTCCGCCGCTGATGCGGCTCGAGAGGGAGCAATCGACGCTATGTGGACTGATGAGCGCGTGGACCTTTTAAAAAGACTCTGGTCTGAAGGACTGAGCGCCAGCCAGATCGCCGGACGCCTCGGCAGCGTAACGCGCAACGCTGTCATCGGCAAAGTCCATCGCCTGGGCCTTTCCGGCCGCGCCACCACCTCGCGGATGAAGTCGCACCGCCCGCGCACCCGCTTGGCGAATGTGAAACGGCCCGTCAACAAACCGCGCTTTGCGCAAGTCGGCAATCCGGCCGTGCGCGCGCTCTATGTAGACGCCGAAACTTACGTGGCGCCTGCAGAGGAGATCGAGATTCCGGTCGCCGAGCGCAAAACCATTCAGACGCTGAGCGAGTGCAGCTGCCGCTGGCCGATCGGCGATCCTCAATCTGCCGATTTCCATTTCTGCGGCAAACCGAAGGTTCCCGCGCTGCCCTATTGCGAGGTGCATGCCCGCCGCGCGTTCCAGCCGGTCGCTCCGCGTCGCCGCGAACGCACCGAGATCGAAGCGCCTGTTGCGGTCAGCCTTCCGGCGCCTGCCATCGCTGGTTCCGATCCAAAACAGAGATCCTGACGGGATTGCCCGCCGGCCGGCTGGGGGGCAGGCTTGGCGGAAGAAGCGGAAAGCCAGCAGTCGCGGGGGTGACTGCTGGCTTTCCCATTTTAGAACGCGATTGACCATCGAAAGTGCCAAGCGACACCGCCTTGAAGCGGCATGCTAGGCTCACCATCGTTATGGGCCGGAGATGGTAAATGTCGAAGAGCAAGCGCAAAGACAAAAAACACGAAAGGCTGGAAGACGAGCCGCTGCCAGACGAGGCTGCTACCGCTATGTCGATCCATAACGGCGGCATGGACGAGACGTTCGAGCACACGTCGCCGTTGCCGAAGGGTTTCTCTCTCGCTGATCCAAAACTTCCGAAGGAAATCGAAGACGCCGCCATGCGTTCCGGCGGCTATCCCTATGACAAGCGCATGAAGCGCGAGGACTACGAAGAGCGGCTTCTTGCGCTCCAGATCGAGCTGATGAAGCTGCAAAGGTACAATCTCAAGGTCGGCAATCGCATTCTGTGCCTCTACGAAGGCCGCGACGGCTCCGGCAAAGGCTCGTGCATCAAAGCATTCAACGAGCACATGAACCCGCGCAACACGCGCACCGTCGCTCTGCCCAAGCCCACCGAAACCGAACGCGGACAACTCTACTTCCAACGCTATGCCGTGCATCTGCCGACTGCGGGCGAAGTCGTGCTATTCGACCGCTCCTGGTACAATCGCGCCGGCGTCGAGCGCGTGATGGGCTTCTGCACCGAAGACCAACTCGCCGTTTTCCTGCGCGAGGCGCCCGAATTCGAAGGCCTGCTCGTCCGCGACGGCATCAAGCTCTTCAAGTTTTATCTCACCATCGGCCGCGAAATGCAGATCGAGCGCTTCCACGACCGCGCGCAAGATCCGCTGAAACAGTGGAAGCTGTCGCCGGTCGATATGGCCTCGCTCAACCGCTATGACGATTACACTCGCGCCGAGGTCGAGATGTTCCGCTTCACCCACACCGCGATTGCACCCTGGGTCGTCGTTCGCGCCAACGACCAGCGCCGCGCCCGCCTCGAAACCATCCGTCATGTGCTGCTGGCGATCGACTACGAAGACCGCGATCTCGACGCCATCGGCAAGCACGACCCGCAGATCATCGGCTCCGGCCCGGAGTTCTTCCATCCGCAAGTCGAAAAAGCAGGCGACTAAACCTAACTAGCTCGGCCCGAACGCAGATGAGACTTATGCTTTTTTAAAATGATCCACGCGCGTGTAAGTAGCAGTGACTTCCATGTGATGACCCAACGCGCGGACTTTATATTTTGTAAAATATCCGGTTGACCAATGCGCCGCGAATTCCAAAACTTCGCCTTCGAACTTCACGTCATATATTTCGGCGTTTTCTGAGTCATTGGTATCAGTCGCCCTTACACTAATTCGCTGACCAGGCACCCACTCAATTTCGATCGCGACCCACGTGGACCATTCATCCATGCAGATCCAGCGTCCGAGCAGCCTTGAAAGTGGTTCCGACGCGCCAGCTATCGTATCGCCGGTCATTTGAATTTCCTTTCTCGCGCTGCCGTGCACACCTTTTTCACACCTTAGCCGGACTTGACCCGGCCATCCAGAACTGCGGGTAAGATCCTTGAGTGTGTGCTCCAGGAAGGCCGCCTCCAAGGCGTCAATGACGTGATCGAGCGAGACGTTTCCTCGTGGAGGACAATTCGAATGCTATCTATCGCACCAGCAGGATCGGCGCGCGCGCGACGACGGACGCACGCGACAGCTCGCGTCCGTCCGCAATGGCCGCCCCGCCGAACACGGCGATGACGAGGCTCGGCCGCAGCCGCGCAACGACTTCCGTCAGCGCTTCCGGCACGCCGAACGTCGGCCCGACCTCTTCGAACACGACAGGCACATGGAATTCGAGCGCGATCAGCCGCGACTGCGCTTCGATCTCGGCATAAGACTCGGCCGTATCGGCGCCGATGACGACATGCACCGGCCCGCGCGGACCCGACAGCCGCTCGGCCGCCCGCAGCATCGACGTCAAACGTTCGGCATCTTCGACGATTACGACCACGCGCGGCTGTTTCGTTCGCTGCGGTCCGCAGAGCAGAAAGCCGGTCGCACCGCTGACGTTCGCAAGCAGCGTCCCGATGACGTTATCGCTGCCCGACACCGGCATCCGCCCCAGCGCAACGATATTCCAAGGGCCGCGTTCAACGCACATTTCGGAAATCCGGTCGACGGCATCGCCGCTGGCCAAGGCATGCCGCACCCGAACGCCGTGCGCCGCGCCCACATTGTCAACCGCCCGGCGGCACCGCGTCACCAGAAGCTCGAAGCGGTGATCATGCTCGGAGAAATCGCGGCGACCTGAGGCACCGGAAGGCGCGATAACGCGGATCGGCACATCCTCGGTCAAGCCGCTGCTGGCATCCGCAATGACGACTGTTTCAATCTCGGCGCCATAAGCTGCCGCGAGGCGCACCGGAGCCTCAAGCCGAGACGCCGGATATTCGGCTTCCGGATCGAGCCAGAGCACGACCCGCCCGCTCAGTTCCGATGCTTCGGCGACGTGGGCGATCACGGCGTATCGCCATCGGCGCGGCGGGCGAGCGCTGCGTTGAGATCGGCCACGCGAATTTGCGACGCCGAGTGATCTGCGGCGATGGCATCGGCTTCTTGCAGCAGATGCAGAAGCTGAATGCCGGCAAGCGACACACGCCCGCCACCGCGACGAACAGCGTCCTTATAGATAAGCGGCGCTACACCGGCGTTGATCGGGCGAAGACCATGATCGACCGCCAGCCGCGCCGCGCCTTTCGCGAACTCGTCCTCGCTGAGCTCCGACATCGGCACCGTGTCTGCGAGCTTTGCGACGTGCGGAAAATATCGCGCAATACCGGGCTCAATGGCTTCGAGCTTCGACCACGACTGCGCATCCGAGACCAGCACGACGGTCGCAGCAAACGGCATCGGATCAATCTTTACGCCGACGCCCGGCGCACTGAGTGGAGAAATTTGCTTGCTGCGGATTGCAGCACTGAGCACCAGCCAAGCCGCCGGATCGGCCGCGAGCCGCCACGCCTCAACGATGACGATTCCCGACCCGGCGCGCATCAAGTGGCCGGGAAGAAGAACAGGAAACCCCAGCGCATCGCGGCTGACCTCGCCGAGCAGATCGGTTGCCGACGCCTGCCGCGCAATGACGACTTTACTCGGCACTGTCGGATCGACGAGTTGCACGTCCTCGGAATCGAGAAAAATGACCGGCGCGAAAGTCTCGGTCCCTGCATGGCGTGTGGCCGCCGAAAGAAACGCCTCTTCGATAGCATCGAGCGCCGCACCGATGGAAAGCCCATCGGCATAAGCGCGCCGAACGGCAGCCAAGCCCGGACGCAATGTCCTGAGCGCCGCTTGACGAATGAGCACGTCATGCTTCTCGCTGGCTTCGAATTCGGCGTCCGGCAACGTCGCGACGATCGACTGCAACTCGTCTTCGAGCACCGTGATCTTCGCTTCGACGTTGCGTTTCAAAGCTTCCGGCAGCGCCCGAAAAACATCCGAGCGCACGACGCGCCCTTCATGCATCGGCGCCAGCACGTAGCCGTCGAGAGATTTCACGACCGCAATGTTCTGCGCTTCAGCCCGGCGACGAATGGATTCGACCGCGCGCTCGCTGCGATAGCGCATGTCTTCTTCGAGGAGATCGAGACTGATGCGGTGCTCTTCGCTTTTTAGATAACGTCCAAACGCCGCGCACGCTTTGTCGAGCGTAATTCTCGTATCGCGTCGGAACCGCGCGCCTTCGCCCGGCGGCAACTCGAACCCTTTAGCTCGCGACGGCGCGTTGGGATCCACCACGAAGATCCAGTCGGCGGCAGGCGCACGATCCACTTCGGTGCCGAGCGCTTCCGCGAGTTCCAATCGGCCGGTGCCCGGCTCGCCCAGGATGAGCAGATGTTCGCCGCGACCGGCGCCGAGCGCCGCGCGAATTTTGCCGATGGCTCGTTTCTGTCCGAAGAAATGCGTCTGCTCGACCGGCTTGATCTGCGCCAGATCGCGCGCGGGCGTCTCCGTGACGGAGCGCTGATCCTTTGCCGCGCCACGCTCGCCAGTAGGCGCAACATCCGCGAGGCGATCAGCAAGCCGACTGGTCACGAGCGTCACCACATTGGTTGATGCTTCGGCCTCGATGGTATCAACTGTGTCCACCGCGACCTCCGCCGCAGGCTGCTCAGCTGCTGCCTGCTTGACGGTAGTGATCGGTGGCGGCGTTTCCGCTTCGACTGTGACCGGCGCCTCGGCCTTCTTCTCCGATCTGTTGCGCCAGAAGACCATTCGCACGCTCTCCCCCCGGGGACCCTATCCCCTCGAACGACGTTTTGGACGACCAAGAGGCCGTCCCCGCTGCCAGCTTGTCTGCAACAGTCGCACGGTCATAATGGCGGGACCATGACCGACGGTTCCTCTTCCTCAACGAATCCTTTTCAGCCTGTCCCGAATACGGACAGCGCGGCGACCGAGGTCGTGCGCAACTACGAGCGGGCACGTGCAATCCTGCGCGGCACGCAGCGCCTGCTGCGCACGCTCAACTTCGAAAGTTTGCACGAGATCACACTCGGTAACGGCCGTCGCGCCGACGTTCTCGCTATCGGACGCAACGGCGAGATCTGGATCGTAGAGATCAAGTCGAGCATTGCCGACTTCCGCGCCGATCAGAAATGGCCGGAGTACCGTGAGTACTGCGATGCGCTGCTCTTTGCGGTGGCGCCCGATTTTCCATCGGAGATCCTGCCGCCCGATACCGGGCTTATTCTCGCTGACGCCTATGCTGGAGATTTGGTGCGTCCGCCGCCACCGCATCCGCTGACGGCCGCGCGGCGGAAGGCGTTAACGATAGCGATCGCGCGCACGGCGTCGATGCGTCTGCTGGCGCAGATCGACCCCGGCCTCGCGATCGAATAAGTCGTGTGAGGTAGCAGTTGCGAAAGCGGCGCGCTTACTTCGGCGCGCGCTTCGCCAAAATCCGCTGCAGCGTGCGGCGATGCATGTTGAGCCGGCGTGCCGTCTCCGAGACATTGCGATTGCAAAGCTCATAGACGCGCTGAATGTGTTCCCAGCGCACGCGATCGGCCGACATCGGGTTTTCCGGCGGCGGCGCCTTCGCGTCCGTCGGCGCCAGAAGCGCGTCCGTCACGTCGTCGGCATCGGCAGGCTTCGCGAGATAATCGACAGCGCCGAGTTTCACAGCCGAAACAGCTGTCGCGATGTTGCCGTAACCCGTCAGCACGATAGCGCGCGAATCGGGACGAGCCTTCGCCAGTTCGGCAATGACGTCGAGGCCCGAACCATCCTCAAGACGCATATCGACAACGGCGAAAGCCGGAGCCTTCTCGCGGATCAGATCGACGCCTTCCGCAACCGAGTGGCCAAAGCGGACTTCGAAGCCGCGAAGCTCCATTGCGCGCGCCAGACGTTGCAAGAAGGACCGGTCGTCATCGACGATGACCAACGAACGGTCGGCCGGCAATTCATCCTGCTTAAAAGACAGGTCTTCGGTAACCAAGGGAGCCTCCCGCATCACGGTTTATCCGTTAGCTTTTTTCATGACAGGCCATATTTCTTATGCGGCCTAAAGGGCTAACGTCCCTTAAGCAAGCAAAAAGCAACCCGAAAGGTTACTTCGCGGGCAATAAAAGACAGGGCTTTAGCGGCAAATTGCCCGTCTAGGCCGCATTTAGAGGCATACCACGCCGTCCCGGCCAATTGAAGGCCCCCGGCGGCAGCTCGAACGCCGTTCTTGGCCAAGAAATCTGGATGTTAGCCCCCCGGCGCGGAGGCGACAGGTTTGAAAACGTCACCGTTGCCCCCGACCGCTCCAGCAAGGTCTTGGCGATGAAAAGCCCGAGCCCGAGGCCTGAATGGCCGTGCTCGCCTTTATCCTCATAACGTCGAGAAGTGACGTAGGGCTCGCCGATCGAGTCCATCATTTCCGGCGCGAAGCCCGGACCATCGTCCGTGATCGTGAAGTAAACGTGCGAGCCGTTCCAGCGCGCCGATAGTTGCACCTCCGACTGCGCAAAGCTCACGGCGTTCTCAATGAGGTTGCCGAGGCCGTAGATCACACCCGGTCGCCGGTGCGCGACAGGTTCGATCCGCACTTCGTCGTCGAGTCCGGGCAGCGGATTGGCCGAGATGATGATGCGCTTGCCCGCGGACCGATGCGCCGCCGAAGCTTCTTCGAGAAGCTCGACAACGGTCAGGCTCGCATGCATCGGATCCTGCTCGTCGGGCTTGCGCGTTAGCTTCTGCAGAATTTCACGGCACCGCCGCGCCTGGCTGTGCAAGAGCTGAAGATCTTCGCGATATGGGCTGTCCTTGCCGAGCTCGTATTCGAGCTCCTTCGAAACCAGAACGATCGTCGACAGCGGCGTACCGAGTTCATGGGCCGCCGCAGCCGCCAGGCCATCGAGCGCGTGCAGGCGCTGTTCGCTCGCGAGAACCATGTCGGTTGCGGCAAGCGCCGCCGACATCTGTCGCGATTCCTTGTTCAATCGCCACGTGAAAAAGGCCATGAAGCCCATCGTCGAGATCAGCGCGATCAACGCACCGACCTTATAATCTCGTGGCAGATCGAACCGCATGCCCTGGTACCACGGCAACGGATAGTGATGGCTGATGAGCAGCGTTCCGGCGGCGATCACCATCGCGCCGAGAAAAAGCGTGTAACGTGGCGGCAGCGTCGCCGATGCGACCGTGATCGGCGCAACCAGCAAAACCGCGAAGGGATTCTGGATCCCGCCCGTCAGATACAAAAGCCCTGCGAGCTGCAACACATCGTAAACGAGCAGCGCAAAGGCGAAGTGTGTCGTCAAACGATGGCGCGCCGGATAGCGAATGGACAGGAACACGTTGAGCCATGCCGACGCCGCAATCAGCACGAGACAACTGCCGATATTCAAAGGAAAACCGTAAAGCAGTGTCACGGCGGAGATCGCGCCGAGCTGCCCAAGCACCGCCACCCATCTCAGGCGAACGCTGGTGACGAGCCGCAATTGACTCTCGCGCTCGTTGACGATGCCTTTCAGAAGCTGCCCCGCCGGAGGGCCATCCATTGACGTGCTCATAAACGCAATGATCCAATGTTGAATGTCGTGACTTCACGTCGCACGGTCGTCACGTATGCGCTCGCGCTATGAACGCAACTGCAGAATATTTAGCATTGCTAGAAGCGCGGTTGTAGCCCATGTCAGGGTTACCCCACTCGCCCGGATGGGGCTTGGCCCATCGTGAAACCATAAAGGTCCCGCGAAAAGCATCCGACCCGCGATGAGAGCGATGCCTGCCGCATGCAGCACTATCTTGTCGCCGCCGTTGAGTTCATAGAGAGCCATGAGCAGCGCACAGAGGGGAATGTTTTCGACGGTGTTGCCGTGTATGCGGACCATGCGCTTCAACACGTTCTGTCCACCATCACCGAGCATCACGCCGTATCGGAAACGGTGCACCGTAACGTTGATCCCCATTGCAACGATAATGAGAGCCAGGATGCCGGAGTAGAGGGCTGTAATCGCAACGGGCATGTCGAGACCTTTGCTTGCGGGTTGCGAGCGAAGGGCCGCCCCATCGATGCGGCGACTTCGGCGCCTGATAACATTTCTAGCCAATGCGAGTTGGAGACATCAAGATTATGAATCGCACGACGATAGCTCTCGCCTTTGCCGGCTTGCTGACCGGCACGGCGCTCGGATTTATTGCACTCAGAAGTCCGAGTTCGACGATCGAAGGTCAGTCGACCGTCTCCGGGCGCCCCTCCGTCGGCGGACCGTTCAGCTTGATCGACAACACCGGCAAGCGCGTAACCGACAAGGACTACCTCGGCCGCTACATGCTGGTGTTCTTCGGTTACACAAACTGCCCGGACATCTGCCCCGCAGGCCTGCAAGTGATGTCCGCCGCACTCGACAAGCTCGGCAAGCGCGCCGACGACATCGTGCCGATCTTCATCACACTGGACCCTGCTCAGGATACGCCCGAGAAGATGGCGACATACGTTAAGGCGTTCAGTCCGCGTCTTGTTGGTCTCACCGGGACAGAAAGCGAAATCGCAGCGACTGCGAAGGCTTATCGCGTCTATTATCAGAAAGTCGCCGATGAAAAGGATCCCAAGAGCTACACCATCGATCACTCCGCGATCTTTTATTTGATGGGGAAAGATGGAAAACTGCTCGCGCCGATCCCGCATACGAACGATGTCGATCAGCTCGTTGCTTCGTTGGACAGGGCACTTCCGCAGTGAGCAAGCGGCGATTCGTTCCTGAGACCCGCGGGCCACACTTTCACATGCTGGAACATCCCTGTGACATTGCATCTGGAGCGACGACGAGAACCTTGATAGGTCATCATCGTGCTGTATTGATCAACCATTCGCGATCGGCACTTCGTTGCATCACTTGGATGCGCGTCGGCTTTAGGGGGCAGAGCGCATGAGGATCATGAACGGACGGCGCGCCATCGACTTGAGTTCCAAAACACGATCCGTCCGCCTCGAAGACATCGGTGCGCAGTTGGAAGTGCGTCGTCATCCCGGCGCCCGGCGTCTTACGCTCCGCGTAAGTCGCACGCGCCGCGCCGTGATCGTCACGCTGCCACTGCAATGCGATCTCGACGAAGCGGGCACCTTCCTCAATCGCCACATCGATTGGGTTCGCGCCCGCCTCGACAGCTTGCCGAACCATGTGCCGTTCGAGCACGCCGCCGCCATGCCGCTGCGCGGCGTTCCGCACACGATTACCTTCTCAGGCCAAAAGCGCTCACGCATCATCGCCATCGACAAGCGTGGCGCGCATCCATCGATTGTCGTTCCTGGCGACGAAGACTTGGCGCCCAACCGTTTGACGCGCTGGCTTTTCGAGGAAGCCAAACGCGATCTCGCAGCGAGCGTCGAAAAACACACGCGTCCGCTATCGCTCCAGGCCAAGCGCATTGCGATCCGCGATCAAACGAGCCGCTGGGGTTCGTGCTCGACGACCGGCGCGTTGTCGTTCTCGTGGCGCCTGATCCTCGCGCCTCCATTCGTGCTCGATTACGTCGCCGCGCACGAGGTGGCCCATCTCATCGAGATGAATCACGGCCCACGCTTCTGGGCGCTCGTCAAAAAGATCTGTCCGGATTTCGAAAGCGCCAAGCAATGGTTGCAGGTGCTCGGTCCCGATCTTCACCGCTACGGCCCTGCCCACTGTCGCGGACACTGACAGGGCATCCCGGCGTCACCACCAATTGCTGAATGGAAAGGCGCCGCTTTGCGGCGTCGATGAGTCCGGCGCAGCGACTTGCGCGGCATGACTGCTGCCATTCGCCGGCGATGACGCCAGAGCTTTCTCGATGAAGTCTTCGCCGATGCTGTTGGCCGGATGCGATGCATTCGGCGCGGCGAGCGACACCGAAGTCGCCGAATAGGGCTGCTGTACCAAAGCGCCCGGACGACGCTGCCATGGCAGAATTTCTGGCGCTTCGACCACACGCGGCAGCCGGTTCGCAAGGCCGCCCCATGTCGCCGCTTCGACCTGGGGGTTCGCGACAACGGTTCCCGGCAACAACAGCGGCGGCAAGCCTTCGTCGGCAACGCGCATCACCTGCCGCCAGATCTCGGCGGGCAGACTGCCGCCCGTCGCGCGGTTCATCGACTTGCCGTTATCATTGCCAACCCAGACGCCTGCCGCAAACTGTGCCGTGTATCCCATGAACCAGGCATCGCGGAAATCCTGCGTCGTGCCGGTCTTGCCCGCCGCAGGCCGATCGGGAAGTGCGGCGCGCCGTCCGGTGCCGTAATCGACGGCCGCATTCAGGATGTCGTTCAGCGCGCCGATGCGGTCCGCCTCTGGGATGCGCGCGTTCTGCGGCGGCTCGTATTCGTAGAGCACACGGCCGCGGCTCGTCGTGATCCGCGTGATGACGTGCGGCGTGACCACGTATCCGCCATTCGAGAACGCCGCATAAGCACCCGCCATTTCAAGCAGCGTCACTTCCGACGTCCCGAGCGCGAGCGACGGACCATCATGCAGCTCGGACTTGATGCCGAGCCGCTGCGCCAGATCGACGGCCGTGCCGCGCCCGATCGCCTGATTGAGGCGCACCGCAACGGTGTTGATCGACTGCGCAATCGCGCGCCGGATCGGAACCGGCCCTGCGTACTTCCCGTCGTCGTTCTTCGGCGACCACCCGCCGATCGTGATCGGCGCATCATTGACGATCGTGTCGGGCGACATGCCCTTGTTCAACGCGGCGAGATAGATGAACGGCTTGAACGCCGACCCCGGCTGTCGCTTGCCCCTGATGACGCGATTGAACTGGCTGCCGGCATAATCACGGCCACCGACCATCACACGCACACCGCCGCTGCCGTCGAGCAGCGTCATCGCCGCTTGGCTCGCACCGTAGGCCTCGCCTTTCCGTGCCAGCGTATCCGCGACGGTCTCTTGCGCGCGCCGCTGAAGATTTTTATCAACGGTCGTCTCGACGATGAGATCGGCCTGTTCGTCCTCGCTGACCGCAGCCGGCAACTGATCGAGAACCCAATCGACGACATAGCCCGCGTCTGCCGCCGTCTGCTCGATCTTCTGTTCGTTGAACACCAGCGTCTGCGCCAGCGCCTGCGTCTCCTGCGCTTCGGAGATGAAGCCGGCATCAAACATCTTGGTAATGACAACGCGCGCCCGCGCGCGGGCAGCGCCAGGGCTCGCCGACGGCGAATATTTCGAAGGCGCCTTCAGAAGCCCGGCAATCATCGCCGCTTCCGGGATCGTCAGTTCGCTCGCAGGTTTATTGAGATACCGCTCGCTTGCCGCCTCCACGCCATATGCGCCGCTACCGAAATAGACTTGGTTCAAGTAGAGTTCCAAAATCTCCGGCTTCGTCAAACGAACCTCGAGCCACAGCGCCAGCCCAAGCTCGGCGATCTTGCGTGACAGCGTTCGGTCTTGCGTCAGAAACAAATTCTTCGCGAGCTGCTGCGTCAGCGTCGAACCGCCTTGCGCGAACCGCCCGGCGCGCAAGTTCGCAAACATCGCCCGCAGCATGCCAGCCGGATCGACACCGTAATGATCGAAAAAGCGCCGGTCTTCTGTTGCAACGACTGCCGCAGGCAACGCTTTGGCCATTTTTTCGAGCGGGATGTATTCATGCGGCGCACCACGCACGGCGAGCACCGTTCCGTCGCGCGCCAGGATCCGGATGAGCGGTGCATGGCCGGAGGCACGCAGCGCCAGCGGGTCCGGAAAAACAACGGTGTAATAGACCATCATGAATGCGAAGGTCAGCATCAACAGACCGGTGCCCAGAACCGCACCGCCGATTGCGACGCGATATTTCAGCGTCAGCCGAGGCGCGCGTTTCTGTTTCGGTCGCGAAGCCGCTTGCACAGCCTGAACAGGCTTGTCGGCCCCACCCGCACCGAACGCCCGCGTCGCAACGGACTGAAACGACGCCGGAAGCGTCGGCTCGGGCGCCGCAGCTGGCTTGCGCCGCGGTCCGAACAGAATCCTGCGGACCAGCCACAACACAAAACCCAGAGCTGCTGCGATGGCACGCAACACCGTCAATTCCTTTGAAGGCGGAGCCCCCTCCCCTGCACTGCGTCGGTGGCACCAGTCCGACGCAGATCGTCTGTGAAACTGTTACAGAAGGTTGGCTAAAGCCGCGTTAAGTTCGCGCATCGCGAGCGCTCAGCGCTTAAACATCCGAACGCGGACGGCCAAGTTGTAGGCACGCAAAATTTCTGCATACGGACGAGCGAGCGAAATGCCCAGTGGCGCGTGGCGTTCCGGGCCGTCATACTCTTACCAACTGTTAAGGAGAGGTGATGTCGGCTGCGGGAAATCTGGCGAACTACAAAGATGCGCTTTTGGTTTTGGGCACGGCTGGTGTCGTCGTGCCGCTATTGCATCGCTATGGCGTCAGTACCGTTCTCGCTTTCCTCCTCTCAGGCGCGTTCCTCAGTCCCGGCGGCCTCGGCGCCCTGACGCCCTACATTCCGCATCTCGATTGGCTGACGATCACCGATCCCGAACGACTTGCAAAATTTGCCGAGTGGGGCGTCGTCTTTCTGCTCTTCATCATCGGCCTTGAGCTGTCGTTTGAACGCCTTTCAACGATGCGTCGCTTGGTCTTCGGCCTCGGCGCATCGCAAGTCGTTGTTTCGGCGGCCCTAATCGGACTGGTCGCCTACCTGTTGGGTCAGCCGCCGGTCATCGCCCTCGTCATCGGCGCCGCGCTGTGCCTGTCGTCGACCGCGATCGTCATCGAAATGCTGGCGAACCAGAAGCGGCTCGCAACCTCCGTCGGCCGAACGAGCTTCTCGATCCTGTTGTTCCAAGACCTCGCCGTCGTTCCGATCCTGATCTTGATCAGCATATTGGAGCCCGGCAACAAAGGCTCGCTTCTCGCCGGCATCCTAATGGCCGTCGTGCAGGCTGCAGCAGCGCTCGTCGCGATCGTCGGCGTCGGCCGCTACGTTCTTCAGCCGCTATTCCGCGTCGTCGCGCAGACACACAACGAAGACCTGTTCATCGCCACCACGCTCTTCGTTGCCGTCAGCACCGCATTCGTCACCGCCGCGGCAGGCTTGTCTCTCGCACTCGGCGCATTCGTCGCCGGTTTGCTGTTAGCCGAAACCGAATATCGCCGCGCCGTGCAGACGACGGTCGAGCCGATCAAATCGCTTCTGCTCGGCGTCTTCTTCTTTTCGGTCGGCTCGCAACTCGATCTAAAAGCCATGGTTGCGGCGCCCGGAGCTATTTTTGCAGCGACAGTCGGGCTACTCACCCTGCAAGCCGTAATCATCTACGGCCTCTCGCGCCTCTTTGGCGTTGCCCGCGGCGCAGCCCTCGAAACAGCGGCACTGCTGGCGCCCGGCGGCGAATTCGCGTTCGTCATACTGACGCTCGCCTTGGAATCGCACCTCGTCAGCCGCGAATTGACGAGCATCCTGCTAACATCCGTCTCGCTGACGATGGCGTTAATCCCGGCTTGCGCCAAGCTCGGCCGCTGGCTGGCGAAACGCAACGCCCCTCCTGCGGCCGTCGATCCGGCGCTCACCGTAACGCCCGCCGGCGAAGGTAACATCAAAGCGCTCGTCGTCGGCTACGGCCGCGTCGGTCAACTGATCGGCGACCTGCTGGCCGAGCACAAAATTCGCTATATCGCCGTCGACCGCGCCCCGAGCCTCGTTGCCAACGCCCGGCGCGAAGGCAAGCCGGTCTATTTCGGCGACGTCCGCAACGTCGAATTTCTTGAACATTGCGGTCTCGACACCGCCAAGGCCGCGATTATCACCATCCACACGCAGCCCGAGATCGACGCCATCGTGAAGGCGCTGCGAACGCGTCACCCGAACCTGCTCATCGTCTCGCGCGCCAAGGATGCAAGCCACGCTCGCCACCTCTACGACATCGGCGTCAACGACGCCGTGCCCGAGACGATCGAAGCAAGTCTTCAGCTATCGGAATCGGCGCTCGTCGGCCTCGGCATTCCGACCGGACTCGTCATCGCATCGATCCACGAAAAACGCGACGAGTTCCGCGCCGAACTCCAAGGCGCCGCCAAGAAAGCAGGCACCGAAACCCACGCCCTTCCCGGCCGCAAAAGGGTCTAGTCGTATGTCATCCTCGGGCTTGTCCCGAGGATCCATCAAGCACCCGCGCAGAATGAACGATCTAACCCGTCACCGATTGAGCCAGTTCGCGGGCGTAGTCTCCCACCCCTCGAAGCGTTCGGTGACGTTTCGAACGATTGCGTGGTGATCCCGACTGTCTTCGATCGTAAACAGGCGAGATTTGCGATCAACTTTCTCGATATTGCCGCTGACATATTCGACGAAATCGTCGGTCAATGAAAACTCGCCCTCTTGAAAGGTTTGAGAAGAACACTGCCGCTTTCCTGGAAAAACGACTTGAATGCAGTTTTCGACGACCAGTTTCGAACCGTTCAGGGAAAGTGACGTTTCAAAACCCACGTAACTTTCCGCAACCCCGATACGGTAGAAAAAAGGCCCATAAGTCTCCGCCGACGCGGAAAAACTGCAGATCAAAACCAGGAGCAAAAATCCGAGTGTCCCCGCCGATGCGAGTGAGCGATACCTCCACTCACACATCAAGGTTCGAAACGTTGAGCGCATTTTCCTGGATGAAGTCGCGGCGCGGCTCGACGACATCGCCCATCAGCTTGGCGAAAATTTCGTCGGCTTCTGCCAGATCGCCGACCTTCACCTGCAAGAGCGTGCGGACGTCCGGGTCGAGAGTCGTCTCCCAGAGTTGCTCCGGATTCATCTCGCCCAGACCTTTGTAGCGCTGCAGATCGAGCCCCTTGCGGCCTGTCTCGTAAACGGCTTCGAGCAGCGAGCGCGGCCCGGTGATGATGTCCGTCTTGTCCTTGCGCTTGAGCTTCGCGGGCGTCTCGTAAACTTCGACGAGATGCGCGTGCCGTTCGTTAATGCGCCGCGCATCGAGCGAGCCGAGCAACGCCCGGTCGAGGAAGTGCACTTCCGTCACGCCGCGCACTTCGCGCTTAAAGACATAGCCGTCGTTGCCGTAGCGGCCTTCCCAGCCGGTTTCCATCTCTTCCGAAATCGCATCGAGCCGCTTCGCGACATGTTCGGCGATGGCGTTTGCCTTTTCGGCCGACGGCGTATTCAGGATCGAGGCATCGAACGCGCCGCCGATGGCGCCCTGCTCGGCCACGTCGCGGTTGTAGCGATGATGCAGCCCATTGATGCCGCCCGCAATCTGCCGCGCCTGCTCGACGATATCGCGTAGATCGCGGCCTGCGCGCTCCGCGCCATCGCCCGTGACGAGAACCGCGTCGGCAAGGCCCTGATCGATCAGGTAATCTTCCAGCGCGCGTTGATCCTTGAGATACGAATGCGACTTGCCCTTCGCCACTTTGTAGAGCGGCGGCTGCGCGATGTAGACATGCCCCTTGTCGACAAGTTCCGGCATCTGCCGATAGAAGAACGTCAACAGCAGCGTTCGGATGTGCGCGCCGTCGACGTCGGCGTCGGTCATGATGATGACCTTGTGATAACGCAGCTTGTCGAGCTTGAACTCGTCGCGTCCGATGCCGGTGCCCAGCGCGCCGATGATGTTCGTCACCTGCTCCGACGACAGCATCTTGTCAGTGCGCGCGCGCTCGACGTTCAGGATTTTACCTCGGATCGGCAGCACGGCCTGAAACTCGCGCTTGCGTCCTTGCTTCGCAGAGCCACCGGCCGAGTCACCCTCGACGATGAAAAGCTCGGTCTTGGACGCGTCGCGATCCTGGCATTCCGCCAAACCGCCCGGCAAACGCAGGCCATCGAGCGCGCCCTTGCGGCGGGTGAGATCACGCGCTTTGCGCGCCGCCTCGCGCGCCAACGCTGCTTCGACGATCTTACCGACGATAACCTTAGCTTCTTTCGGATGCTCTTCGAACCACGCGCCGAGCTGATCGCCAACCGCCGCCTCAACGACCGGACGAACCTCCGATGAGACGAGCTTGTCTTTCGTCTGCGAAGAAAACTTCGGATCCGGCACCTTGACCGAGAGCACGCACGTCAAGCCCTCTCGCGCATCGTCGCCCGAGAGGTTGACCTTCTCTTTCTTCGCAATGCCCGACTCTTCCGCGTATTTGTTGACGATACGCGTCAGCGCGCCGCGGAAACCGGCGAGATGCGTGCCGCCGTCGCGCTGCGGGATGTTGTTCGTGAAGCAGAGCACGGTCTCGTGATAGCTGTCATTCCACCACAGCGCCGCCTCAACGGTGATCCCGTCTTTCTCGGCATTAATCAGGATTGGCTCACTGAGCGCCGACGTCTTCGAGCGGTCGAGATAGCGCACGAACGCAGCCGTGCCGCCGTCGTACATGAATTCCTCACGCTTCACGTCGGCGTGGCGCGCGTCGGTCAACACGATCTTCGCGCCGGAGTTGAGAAACGCCAGTTCGCGCAGGCGATGCTCCAGCGTCGCAAAATCGAATTCCGTCACGTTGTGGAACGTCTCGGTGCTCGGCAGGAACGAGACTTCCGTGCCGCGCTCCTCGCCCGCATCGCCGACGACCTTCAGCGGCGCAACAGCGTTGCCGTTGTGAAATTCGATGAAGTGCTCTTTGCCGTCGCGCCAGACGCGACACTTGAGCCACGTCGACAGCGCGTTTACGACCGACACGCCGACGCCGTGCAGACCACCCGACACCTTGTAGGAGTTCTGGTCGAACTTGCCGCCCGCATGCAGCTCGGTGAAAACGATTTCCGTCGCCGAGCGCTTCGGATCGTGATCGTCGTCGCGCTTGATGCCGGTCGGAATACCGCGGCCATCGTCGCGCACCGTGCACGAGCCGTCGGGATTCAGCGTCACCATGCACGACTTCGCATGACCGGCGAGAACCTCGTCGATCCCGTTGTCGACCACTTCGTAAATCATGTGATGCAGACCCGAACCGTCATCGGTGTCGCCGATGTACATGCCGGGGCGTTTTCTAACCGCGTCGAGCCCCTTCAGCATCTTGATGCTGTCTTCGCCGTAGTCGTCAGACTCAGGGGTTTTCTTGAGCGGTTGCGCGTTCATTTTTTGGCTTTCTCAGCAGGCGGATATTCGATCGTTTTGTATAGCACAAATCGCCTCGAAAATCCGCACGAAATCGACAGAATTTGAGGCCAAAAAACCTTTGTTTTTCAGCATTTTGGATGTGGCCGTTTGTCCCTGTTGAAGTCGTTACGGAAGGGCTTCGATTTTTCCCTCGTTCACACCCCAGAATCGGGCCTTTTCGGCAAGCGCTGAAAAGGCATCCGCGTCCGTGCCCGTCATCCAGGCTTGCGCGCCGAGCCGCAGGATTTCATCGAAAAGCGCAGCCCTGCGGTGAACGTCCAAGTGTGCCGTGATTTCATCGAGCAGCAGGATCGGCGCAGCGCCTTCCTGTCGCTCCGTCAAAAGCTCAGCGTGCGCCAGAACGAGGCCGAGCAGCAGCGCTTTCTGCTCGCCCGTCGAGGAATGCCGCGCTTCGAGTGCTTTCGGCCCATGCTCGACGATAAGATCCGACCGGTGCGGCCCATCGAGCGTCCGGCCAGCGCCACGGTCGCGTTCGCGCGTGTCGCGCAATGTCTTGGCATACAAATCTTCCGCTTCGACCGCCGACATACCGCTCAGGTCGTCTTCGATTGTCCCTTCGAGCCGGAATGCCGACCAGGGAAACGCCGAGTTCGGATCACGCGCCCGCCGCTTCTCGACGATGGTGCGCATGGCAGCGACCGCTTCGAGCCGCGCCGCTGCAACCGCAATGCCCGTCTCGGCCATCACTTGCTCGAAACCCGAAAGCTGGGCGTTGTCGCGCACGCCATCTGCGAGCAGCCGGTTGCGGCTCGTCATGGCGCGCTCGAAGCGCCCTGCGATCGTTCGGTATCCATGATCAAAACACAGGATCAACCGGTCGAGAAACCGCCGCCGCTCGGATGCCGCGCCCGTGAACAGCCCGTCCATCGCCGGCGTCACCCACACGATTTCGAGGTAATCGGCGAGAATACCCGAGCCCGACTGCGCCACGCCGTCGATCCGCACGATGCGGCCCGTGCGCTCGCCACGCGAATTTGCACCGGGCACTAAACCCGTGCCGAGATCGGCAGGCCCGGCAAGCGTATGCGCTCGCGCCGCAACCGCAAAACCCCCGTCACCCGACGCCCGCGCCAGATCGACGAACGGCACCCGCCTCAATCCTTGGCCCGGAGACAACAGCGATAATGCTTCGAGAAGATTGGTCTTGCCTGACCCGTTCGCGCCGACAATCACCTGCGGCCCGGCATCCGTCGTCACACTCGCCGACGTGTAGCTGCGAAAATTCGTGAGCTGCAGCCGCTCGACCCAGAGTGTCATTCCCCTCCCCCTTGCGGGGAGGGGTTAGGGGTGGGGGTCAAATCATGGGCGCGCGTTCGCAAAACATCGACAACGACATCCATCACACCGTCTATGTTTTCGGCAATGTCGGCGTTCTGAAACCGAAGCACCATGAAGCCTTGGCTCTCAAGATAGCGTTGGCGGCCCAAGTCGTTCGCGAGTTCTTCATCCGTCGAGTGTGTCGCGCCATCGACCTCAATGATAAGCCGATGGGATAAGCAGGCAAAATCAACGATGAATTTGTCGACAGGCACTTGCCTCCGAAAACTTTTGGCCTTCACTGTTTAAAACTCGCAGCCGATACCAAAGTCGGCGCTCGGCGGCAGTGGCATTGTTGCGAAGCTCGCGGGCGCGCTCATTGACCAAATCGCCACCCCACCCCTGCCCCCTCCCCGTCGAGGGGAGGGGAAGCTGGCCGCACCCTCTCCTAGTCAAGGGGAGACGAACTCACGCCGCTGATTAAACCCGCATCGGCATCAGCACGTAGAGCGCGCTGGCGTCGCTGCTGTCGCGCACCATCGTCGGCGAACCGGGATCGGCGAGCAGGAACCGCGCATCCTCGCCTTCGAGCTGATCGGCGATGTCGAGCAGATAGCGAGCGTTGAAACCGATCTCCAGCGGCCCAGCGCTGTAGCCGACCGGAATTTCTTCCGTCGCGCTGCCGCCTTCCGGATTGTTCACCGTCAGGATCAGCTTGTCCTTGCCGACATTGAGCTTCACCGCACGCCCGCGCTCGCTTGCAATCGTCGACACGCGATCGACGGCGCTCTTGAACGACGCGTTCGGGACCTTCATTTCCTTGTCGTTGTTGTGCGGAATGACGCGGCCGTAATCGGGGAACGTACCGTCGATCAGCTTCGACGTCAGCACGACCGAGCCAATCTCGAACCGCACCTTCGTCTGCGACACGCCGACCTTCACTTTCGCGCTCGAATCTTCGAGCAGCCGCGTCAACTCGTGCACCGTTTTGCGCGGAATGATGACGCCCGGCATGCCCTCCGCGCCCTTCGGCAGCGGCAGTTCCACCTGCGCCAGGCGATGACCGTCGGTCGCGACAGCACGCAGCGTCTTCGTGCCGTCCGTCTCAGCCGGATGCAGATAGATGCCATTGAGATAGTAGCGCGTTTCTTCCGTCGAAATTGCGAATTTCGTCTTGTCGATGAGCCGCTTCAAGTCGCCGGCTTCCATCGTGAACTCGTGCCCGATCTCGCCAACCGCGAGATCCGGGAAATCGTCGGCCGACAGCGTCTGCAGGCTGAAGCGCGAATGCCCCGACGTGATCGTCAGACGTTCTTTATCGCCGTCGCGCTTGATCTCGATCTCGGCACCGTCCGGCAACTTGCGCACGATGTCGTGCAGCACATGCGCCGGAACCGTCAGCGTGCCGGGCGCCGAAACCTTGGCACCGACGCTCTCGCTCACCTCGCGTTCGAGATCCGTCGCCTTGAACATCAACGCATCGCCTGCGGCCTTAAGCATGATGTTCGACAAGATCGGGATCGTCGTCCGCCGTTCGACGACGCTTGTGACGTGGCTGAGCGCCTTCAAGAGTTCCCCACGTTCGATCTCGAGACGCATATTTATCCTCAGCTATGGAAGTGTGCATGGAAGCGCGGTCGAAGCCCGCCGCAGCATCTCACGCAAAAGAACGATTTTGGCGCGGACCGCGCCGCTGGGCGGAATCGCCCGTGGAGCCGGATCAGACCCGAAAGAAGCTAGTTTTTCAAGTAAGATGTATGGGTCAGCGCACAATCTGCGTGATACCGCCAATTACGGGCTTATCCCACACGCGGCAAGGCCGGCACTCCAGGGGGATGAAATGCCGGCCCCGCGTCGCATCAGGCCGCAAGGGGTGAAGTTGCGGTCAGTGGTTGAGAAGCCGTTTCAGCTCCTCAAGCTCATCTCCGAGGTTCGGATTCTTGCTGATTTCGCCCTCGATCTTGCGGATCGCGTGCAAAACGGTGGTGTGGTCGCGGCCGCCGAACCGCCGTCCGATTTCCGGCAGCGAACGCGCTGTCAGATGTTTGGCCAGGTACATGCCGATCTGGCGCGGCCAAACGACGGAACGATGACGGCGCTGCGACAGCAGATCGCCCTTCGACACGCCGTAATGCCGGGAAATAATCCGCAGGATATCCTCGATCTTGATCCGGCGCGGCTCAAGGTTCTGCACGAGATCACGGATGACCGTCTCAGCAATGTCGAGCGTGATCGGCGTGCGCATATACTGCCACGTCGCGTAAAGGCGCGTGACCGCCCCTTCGAGCTCGCGGCCGTTCTCCGTCAGGCGCAGCGCCAGGAGATCGACGACATCGCGCGACAGCGAGAAGGACGGATCGGCCGCCTTCTTCTCGGCCAGACGCTTGTCCAGCACCTTGAGGCGAAGCTCATGATCGAGGGACTGAAGCTCGGTGACGAGACCGCGTTGCAGCCGCGACCGCATCCGCTCGTTCAGGCGTTCGATCTGGTTCGGCGCCCGCGCCGAAGCAACGACGACCTGCTTACCGCCGTCGAGCAGTGCATTGATGATGTGATCGAACTCTTGCTCGGTCCGCTCGCCTTGCAGGAATTCGAGGTCGTCGATCAGCAACATGTTGATGTTGCGGAAGCGCTCCTTGAACGCCAGCGGATCAGACGACCGCAGCGCTTCGACGAACTGATAGCGGAAGCGTTCGGCCGTAAGATACAGCACCTGTGCATTCGGCGCACGCTTCTTCACTTCCCAAGCGATGGCATGAAGAAGGTGGCTCTTGCCGAGGCCGACCGCCGAATGGATGTAAAGAGGATTGTAGCCGGGCGCACCCGTTAGGACCGTTTCCGCAACCTGCGTGGCGCCCGCATGCGCCATCCGGTTCGACGCCCCGACGACGAAGCTTTCAAATGTATAGCGCGGATCGAGCGGCGAACCTTCAAGGCCGCCCGCAGACGTCCGCTGGACGGGCAGAACCGGAGCCCGCAGCGGTGCTGCCGGACGCGGCGTCTCGACGTGCGCGATGGGTGCTGGAATGGCAGCGCTGGTGTGCGCGGCGTCTCCGATACGAGCATCCGCCGACCGCTGCGGAACCGCACCGGGCTGCCGCCAAACGACTTCGACGCGCTCGGCCGTTGCGAATTCAACGCGCGAGCAGCGCAGCAAGTGCTCGGAATAGTGTTCTTGAATCCAGTTGCGCACAAACTTGACCGGCACCGAAACCTTGACGATCCGTCCATCGAAGCTTTCGAATTCCAGGCTCTTGAACCAGCTCGAATAGACCTCATCTCCGAGCTGAACCTTGAGCATGGCGCGGACCTTGTGACCACGGCCCTCTACCGCAACCGTCGGCGTCTCGGCGCTGTGCTCATTACCTTGAGACTCTGCCTTTTGTGCTGCCTGCATAGTGA